>NZ_CADFDY010000008.1:0-448385 GCF_902833095.1 Burkholderia sp. BCC1208 | reverse complement strand
GACGGTGGCGGCGGCGGTCATGGCGACGGCGGTGGTGGCCACGGCAATGGCGGCGGCCATGGCGACGGTGGCAGCGGCGGTCATGGCGACGGCGATGGTGGTCACGGCAATGGCAGCGGCCATGGCGACGGCGGCACCGGCGGTCACGGCGACGGCGGCGGCGGTCACGGCACCGGCGGTCACGGGAATGGTGGCGGCAACGGCAATGGCAACGGCAGTGGCGGAGCCGGCAATGGCGGCGCCAACGGTCGTGGCAACGGCAACGGTGGCGCTGGCGGTGCCGGCGGTGGAGGCCACGGCAACGCCAGTGGTGGCTCGGGCAACGGCGGCGGGAGCGGCGGGAGCGGCGGAAGCAGCGGCAGCGGCAGCGGCGGCGCTCATGGCACCGGCGGCCACGGCAATGGCGGTGGCAACGGCAACGGCAATGGCAGTGGCGGCGCCGGCAACGGCGGGGCCAATGGCGTCGGCAACGGCCGTGGCGCCGGCAACGGCAATGGCGGCGGTCACGGCAACGGCGGATCGTCCGGCGGCAACCACTGACCCGAAGCGTTGCCCGGCCGAATACGGTCAGAGCATCTCGAGCGCGCGCTTGCTGCGCGGCGGACGGAAATATGCGTCAAGCTGCGCGCGCTCGTCATCGCTCAACACGAAATCGAGCGCGGCGCGGTTGTCGCGCACGTGTTCGATCCGCGACGCCTTCGGAATCGCGAATACACCCGGCTGCGCGAGCACCCATGCCAGTGCGACGCGCGTCACCGACACGCCGCGCAGCCTCGCGATCTCGTCGAGCGGCGAGTGTTTCGGCAGACGCCCGTGATCGACCGGGCTGTACGCCATCGCCGGAATCCGGTGCTCGGCCAGCCACGGCAGCAGGTCGAATTCCGGACCGCGTCGCGCGATGTTGTAGAGAATCTGGTTGGTCGCGCACGCATCGCCGCCCGCCTCGTCGACGAGTTCGGCCATGTCGGCCGTATCGAAGTTGCTCACGCCCCAGTGGCGGATCTTGCCCGCACGTTGCAACGCGTCGAAGCCCTCGACGGTTTCCTCGAGCGGCACCGATCCGCGCCAGTGCAGCAGGTACAGGTCGAGGCGATCGGTACGCAGGCGCTTCAAGCTCGCGTCGCACGCGGCGACGACGCCGCGCCGGCTCGCATGGTGCGGATAGACCTTGCTGACGAGAAACACGTCGTCGCGCAGGCCCGCGAGCGCGTCGCCGACCAGTTCCTCGGTCGCGCCGTCGCCATACATCTCGGCCGTATCGACCAGCGTCATCCCGAGTTCGACGCCCTCGCGCAGCGCGGCGATCTCGTCCGCGCGCCGCGCCGGCCGCTCGCCCATTTCCCAGGTGCCCAAGCCCAGCTTCGGAATCGTCTCGCCGTTCGGCAAAACGACCGTGGCGATCGTGTCTGTCATGCGTTCCTCGTTGCGGATTCGTGGCCGCACACCGCGGCCGAAGCATCGGATACGACGCATCAGTGTAGTCAATCGGTGCGCCCCCGGCCTATTGCACGGCAAAAACCGGCTATAACGGCGCGGCATGATGACTTAGAATGGCCGCAACCTGATCGATACCCATTGTATGAAGGCACCCACGGACGACCGCTGGCAGGACCTGCGCCCCGACCCCGACAACGATACGCCGCTCTACCTGCAGCTCGCCCGCAAGCTCGGCGATGCGATCCACGACAACCGCTGGACGGCCGGCGAAGCGCTGCCTTCCGAGCGTGTGTTGTCCGAAGCGCTCGGCGTGTCGCGCATCACCGCGCGCAAGGCGATCGCGCTGCTCGTCGAGCAAGGCTTGATCCGCCGCACCCAGGGCGCGGGCAACTTCATCCAGCCACGCTACGAGGATCCGCTGTCGCGACTGTCGAGCTTCAGCGAAATGCTCGAGCGCCGCGGCTTCAAACCGAGCTCGCAGTGGCTCGCGCGCGAAATTCAGCCGGCGAACCGCGATGAAGTGATCCAGCTCGGACTGTCGCCGGCCGCATCGGTTACACGCCTGAAACGTCTGCGGCTCGCCGATGGCATCGTGATGGCCGTCGAGAATTCGACGTTCCCCGCAACGCTGATTCCCGATCCCCAGGCGATCGTCGGCTCGCTGTACAGCTATCTCGAAGCGCGCGGCACGCCGATCGTGCGCGCGCTGCAGCATTTCCGCGCGGTCAACGCGACCGACGAGATCGCCGAGCAGATGGGTATCGCCCCGCACGACGCACTCCTGCTGATCACGCGGATCGGCTATACGTCCGACCAGCGCGCGATCGAACTGACCGATACCTACTGCCGCAACGACTACTACGATTTCGTCGTCGAACTGCGCAAGTAACGCGAGCGAGCGTCGCCGGCCCTCATAGCCAGCGCGCGTCGTCGGTGCCGAGCGGCACGGGCGGACGCGCGAACGACGGCGGCGTCGCCGACAACCGTTCGGCCGGCCGCACGGTGTCGAGCACGCCGAACGGCGACGCGATGCGGTCGATCCTGTCCCGCACGTCGGCAAGCGCGAGATCGGGCGCCTGCAGCCCGTCCGGCACGGCGCCGAACGACTGCAGCCAGCGCCCCGTCTGCGCGAGCGACATCCGCACGTGCCAGCTTCCCCCTTCGCGTGCGCGCCGTGCGAGCGCGATCATCGCGCCGAACGCGGCGAGATACCCCGTCGCATGGTCGAGCGCCTGGCACGGCAGATGGCGCGGCCCGCTCGCCCGCGCGGCCTGCTGCTCCTGCCATGCGATTCCGCTCGCCGACTGCACGAGGCTGTCGAAACCGCGCCGCTTCGCCCACGATCCTGCATGCCCGTACGCCGACACCGACACGTAGACGACGCCGGGCCGCCGCGCCGCCAGGGCCTGCGGCGAGAAGCCGCGCGCCGAGAGCGCGCCGGGCCGGTACGACTGCAGAAACACGTCCGCGTCGCGCACCAGCGCGTGCAGCGTATCGACGCCTGCCGCGTCGCGCAGATCGATCCACGTCGAGCGCTTGCCGCGCCCGTTGTCGATTACGAGCGGCGCGATGTTCGGCAGGTGTGGACCATTAACGAGCAGCGTCTGCGCGCCGTGCGACGCCAGCGTGCGGCCCGCGACCGGCCCCGCGATGATGCGCGTGAGATCGAGCACGCGCACGCCGGCCAGCGGCTGGCCGGCTTCGCCGCGGCCGATCGGCTCGGCCGGCGCGTCGCCGATCCGCTCGATCTCGAACAGCGGCAGCGACGCGATCGCGCGCGCCTGCTCGTGAGCCGCCCATTCGTCAGGGGTTCTGATCAATGCCGCGCACAGGCCGGCATCGGCCAGCGCGGTATCGAGTGCCGCGCCGTCCCACGTGCGGATCGCCGCGGCCACGTCGGCGGGCTGCGAGCCGCAGCCGAGCACGCCGAGAATGCCGCGCAGGTGATGCGGGAAATTCGCATGCAACTGAATCCAGCGTCCCTCGCCCGTCTCGAAGAAGCCGGTCACCGGATGGCGCAATTCCGGCGGCGGCCCGTCGTCCACGCGCAGGTAGCGTTCGCTGCGGAACGCCACGAGCGCGTCGCGCACCGACACGTCGATCGATTGCGCGACGCCCGTTCGCAGCCGATGGCATTCGGCTGCCGCGAGCCCGGCTGCGGCGATCGTCGCGGCGGCAAGCGTGCCGACATGAAACGTCGACGGCAACGTCGGGTCCTGCCCGGTCACGGTCGTGCGGGCCAGCGCGTCGCGCTCGCCGTCTGCGAGTTGCCAAAGATGCGCCAATGCGAATTCGGGTGTCATGGTGAAGGAGACGCCGTTGAGGAGACGGAATCGAGTCTAGAATTCGCGACAGGCACGATCAATCTTGATTGCGCGAATCAATACATAACGAATAGTTGTAGCGGGCCCGCGCTTCATGCGCGGCGACAGGAGCAACCGGCATGACATCCGTCAGTGCGCAGGAAGCCGCCGGCATGCTCGGCGTCAGCGTGAGCACCCTCTACGCGTACGTGAGCCGCGGCCTGCTGCGCTCGCTGCCCGATGGCGCCACCAAGCGCCGCCGCTACGACGCGAACGAGGTGCGCCTGCTCGCGCGCCGCCGCGCCGACGCGAAACGCGCGGGCGGTGTCGCCGAACGCTCGCTCGACTGGGGCGTGCCGGTCCTGGAATCGCGGATCACGCAGATCGCCGACGGCCGCCTGCGCTACCGCGGCGCCGATGCGATCGCGCTGGCCGACGCCGCGACACTCGAGGAAACGGCCGCGCGGCTATGGGACTGTCCGCCCGCGCGGCTGGCCGCCACGTCGCTCGCATCGACCGGTTTCGACGCGGCGCAGTGGGACGACTGGGCGCGTCGCTGGGCGCATCTCGCGCCGCTCGAACGGACACTGGTGCTGCTGCCGGCCGCGGCCGCGTCGCTGCCGCGCCGGTGGGCGCAGGGGCGCGACGCCCAGCTCGATGCCGCGGCGCTGCTGCTGCGTATCGCGACGGCCGCGCTCGCCGGCATCGCGCCGGGCGACGCGCCCGTGCACCGCCAGCTCGCGGCAGCGTGGCGCGTGCGGCGGCGCGACGAAGCCGACCTGCTGCGGCGTGCGCTCGTGCTGTGCGCCGATCACGAACTGAATCCGTCGACCTTCGCGGTGCGCTGCATCGCGTCGACCGGCACCCATCTGTTCGGCGCGATCTCGGGTGGGCTCGCGGCGCTGTCGGGACCGCGCCACGGCGGCGAGACGTTCCGCGCCGGCACGCTGCTCGACGAAGCGGCCCGCGCCGCCGATCTCGATCGCTACCTGGCGCTGCGGCTGGCGCACGACGAACGCGCGGACGGCGCCCGCACGGCCCTGTCCGGCTTCGCGCACCCGCTGTATCCCGACGGCGACCCGCGCGCGCGGGCGCTGCTCGATGCGCTGCATGCGGCGGTACCCGACCGCCCAGCGCTGCACATGGCGCGCGCGCTCGCCGCACACGTCGAAGCGGCGACGGGCCTGCGGCCGACGATCGATTTCGCGCTCGCGGTGCTGGAGCGCACGCTCGCGCTGCCCGACGGCGCGGCGTTCACCCTGTTCGCGGCCGGCCGCACGGCCGGCTGGATCGCCCACGCGCTCGAACAATATGCGGACGGCAAGCTGATCCGGCCCCGGGCGCGCTACGTCGGCAGCGACGCACCCGCGTGACGCCGGCCGCCGCGCCACGCGGCGAACGGGCGCCACCATGCGGACGTGCAGCGCTCGGCTGGCGCCGCGAGCGGGCCGAACGCGAACGTCGCGCCGCCCGGCCCGGCGCTGACCCACGCGCGCGTGCCGGGCAGCAACGTCAGCGAGGCGCCCGCGCCCAGCCAGTGATCGTCGGGCCGACCCTCGACGGTCACCCACACGTCGCCTTCGGCCACCTCGAGCAGCGTGCGATCGACGATCCGCCACCGTCCCGCCGGCTCGTCGCCGTCCATCACGTAAAGTCGCAGTTCGCGCATGACGGCCTCCTGGTCGCACGGGTTCAATGGCACCAGTATTTCGGATAGCTGCCGCACACGGACAGATACGGCCGCAGACACTTTTGGCTGAACTGTACCGGCCGCCCGACGGAGACAGGCTTCCGGCGGTCGGGCCGGAACGGCAGGTCGCGGCCGCATGACATCCCGGCCCCAAACTGCACGGCGCGGCGGCTTTCCCTACAATGTCGGCTGTCCCGCGCCACCGCCCCTGCCGTCATGTTCCAACGCCCCCCCGCCGCCGCTCCCGGCGAAAAGAACCTCACCGTGATGCTCTGGCTCGTTGCGACGGGCTTCTTCATGCAGACGCTCGACGCGACGATCGTCAACACGGCGCTGCCGTCGATGGCCGCGAGCCTCGGCGAATCGCCGCTGCGGATGCAATCGGTCGTGATCGCGTACTCGCTGACGATGGCGGTGATGATCCCCGTGTCGGGCTGGCTCGCCGATACGTTCGGTACGCGGCGCGTGTTCTTCAGCGCGATCCTGGTGTTCTCGCTCGGCTCGCTGCTGTGCGCGAACGCCCATACGCTGACGCAGCTCGTCGCGTTCCGCGTCGTGCAGGGCGTCGGCGGCGCGATGCTGCTGCCGGTCGGACGGCTCGCGGTGCTGCGCACGTTCCCGGCCGAGCGCTACCTGCCCGCGCTGTCGTTCGTCGCGATTCCGGGCCTGATCGGCCCGCTGATCGGGCCGACGCTCGGCGGCTGGCTCGTGAAGATCGCGTCGTGGCACTGGATCTTCCTGATCAACGTGCCGGTCGGCGTCGCGGGCTGCATCGCGACCTTCTATTCGATGCCCGATTCGCGCAACCCGGCCGCCGGCCGCTTCGACCTGAAGGGCTATCTGCTGCTGACGATCGGGATGGTCGCGATCTCGCTGTCGCTCGACGGGCTCGCCGATCTCGGCATGCAGCACGCGGCCGTGCTGGTGCTGCTGATCCTGAGCCTCGCGTGCTTCGTCGCGTACGGGCTGTACGCGGTGCGCGCACCGCAGCCGATCTTCTCGCTGGAGTTGTTCAAGATCCACACGTTCAGCGTCGGGCTGCTCGGCAATCTGTTCGCGCGGATCGGCAGCGGCGCGATGCCGTACCTGATTCCGCTGCTGCTGCAGGTGAGCCTCGGCTATTCGGCGTTCGAGGCCGGGCTGATGATGCTGCCGGTCGCGGCGGCCGGCATGTTCTCGAAGCGGATCATCACGCGCCTGATCACGCAGCACGGCTACCGCAAGGTGCTGCTCGCGAACACGATCATGGTCGGCGTGATGATGGCGAGCTTCGCCCTGATGCGCGACACGGTGCCGGTGTGGGTGAAGGTCGTGCATCTCGCGCTGTTCGGCGGCTTCAACTCGATGCAGTTCACCGCGATGAACACGCTGACGCTGAAGGATCTCGGCACCGGCGGCGCGAGCAGCGGCAACAGCCTCTTCTCGCTCGTGCAGATGCTGTCGATGAGCCTCGGCGTCACGGTCGCCGGCGCGCTGCTCGCGACGTTCACCGGCATGCTGCGCACCGTGACGCCGAGCAACACGCTGCCGGCGTTCCATGCGACGTTCATCTGCGTCGGGATCATCACGGCCGCGTCCGCGTGGATCTTCGCGCAGCTCGCGCCCGAGATCCGCAGCACAGCGCGCAAGACCGACCCGTCCGAGCGCGCGTGACGCGCGGTGCGCGCCGAATCGGGCGCGCGCGCACCATCGCGGTGCAACGCGGCGCGGCGCGCGTGCGCGAGCCGGCCGCGACGAGCGGCCGCGCGCGGCGCCCCGCCGTGCATGCTTCTTGCTGGCCTATTCTGTGGGTAAACTGGCAATCTTCCTTCGGCCGACATCATGAGCATGATCGAAATCGATCCCCCCGGCTTTCAGCCGCCCCGCCCGGTCGCCGGCGACGACGGGAACCGGCGCACCGTGCTGTACGGCGGCTACACGGTGTTCAGCGTGTTCCAGCCCGTTTTCTCGGTGTCGCACCGGCGCGCGATCGGCTATCACGCGTCGCTGCGCGCGCACGACGAGGAAAGCCGTCAGGTGGCGTCGCACGAGGTATTCACGCAGGCGGCGCGGCGCGGCGACCTGCTCGAGCTCGGCCGGCTCGCCGAATCGCTGCATCTCGGTAACTTCCACGCGTTCGACAGCCACGACGAATGGCTCTTCCTGAGCCTGCATCCGGCCGCGCTGATGGACACAATCTACGGCGACGCGCTGCTCGCGAACCTGAAGGCGCTCGGGCTGCCGCCGCACCGCGTGGTGCTCGAGGTGCCCGAGCAGGCCGGCGGCGAAACGCCGCGCTATGCGGCGATCATCGACGGCCTGCGCAAGGCCGGCTTCCTGATCGCGCTCGTCGGGTTCGGCGCGAAGCATTCGAACGTCGATCGCGTATGGCATCTGCATCCCGACATCGTCACGCTCGACCGCGGCATCCTCGCGCAGGCGAGCGAGCACTCGCATCTCGAACGCGTGCTGCCGGGGCTCGTGTCGCTGCTGCACGAATCCGGGCAGCTCGTGCTGATGGGCGGGCTCACGACCGAACGCGACGCACTGATCGCGCTCGAATGCGACGTCGATTTCGTGCAGGGCCAGTACTTTGCGGGGCCGAGCGTCGATCCCGTGCAGCCGCAGGCCGCCGCGGGCTGCATGGATACGCTGTCGGCCGCGCTGCGGCTGCGCGTCGCGCAGCGCGAGCGCACGCAGGCGGAACGGCTCGCGCCGTACGTCGCCGCGCTGGAGGAAGCGAGCCGCAAGCTCGGCGCGGGCGAATCGCTCACCGATGCGGCCGCCGCCGTGCTCGGGCTGCCCGAGACCGCGCGCTGCTTCCTGCTCGACGCGTCGGGCCGCCAGATCGGCGACAACGTGCTCGCGCGCGGCAGCGTGTCGCAACGCGCGAAGCGCTTCCGGCCGCTGCTGCATTCCGAGGGCGCGAGCTGGGAACGCCGCCCGTATTTCATCGACGCGATGCGCGCGCCGGGCGGCGTGCATCTGACGCCGCCCTACCTGTCGATCAACGAGGCGCACCTGTGCGTGACCGCGTCGATCGCCGCACCTGCCGCGACGGGCATGCAGGTGCTCTGCGTCGACATCAACTGGGAAGCGGCGCTCAACCGCGACTGAACCCGATAGCGCGCCGCGTTCACGCGTCGCCGCCCGCCTTGCGCACGATCAGCCGGTGCACGCGCTTGCCGGACGACGCGCTGACGACTTCGTGTTCGTCGATCACGTGCACGCCGGCGCCCAGCGCCGCATGCATCCGCGCCGAGTCGAGCGGCGTATAGAGGCGGCCGCGCTCGTCGCGCAACACGCCGTTTCCGGCCACCCGCCAGCTCAGGTACAACGTGCCGCCCGGCATCAGCAGATCGGCCAGCCGCGCGGCGGCCGCGGCTGCGTCCGCCTGTTCGAGATGCATGACGACCGTTTCGCACAGCACGTTGCGAAACGCGCCGGACGGTACGCCGGCCAGCGCCGGCAACGCGGCCAGCTCGAAAACCAGACCCCGATGGCGCCGCCGCGCCTCGTCGAGCAGCGCGGCGCTCGCGTCGTAGCCGCGCACGTCGAAGCCGCGCGACGCGAGCCAGGCCGTGTCGCGCCCCGCGCCGCAACCGACGTCGGCGGTCAGCCCCGGCGAGAAATGCTGTTCGAGCAGCGCGTACATGTCGTCGGGTGCGGCCTGGTCGAGCCAGTCCTGTGCGAATTGCGCCGCATGCGCATCGTAGGCATCGAGAGTTGGGCGATCCACCATGGCGATTGCTCCGCAAAGGCGCGTCGTATGACGCACTCCGCATCTTAGCCGTTGCGCACGGCCCGTGGCGACGGCGGATGGTGCGACGCCGGCCTACCCAGCCTACCCGGCCGGCACGTGGCCCGCGTGCGGCACCTGCGCGGACAGATCGGCCCACAGTGCATCGCCTCGCCACGCCGGGCGCGCCGCCGCGCTTTCAGCGTCGTGGACGAGCACGCAGAGTCGCGCATTGACCGGCGCCGACGCACCGAAGCGCCCGGCCAGCCGCACGATTTCACCGTTGATCCAGTCGACTTCGGTCGCGCGGCCCGCCGCGAGATCGTCGGACATCGACGATCTCGCCAACGGATCGATCGCCAGCATCCGGCCGCCGAGCACCCGAAAAGCCGCATCGGGCAGATCGAGCACGGCCGGGATCCACGCGGCCGGCAGCGGCGTCAACCGCGCGGGCCGGAGCGCGGCCCGCGCCAGCCAGTGCAGCGCCTCGCGCTGGACCAATGCGACGCAGCGCCGGTACGTGCGTTGGGCGAGTTCGTCGCGCAGCGGCAGGTTCGCGAGCGCATTGATCGGATTGTTCAGGTTGAGCAGCAGCTTCGCCCACTGTACGGCGCGCATGTCGCGATGCAGCACGAGCGGCAATCCGGCGCGCGCGAACATGCCGGTGAACGGCTGCAGCGCCGGCGCCGCCTCGGCCGCGAGCGTGCCGGCCGAACCCTGGTGAAACGCGCCGGGCCCGCGCTCGATCACGTTGAACGGCACCATGCCGGCCAGCACGGTTGCTTGCGGCAACGCGTCGCGCAGCGTGTCGGCATGGTGCAGGCCGTTCTGGAAGCTGATCACGATGGTGCCGGGCCGCAGCACGCCGGCCAGCTGCGCGGCGGCCTCGCGCGTGGCGCCCGACTTCACCGCGACGAGCACGAGCCGTGCGTCGGCCGCCGAGGCCGGATCGGTCGCGAATCCGACATCGGCCGGCGCGAGCGCCGCGCGATAGCCGCGCCGATCGGTCAGCGTGAGCCCGTGCCGATGAATCGCGTCGCCGATCCGCGCGCGGCCGACGAGCGTCACATCCGCGCCGCCCGCCGCGAGGCGGCCGCCGAGATAGCAGCCGAGCGCCCCCGCGCCGAACACGCAGACCGGCCCGGCCGGCCCGTCAGACATGCGAATGCGGGCCCCCATGCACGGGGCCCGCGCGCCGCTCGACTTCGCGGCGCACGTCGCTGCGCAGCCCCGCGAAGAACGCGACCTCGGCGACGACGAACAGCGGCCCGACGATCAGGCCGACCAGATCGTCGACGAACGCGGGCTTGCGGCCTTCGAACCAGTGCCCGACGAACTGCACGATCCAGCCGACGACGAACGCGCCGACGCCGATCGCGAGCCACTGCGCGGTCGGCAGCCGCGCCAGCGACTGCGCGGCCCACAGGCCGAGCGCGAGCAGCACGGCCATCACGATCCCGAACCGCAGGTCGAGACGCAGGTAGAACACCGCGGACACGACGACGAGCAGCAGCGCCGGCGACAACGCGATGCCGGCCAGCGCCCCGATCGCCGGCCGCGACAGCAACACCTCGACCGCGAACACGATCATCGGGATGCCGACCAGATGCGTCGCGATGTTGCGCGCGTCGCGATGGTAGGCCGCATACTGGGAAAGATGGTCTTCGAGGGTCTTCATCGCGTCTCCTGATCGGTTATTGAGCGCTATGATGCGCGTCACGCCCGAGAACCTCTGTCAGCTACCCGACATCGCGTGCCCATGCCTTCCTCGCTCGCCCCGTACCTGCCGCAGATCGAAGCGAACCCGTGGTTCGCCGCGCTGCCGCCCGCGCTGCGCGCGGAGCTGATCGCCCGCGCGACGCTGCGCCGTCTGCCGTCCGGCCACGCGCTGTTCCGGCGCGGCGACCCGCCGTGCGGGCTGTACGCGGTACTGGCCGGTTCACTCACGATAGGTGCGGTCGATCCGCAGGGCAAGGAAGCGCTGCTGACGGTGGCCGAACCCGTCACGTGGTTCGGCGAGATCGCGTTGTTCGACGGCCAGCCGCGCACGCACGACGCCATTGCACTCGACGACGCGCTGCTGCTGCACGTACCGCAGGCCGCGCTGCTCGCGATCCTCGATACGACGCCGCAATACTGGCGGCAGTTCGCGCTGCTGATGGCGCAAAAGCTGCGCCTGAGCTTCCTGACCGTCGAGTCGATGAGCGTGATGCCGGCCGCGCAGCGGCTCGCCGCGCGACTGCTGATGATCGCCGAAGGCTACGGCGGCATCAGCGCCGGGCGCACGCACGTCCGGCTGTCGCAGGAAACGCTCGCGTCGATGCTGTCGCTGACGCGGCAGACCACCAACCAGTTGCTGAAGGCGCTGCAGGCCGACGGCGTCGTGCGGCTGCACGTCGGCGAGATCGAACTCGTGGACATCGACGCGTTGCGCCGCGCGAGCGGGCTCGGCGACGGCACGCACTGAACGCCGCATAACGGCCGCTATCGGTCTTTATCCACCGCGACGCGCTGCCCGCAGCCGCCGCGATGCGCTATCGTGGCGGCTCGTTCCATCCGTCGCGCGCACCGCCCCTTGAACACGTCGACCCTCCCCGCCCCCGCCCGTCACCCGTGGCCCGTATTCATCGCGTTCCTGCGGCTCGGCCTGACGTCGTTCGGGGGGCCGGTCGCGCATCTCGGCTACTTTCGCGCGGAATTCGTCACGCGGCGCGGCTGGCTCACCGAGCGCACTTATGCGGATCTCGTCGGGCTGTGCCAGTTCCTGCCGGGGCCGGCGAGCAGCCAGGTCGGGATGGCGATCGGTCTCGCGCGTGCCGGCTATGCCGGCATGTTCGCCGCGTGGCTCGGTTTCACGCTGCCGTCGGCGCTGCTGATGATGCTGTTCGCACTCGGCGTGCATGCTACGGGCGCGCCGATCGAAGCCGGCGCACTGCACGGGCTGCGCATCGTGTCGGTCGCGGTGATCGCGCAGGCCGTGTGGGGCATGGCGCGCACGCTGTGCCCGGATGCGCGGCGCGTCACGCTGATGGCCGCGGCCGCGTGCGTCGCGCTGCTCGCGCCGGCCGCCTGGACGCAGGTCGCGGTGATCGTCGTGGCCGCAGCGGCCGGTCTCGTGCTGCTGCCGCAACCGGCGCGCGACGCGCATGAACCGTTGCCGCTGCACGTGTCGCCGCGGGCAGGCGTGCTGTGGCTCGCGGTGTTCGCGGCGCTGCTCGTCGCCGTGCCGTTCGCGGCCCACGCACTGCGCTCCGATACGCTCGCCGTCGTCGATGCGTTCTTCCGCACCGGTGCGCTCGTGTTCGGCGGCGGCCATGTGGTGCTGCCGCTGCTGCAGGCGGCGGTGGTCGCACCCGGCTGGGTCGGCGATTCGGCGTTTCTCGCCGGGTATGGGGTCGCGCAGGCCGTACCGGGGCCGCTGTTCACGTTCTCCGCCTTCCTCGGAGCGTCGCTGCGCGATGCGCCGAACGGCTGGCTCGGCGGCACGATCGCACTCGTGTCGATCTTCGCGCCGTCGTTCCTGCTCATCGCCGGCACCGCACCGTTCTGGGAACGCCTGCGCCGCAGCACGCGGATGCAGGCCGCGCTCGCCGGCGTGAATGCGGCCGTCGTCGGGCTGCTGCTCGCCGCGCTCTATCACCCGGTCTGGACCGACACGATCGTCGCGCCGCGCGACCTGGCCGCCGCACTGGTCGCCTTCGTCGCGCTGGTGTTCTGGCGCGTGCCGCCGTGGGCAGTCGTGATCGCGAGCGCGGCGCTCGGCTGGCTGTTCGGCATGGTGGGCTGAACCGGCGAACGCGGCACGTTCGGGCCGCGCAAAAACAAAAAGCCCTCGGAAACGAGGGCTTTTTTCGATGCCGCGCGCGCCGTGGCGGCGCGCAGGCGCCGGACTTACGCGAAGTTCTTCGCTGCGAAGTCCCAGTTCACGATGTTCCAGAACGCTTCGACGAACTTCGGACGTGCGTTGCGGTAGTCGATGTAGTACGCGTGTTCCCACACGTCGATCGTCAGCAGTGCCTTGTCGGCGGTCGTCAGCGGCGTGGCGGCGTTGCTCGTCGACACGATGTCGAGCGAACCGTCGGCCTTCTTCACGAGCCATGCCCAGCCCGAACCGAACGTGCCGACCGCGGCCTTCGTGAACGCTTCCTTGAATGCGTCGTACGAACCCCACTTCGCGTTGATCGCATCGCCCAGCGCGCCCGTCGGTGCGCCGCCGCCGTTCGGCGACAGGCTGTTCCAGAAGAACGTGTGGTTCCAGATTTGCGCGGCGTTGTTGAAGATGCCGCCCGACGACTTCTTCACGATCTCTTCCAGCGGCAGGTTTTCGAATTCCGTGCCCGGGATCAGATTGTTCAGGTTCGTCACATAAGCCTGATGGTGCTTGCCGTAGTGGTACTGGATCGTCTCGGCCGAGATGGTCGGCGCGAGTGCGTCTTCGGCGTACGGGAGCGGCGGGAGCGTATGAGCCATGGCGATTCCTTCGTTGAGTATGTAGGGGGGCTTGTGTTGAATGCTGCCGAGCGTCCGATTGTAGGCGAGGACGAATAACCCCGCAAACTCACGGGCCATTTATCCGCGGTATGCGGAAAAGCGATGCTGGCGCAACGTCCGGCAGGACGAACCCGACGATGCGCAGCATTCGTGCCCGGCCGCGCTGCACGCGTGGCGACGTTCCTCGCGTGTCGCTCGCGCCGCTTACGTCAGATCGTATCGGTCAGCCGCGGCTGCACGTCGGCGAGCGACACGTCGGCCGAGCCTTCGGCGAGATGCACGGTCAGGCGCCGCTGCGGCTTCAGCGCGTTCGGCGCGCGCACCGCGCGGCCCGTCTGCGCATCGATCAGCGCCGCATAGCCGCGCTCGAGCGTGCGCTGCGGGCTCAGCACCTCGAGCCGTGCCGCACAGGCTGACACACGTGCCGTGTCGCGTTCATGACGGCGCTCCAATGCGCTCGCGAGACGTTGCGACAGCCCCGCGAGCACGTGGCGCGCCTGTGACGGATCGGGCCGCGCGCGCTGCCAGCGCAGCTGCGCGAGCGCGAAACGGGCTCGTGCATCGCGCACCGGCCGCGACGCCGCCGACGCCAGCCGCACCGCGAGCTGCTCGACGTGCGTGCGCTGCCGCTGCAGCCGCTCGGTCGGGCTCACGAGCCGGCGTGCGAGCCAGTCGAGCTGCTGCGCACGCTGTTCGAGCCGGCGCGCCATGCAGCGCGCGAGCGCCCGCTGGCGGTCGTCGACCTCGCGCAGCAGCAGCGCGCGCTGCGGGCTCGCGAGTTCGGCCGCGCCCGTCGGCGTCGGCGCGCGCAGGTCGGCCGCGAAATCCGCGATCGTGAAGTCGGTTTCGTGCCCGACGCCGCTGACGACCGGCAGTTCGCTCGCCGCGATCGCGCGCGCCAGCGCCTCGTCGTTGAACGACCACAAATCCTCGATCGAGCCGCCGCCGCGACAGACCAGCAGCACGTCGACCTCGCGCCGCGCATTTGCGGTCGCGACGGCCGCGACGAGCTTTTCGGCGGAACCGGCGCCCTGCACGGGGGCCGGATAGACGATCACGGGAATGTGCGGCGCGCGCCGGGCGAGCGTGGTCAGCACGTCGCGCAGCGCGGCGGCCTGCAGCGACGTGACGATGCCGATCGCGCGCGGGTGGGCCGGCAACGGCCGCTTGCGCTCGGCGGCGAACAGGCCCTCGCCTTCGAGCTGCGCCTTCAGCCGCAGGAACGCCTCGTACAGGCGCCCCTGCCCGGTGCGCCGCACGGCTTCGACGTTGAGCTGCACTTCGCCGCGCGGCTCGTACATCGTGACGACCGCGCGCACCTCGATGCGGTCGCCTTCGCGCGGCGTGAATTCGGCGTATTGCGCGCGACCGCGGAACATCACGCAGCGCATCTGCGCCTGCTGGTCCTTGATCGAGAAATACCAGTGGCCGCTCGCGGCGCGCGTGAAATTCGACACTTCGCCGGAAATCCACAGCAGCGGGAACGAACGCTCGAGCATCGTCGAAATCGCACGATTGAGCGCCGAAACGGGAATCACTTCGTCGCCGCCGCGCGTGGCGCCGGGTGCGGAAAAAGGGGAATCGGAAAGCATGGGCGGTCGGATGAATGCTGGCGGCGTCACGATAGTCCGACACGCGAGCCGCGTCCAGCGCCGCCGCATTCGCCGCCGCGCACGCAAAGGTGTCCACATGCTGACATTCGTCCGCGTAAAACGGTCCGAAACCGCAAAAAACACCAGACAATTCTCCGTAACGCATTGATTTTTATAATTTTTTAAACCTTTCGAAACGATTCTCATCCGATTCGATGCCCGCCGGGCGGGCGTTTGAGGCAATCGACCGGGGAGTTTTTCACAGAGTTATCCACAGGCCGCCCCGATCCGGCCCCGCGAGCGGCGGCGGCCGGTCGCGCTTGCCGCGCCGGCGTGCGGCGCGCTAGAGTGCCGCCTTCCACGGACCCTGCGGCATGCGCCGCCCAACGGAGAATCCGCCTTGACGAATCCGTCCCTCGCCGCGGCGCACCACGCGCCGCGCCCGGCCCGATGAGCGCGCCCGGCGGCCCGCTCGCGCGACTCGAAGCGCGCCTGACACGCGAATGGCAGCGGCGCGGCGCGCTCGCGTGGGCGCTCACGCCGTTCGCATGCGTGTTCGGCCTGTGCGCGGCGCTGCGCCGCACCGCTTACGCGCAAGGCTGGAAGCAGCCGGTCGACGTCGGCGTGCCGGTGGTCGTGGTCGGCAACGTGACCGTGGGCGGCACCGGCAAGACGCCGACCGTGATCGCGCTCGTCGACGCGCTGCGCGCGGCCGGCTTCACGCCCGGCGTCGTGTCGCGCGGCTATGGCGCGAACGTGAAGGCGCCGACCGCCGTCACGCCGGCGTCGCGGGCGGACGCGGCCGGCGACGAACCGCTGCTGATCGCGCGCCGCACCGGCGCGCCCGTGTGGGTGTGCCCGGACCGCGTCGCGACCGCGCAGGCGCTACGCGCCGCCCATCCGGACGTCGACGTGATCGTCAGCGACGACGGCCTGCAGCATTACCGTCTCGCGCGTACCGTCGAACTCGTCGTATTCGACCACCGGCTCGGCGGCAACGGCTTCCTGCTGCCGGCCGGCCCGCTGCGCGAGCCGCTGTCGCGGCACCGCGACGCCACGCTCGTCAACGATCCGTACAGCGGCGCGCTGCCGCCGTGGCCCGACACCTATGCGCTCGCGCTGACGCCGGGCGCCGCGTGGCATCTCGATCAGCCCGCGCTGCGCCGCCCGCTGTCGCAATTCGCGAACGAACGTGTGCTCGCCGCGGCCGGCATCGGCGCGCCGGAACGCTTCTTCGCGACGCTGCGCGCGGCCGGCCTCGCGCCGGCGACCCGCGCGCTGCCCGACCATTACGCGTTCGCCGACAATCCGTTCGTCGACGATGCCGTCGATGCGATCCTGATCACCGAGAAGGATGCAGTAAAATTGGGCGCTTCCTGGCGCGACGCCCGACTGTGGGTTGTCCCCGTCGAAGCCGCGCTCGACCCTCGCCTCATTGCCCTCGTTGTGGAGAAACTCCGTGGACGCTCGCCTGCTTGAAATCATTGTGTGCCCTATCTGCAAAGGCCCGCTCCACTACGACCGTGCCGCGCAGGAGCTGATCTGCAACGCGGACAAGCTCGCCTACCCGATCCGCGACGGCATCCCCGTGATGCTCGTCGACGAAGCGCGCCAGACCGTCGAAGGCACGCCGGTCGACCCGGCCGGCCGCTGAACCGCCGCGCCGCTCGCCCGGCGCACCGATTCGACACCGACGGCCCGGCCCCGGCCGGGTCGCCGCACTCCGCCGGGCGACCGGCTTCCGGCGTCGCCCGCCCCGTCCTTCCCAGCACTCCCCGATGACTCACCCGCCACCCTTCATCGCCGTCATTCCCGCCCGGCTCGCGTCGACGCGGCTCCCGAACAAGCCGCTCGCCGATCTCGGCGGCAAGCCGATGGTCGTGCGTGTCGCCGAGCGCGCGCGCGAGGCGGGCGCGCAGCAGGTGCTCGTCGCCTCCGACGCGCAGAGCGTGCTCGACGCGGCGCGCGATCACGGCTTCGAAGCGGTGCTCACCCGCGCCGATCATCCGTCCGGCACCGACCGGCTCGCGGAAGTCGCGGCGGCCTTCGGCTGGCGCGACGACACCGTCGTCGTCAACGTACAGGGCGACGAGCCGCTGATCGACCCCGTGCTCGTGCGCGACGTAGCGTCGCACCTGGCCGCGCATCCGGCGTGCGCGATCGCGACCGCGGCTCACCCGATCCACGATGCGGCCGACGTGTTCAACCCGAACGTCGTGAAGGTCGCGCTCGACGCGCAGAGCGTCGCGCTGTACTTCTCGCGCGCGCCGATTCCGTGGAGCCGCGACGCGTACCAGCCGCACTGGCCGGACGTCGCGACCATGCCTGCACCGGCTTTCCCGGTCTACCGGCACATCGGCCTCTATGCGTATCGCGCGCGTTTCCTGCGCACCTATCCGTCGCTCGCGCAGGCGCCGATCGAACAGGCCGAGCAGCTCGAACAGCTGCGCGCGCTGTGGCACGGCGAGCGCATCGCGGTGCTGATCACCGAGTCCGCGCCCGAAGCCGGCATCGACACGCCGGCCGATCTCGCGCGCGTGCAGGCCCTTTTTCAGCCGGGCTCAAAATAACCCGTGGCATAATCAGGCGATTGTGCGAGCCGTCCGCGACCAGCGCGTCCTCGCTTGACCCCACCCGTGGCCCTGCCGGCAGCCGCGCGTCGCCCTGGCCGACGCGCCGCATCAGACCGGTCCGCCTCGCGCCGGGCAAGCCCCGCGCCCGCCGTCGCCGACGCCTTTATGTCTCGCCTCACGAATCTACATACTTGGAGATATCACCATGCGTTTGATCCTGTTGGGCGCGCCCGGCGCGGGAAAGGGCACCCAGGCAAACTTCATCAAGGAAAAATTCGGCATCCCGCAAATCTCGACGGGCGACATGCTGCGCGCGGCCGTGAAGGCCGGCACGCCGCTCGGCGTCGAGGCGAAGGGCTACATGGACGCCGGCAAGCTCGTGCCGGATGCGCTGATCATCGGCCTCGTCAAGGAACGCCTGAAGGAATCCGATTGCGCGAACGGCTATCTGTTCGACGGCTTCCCGCGCACGATCGCGCAGGCTGACGCGATGAAGGAAGCCGGCGTCGCGATCGACTACGTGCTCGAGATCGACGTCCCGTTCTCGGAAATCATCGAACGCATGAGCGGCCGCCGCACGCACCCGGCATCGGGGCGCACGTACCACGTCAAGTTCAACCCGCCGAAGGTCGAAGGCCACGACGACGTGACGGGCGAACCGCTGATCCAGCGCGACGACGACAAGGAAGAAACCGTCAAAAAGCGTCTCGAGGTGTACGAAGCGCAGACCAAGCCCCTGATCACGTACTACGGCGACTGGGCGCAGCGCGGCGAGGAAAACGGCCTGAAGGCGCCGCAGTATCGCAAGATCTCGGGCCTCGGCAGCGTCGACGAAATCCGCGAGCGCGCGTTTGGCGCACTGAAGTAAGCAGCACGTCGCGCCCCCGCAAGCCGCCCGCTCCGGGCGGTTTTTTTTCGCCTGCTGCGATTGGCACGGCCGTGCGCGTGTCCGCGTGATGACGGTCGCGCCCGGCCTGTTCGAGACGCTGATGCTGCTCGGCGTGCTCCCGGACGCGCTCGGCGCGATGGTGCCGTTCCCGCCGCGGCTCGGCAAGCCGGCCGAATACGCGATGCGGGTGCGCCAGATCGTCGAGAATCCGATGCTCGACGGCGCGGTCCGGATGCAGTCGAAGTAACGGCACGCGCGCAAGAAAAACGCCCGCGATGCGGGCGTGCGTTCTTTCCGTGTACCGGCACCGGCGCGCGGGCGACTCAATCCTCGCCGTCGCGCTGCATCCGCTGCCGCAATTCGCTGACCTGCGACTCGACGACGGTCGCGTCTTCCGCCTCCGGCCGCTCGCCGAGATACTGCTCGAGATCCTCGAGCGCGGGACGCAGGTAGTCGAGCCGCGCATACGCGAAGCCGCGGTCGCGCACTTCGTCGAGCTGCTCGGGCAACAGGATCACGAGCCGCTGCTGCACCGCGAGCAGCCGCTGCCAGCGTTCCGTCTGCAGATAGACCGTCTTCAGGTTGCGCAGCATCCGCGCGATGATCTCGCGGCTCGTCGCGGGCTGCAGCAGCGCGCGCAACGCGCTGTCGACCGCACCGGCCGCACGCGCGACGTACGGCTCGAGCATCTCGACCATCTCGGCTTCGGACAGCGAATGGCCGTTGGTCGGATCGATGATCAGGTCGCCGTCCGGCAGCGTCACGCGCAGCAGGAAATGGCCGGGGAACGAGACGCCGCGCGCCGGCACGCCGATCTGCTCGGCGAGCTCCAGGTACAGCACCGACAGCGAGATCGGGATCCCGCGCCGCCGTTTCAGCACGGCGTTCAGGTGGCTGTTATCGGGGTCGTAGTAATCGTTGTGATTGCACGCGAAACCGAGCTCGCGGAAGAAGAAGTCGTTCAGCGCGGCGACACGGCCCTTGAGGTCCGTATCGTCGGCGAGCCGCCGGCGCAGCCGCGCCGCCAGCATGTCGAGTTCGGCCAGCGTGCCCTGCAGGTCGAGGTCGGGATACGCGTCCTGCGCCAGCGACAGCGCCGCTTCCGTGACGGGCAGACTGTCGTCGTCCGCCACGAGCGTGCTGAAGTAGTCGAGGACGCGGGTCATTGCGGTCGTCACTTGGCGCGCCTTCTGAAGTAAGCGTATTTGAAGCCCATCACCCACAACATACCGAAATATAGTGCAGCAAACAGCACGAGGCACGCAGCCATCAGCGCAATGCGATCGAGCGGCTGCGCGCGCATCCCGGTCCAGTCGAAACTGATCGCGCACCAGTGCATCAGGCCCGCGAGCACGAGCGCCGCGCCGACGAGCTGCACGAAGAAGCGCAGCCAGCCCGGCGAAGGCTGGTAAATGCCGCGCTTGCGCAGCCCGAGGAACAGCAGCAGCGAGTTCAGGCACGCACCGACGCCGATGCTCAGCGTAAGGCCCGCGTGGCCGATCAGCGGCACGAACACGTAGTTCGAGAGCTGCGTGACGATCAGCACGCCGATCGCGATCTTCACGGGCGTCTTGATGTCCTGCTTCGCATAGAAGCCCGGCGCGAGGATCTTGATCAGGATGATGCCGACGAGGCCGATCCCGTAGGTGGCGAGCGCGCGCGCGACCATCGTGACGGTATGCGCGTCGAACTTGCCGTAGTTGAACAGCGTCGCGGTGAGCGGCGTCGCGAAGAAAAACAGCGCGAGCGCGCTCGGCGCCGCGAGCAGGAACGTGACGCGCAGCCCCCAGTCGAGCAGCGCCGAATATTCGTGCGAATCGGCGTCGACGTGCGCCTTCGACAGGCTCGGCAGCAGGATCGTGCCGAGCGCGACGCCGAGCAGCGCCGTCGGGAATTCCATCAGGCGGTCGGCGTAATTGATCCACGACACGGCGCCCTGCCCGAGCCGCGACGCGATGTTGGTGTTGATGATCAGCGACAATTGCGCGACGGACACCGCGAACGTCGCGGGCACCATCTTCGCGAGCACGCGCTTCACGCCCGGATGACGCAGCGCGCGCAGCGGGTTGAGGCCGATCAGCGGCACCATGTCGATCTTCTTCAGGCCCGGCAGCTGCACGAGAAACTGCAGCACGCCGCCGACGATGACGGCCCACGCGAGCGCGTAGACCGGCACCTTCAGGTGCGGCGCGACGAACACGGCCGCGCCGATGAACGCGACGTTGAGCAGCACCGGCGCGAACGCGGGCAGCGAGAAGCTCTTGTACGTGTTCAGCACGCCCGAGGCGAGCGTGGTCAGCGAAATGAACACGATGTACGGGAACATGATCCGCGTCATCGTGACCGCGAGCGGGAACGCCTGGCCGTCGCTGTGCAGGCCGGAGGCGACCGCGAACACGACCCACGACGCGCCGGCGATGCCGATGACCGACAGCACGGCCAGCGCCCACGCGAGCACGGTGGACATCGCGTCGACGAGCGCCTTCGTCGCATCGTGCCCCTGCTGGTTCTTGAACTCGGCGAGGATCGGCACGAACGCCTGCGAGAACGCGCCTTCGGCGGACAGGCGGCGCAGCAGGTTCGGGATACGGAAGGCGACGTAGAACGCGTCGGTGTATTGACTGGCGCCGAACGCACGGGCGATCAGCGTCTCGCGGGCCAGTCCGGTCACGCGCGACAGCAGCGTGAAGCCGCTGACCGTCAGCAGGGCTCGGAATAGATTCATGGGGCGCTTATTATACGGACGTTGCGCGACCCGGCATGGCCGGATGCCGAAAAGCGCACCCGCCGCACCGGCCCGGCATGCCATGATGACGCCAAACTTGCCACGCGCTTGATTTTGTTGCTATAATCCGCCGTTTCTGGGCTTGCCACATGCGTTGCGCCTGACGTTTCCATGTGTCGGCTCCGGTAAAATCACCGTTTTTTATGCGCCCCTGGGCAATCGCTCTCAGGGGACGGATCGAAAAGCAGCGCTTGGCCGTCTAGGCTCCAAGCTCTGGAAACAGGACAGGATAAGGAACCGTCATGGCTAACTCCGCACAAGCACGCAAGCGCGCCCGCCAAGCCGCGAAGGCAAATTCGCACAACTCGGCGCTGCGCTCGAAATTCCGTACCGCGATCAAGGCTGTTCGCAAGGCTGTCGACGCCGGCGACCAAGCCAAGGCTGCCGATCTGTTCAAGGCTGCCGTGAAGACGATCGACACGATCGCCGACAAGAAGATCGTTCACAAGAACAAGGCCGCTCGCAGCAAGAGCCGCCTGGCCGCAGCCGTCAAGGGCCTGCAGGCAGCAGCGTAAATCTGGTGCGCCCGCTCGCGCGGGCGCTCCTGTTTCCTGCGATCGCAAAAAAACCCGCTTACGCGGGTTTTTTTGTTGCCTGTCGCCTGCGTATCACGCGCGGTGGCGGCATGTGCCCGGGCCGGTGCGGCACGCGCCCTCGCCCGTCGGCATGACTTACTTCTTCGTGTTGTAGTCCGGCAGCTCGCACGCCTCGGTCACGACGAGGTTGTTGTCCTTCGCGAAATTCAGCACGAAATCGAAAGCCATCGGTTCGATGTCGCGCAACCGCGAATCGAGGATCACGCATTTCAGGTCGCCGAGCATCGTCGGGCGCACGTACAGCGAATACTTGAGACGCGCATTCGGCCCGCTGGCCCCCGGCCCGAAGCAGGCCATCACACCGGCCAGACGTTCCGACCAGTCGCTCGGGCGAAACTTTTTCCCGTCTTTCGTGATGCCCTGGATGAAAAATTCGGTCGGAGGGGTTTCAGCCATGTGGTTACCCAAGTGACGGCCCGGCGATGCCCAGGCAACGGCGCCTGGGTACGCGAACACAAAGCTGGAGGGTCGGCGGCACGAGCCAATCGATATCCCGAAAACGGGGCGTCGATGCGCGCCGCCGGTGGGCTGCACCGGATTTGTGCAGCGCACGGCTTGTGTCCGGCAGAGCGCGAAAAGCCTTGCCTGCCGGGCTGGAGAAAACTTTTGAATTATACCGCAGCGCGCCATCGCGCGTCGTCCCGACGCCCCCTTTCCGGCACCGCCGGTCGCGCGCGACGATCCCGCTCCGCGTCGCGCCACGGCTCGTCAAAGCACGGAAAATCCTTTATGCTGCTTTGAGTTATCCACACCCGACGGCGGCGCCGTCCGGCCTCGCTGCCGGGTGAGACCCGCCGTATTTCGTTTCATGACCGCCAAAACCATTCGTCACTACCTGCAGTTCAAGGATTTCTCGCTGGAAGACTACGAGTACGTGCTCGAACGCACGGGTATCCTGAAGCGCAAGTTCAAGAACTACGAGACCTATCACCCGCTGCACGACCGCACGCTCGCGATGATCTTCGAGAAGAGCTCGACGCGCACGCGCCTGTCGTTCGAGGCCGGGATCTTCCAGCTCGGCGGCCACGCCGTCTTCATGAGCACGCGCGATACGCAACTCGGCCGCGGCGAACCCGTCGAGGATTCCGCGCAGGTCATCTCGCGCATGGTCGACATCATCATGATCCGCACGTTCGAGCAGGACGTGATCACACGCTTCGCGCAGAACTCCCGCGTCCCGGTGATCAACGGCCTGACCAACGACTACCACCCTTGCCAGGTGCTCGCCGACATCTTCACGTACTACGAACACCGCGGCCCGATCGCCGGCAAGACCGTCGCGTGGGTCGGCGACGCGAACAACATGCTGTACACGTGGATCGAAGCCGCGCAGATCCTCGGCTTCAAGCTGCGCCTGTCGACGCCGCCCGGCTATGCGCTCGACATGAAGCTCGTGTCGCCCGACAGCGCGCCGTTCTACGAGGTATTCGACGATCCGAACGAAGCGTGCAAGGGCGCCGATCTCGTGACGACCGACGTGTGGACGAGCATGGGTTTCGAGGCCGAGAACGAGGCGCGCAAGCAGGCATTCGCCGACTGGTGCGTCGACGAGGAAATGATGGGCCATGCTAATCCGGATGCCCTCTTCATGCATTGCCTGCCCGCGCACCGCGGCGAGGAGGTGA
Organism: Burkholderia sp. BCC1208; assembly: GCF_902833095.1. Taxonomy (NCBI): domain Bacteria; kingdom Pseudomonadati; phylum Pseudomonadota; class Betaproteobacteria; order Burkholderiales; family Burkholderiaceae; genus Burkholderia; species Burkholderia sp. BCC1208. The sequence goes on along the minus strand of NZ_CADFDY010000008.1, from coordinate 424,686 downwards.
CGGCCGGCGTGATCGACGGCCCGCAGAGCGTCGTGTGGGACGAAGCGGAAAACCGCCTGCACGTGCAGAAGGCGCTGATGGAGTTCCTGCTGCTCGGCCGCCTCAAGCACTGACGCGCCGCAACGCACACGCGTAAAAAAAGCGCCGGTCGACGATCGGCGCTTTCCGTTTGGATGCGCCAAAACCGGCGCGCGCGGCGTTACAGGCAGACCGGTTCGGCCTCCAGCTCGACGCCGAACCGCGCGCGCACGTCGGTCTGGATCGCCCGCGCCAGCGCAAGCACGTCGGCGCCGGTCGCGCCGCCGCGATTGACGAGCACGAGCGCCTGGCGATCGTGCACGGCCGCCGCCCCGAGTGCGCGCCCCTTCCAGCCGCAGCGGTCGATCAGCCAGCCGGCCGCGAGCTTCACGTGCCCGTCCGGCTGCGGATACGACACGACATCCGGCGCGCGGGCGCGCAGCGCATCGAACTGCGCGGCATCGATCACCGGATTCTTGAAGAAACTGCCCGCATTGCCGAGCACCAGCGGATCGGGCAGCTTCGCGCGGCGGATCGCGACGACCGCATCGAACACGTCGCGCGGCGTCGCCGCATCGGGCGCGATGCCGCGCGCGTCGAGCTCGCGCGTGACGTCCGCGTAGCCGAGCCGCGGCGCCCATCGCTTCGGCAGCCGGAACGTCACCGCGACGATCGCGAACCGGCCGCGCCCTTCCCGCTTGAAGAAACTGTCGCGATAGCCGAACGCGCAGCGCGCGGCGTCGAAACGCTCGCGGCGCCCCGTCGCCAGCTCGACCGCGACCAGCGAATCGAAATACACCTTCATCTCGAGGCCGTACGCGCCGATGTTCTGGATCGGCGCGGCGCCGACGGTGCCCGGGATCAGCGCGAGATTCTCGAGGCCCGGCATCCCGTGCTCGAGCGTCCACGCGACGAACGCGTGCCAGTTCTCGCCGCCGCCGGCCTCGACGTACCACGCCTCGCCGTCCTCGCGCACGACGCGGCGGCCCGCGATCTCGTCGAGCAGCACGACGCCGTCGAAATCGCGCGTGAACACGATATTGCTGCCGCCGCCGAGCACGAGCCGCGGCAGGTTCGCGACCCGCGGGTCGCGATGCAGCGCCTCGAACTGGGCCGCCTGCGTGACGCGCGCGGCGAAGCGCGCGCGCGCGGCAATGCCGAACGTGTTGTGCGCGGCGAGCGGATGGTCGGGAAGCAGCGACAGGGCGGAATCGTCAGGAGGCATCGGCATTCGCGGTCACGTCGGCCCGGGCGGCGCATGGCCGGCCTTGGGCAAACGGAGGGGCATCGGTAAAATGGCAAACAGTCCGCAATTATAGCGAGTGCCCGCGCGCGAGCCGGGTGCCCGCATCTCAAGGGAGAATGCCATGCCATCGTTCGACGTCGTTTCCGAAGCGAACATGATCGAAGTGAAGAACGCCATCGAGCAGTCGAACAAGGAAATTTCGACGCGCTTCGACTTCAAGGGCTCCGACGCACGCGTCGAGCAGAAGGAACGCGAGCTGACGCTGTTCGCCGACGACGATTTCAAGCTCGGCCAGGTCAAGGACGTGCTGATCGGCAAGCTGGCCAAGCGCAACGTCGACGTGCGCTTCCTCGACTACGGCAAGGTCGAGAAGATCGGCGGCGACAAGGTCAAGCAGATCGTCACCGTGAAGAAAGGCGTGACGGGCGACCTCGCGAAGAAGATCGTGCGCCTCGTGAAGGACAGCAAGATCAAGGTGCAGGCGAGCATCCAGGGCGACGCGGTGCGCATATCGGGCACGAAGCGCGACGACCTGCAGAGCACGATCGCGATGCTGCGCAAGGACGTGACCGACACGCCCCTCGACTTCAACAACTTCCGCGACTGATCGGCCGCCGGCCAAGTCGCGTCTTCCGGCCGGGCCCCGCATGCGCGGCGCGCCCGGCGCGCGGCAAGCGCCGCGCCTTCTCAGGCTTTGCCGCCGTCCTGCGCGCCGCCGTCCGCGGCCGCCTTCTTCTTGTCGCCGATCCGGCTCTCCTGCCCCGCAAGCAGCTTCGAGATGTTGCCGCGGTGACGCCACACGAGCAGCACGCTCATCGCGAGCACGGCCCATGCGACCGGGTTATGGCCGGTGCCGAACAGGAACACGTCGAACACCGGCGCGAACACGGCCGCCACCAGCGCCGCGAGCGACGAATAGCGGAAGAAGAACGCGACGATCAGCCAGGTCAGCGCGGTCGCGAGCCCGAGCACCGGATGCACGGCGAGCAGCACGCCGGCCGCGGTCGCGACACCCTTGCCGCCCTGGAAGCGGAAGAACACCGGGTACAGATGGCCGAGGAACACGGCGATCGCGACCCACGCGACCGCGACGTCGGGCAGGCCGAAGTGCCGGGCGAGCCAGACGGCGATCCAGCCCTTGAACGCGTCGCCGACGAGCGTCAGGATCGCGGCCTTCTTGTTGCCGCTGCGCAGCACGTTGGTCGCGCCGGGATTCTTCGACCCGTACGAACGCGGGTCGGCCAGGCCCATCGTGGCGCTGACGACGACGGCGAACGACACCGAACCGATCAGGTAGGCAACGAGGGCGGCGAGCAGGATCTGCATGCGGGGAACTCTTTTTTCAACGTATCGGGAAAGGGACGGCGGTGCGCGGCAAGCCGGCAAGCCGAAACGGCGCCCATTCTACCGAACGGGCGCGGACTGCCACGAAGGTGAAACCCTCAGTCGACGCTCGCGCACTGCACGGGCTGCGCGCCGAGCAGCGACGTGAGCACCGCCGGCGCGAGGCTGACGAGGTAGCCGCGCCGGCCGCCGTTGACGTAGATCGTCGGCAATTCGAGGATCGTCGCCTCGACGTAGACGGGCATCGCCTTGCGTGTGCCGAACGGCGACGTGCCGCCGACGAGATAGCCCGAATGGCGGTTCGCAACCTCGGGCTTGCATGGCTCGACGCGCTTCGCGCCGATCTGCCGCGCGAGATTCTTCGTCGACACGGTGCGGTCGCCGTGCATCAGCACGATCAGCGGCTTCGCGTGTTCGTCTTCCATCACGAGCGTCTTCACGACGCTGTGCTCGTCGACGTCGAGCTGGCGCGCCGATTCGCCGGTGCCGCCATGCTCGACGTATTCGTACGGATGCTCGCCGAATGCGACGCCATGACGGCGCAGCAGTTGGGTCGCGGGGGTTTCGGACACGTGTCTGGATTTGCTCATGGCGGCATTTTAATGGCGAACGATCCAATGGCGAACGATCGGCGGGCGCGCAATGGCGGGCCCGCGCCGGCGGTATACTCGCGGCCCGTCTTTCCGCCCGGTGGCCCGCCCCATCGCGACGACGATTGCATTCATCATCGTTGCGGACATCGCGAAGCGCTATTGCCCGATTGCCCGATTGCCCGATTGTGGCGCGCGCGCCGTCATGGCACGATCGTTCGCCAATATCGTCGGCCACCGCCGGCCCCTCTTCTGGAGACGCCATGTCCTCGCCACCCCGTTCGTCCGAAGCGCTCGACGTCGATGCACTGCTCGCGGCGCTGCCGCGTCGCATTGCCGACGTGCCCGCCCATCGGGCCGTGCAGTCGCCCGCGCATCCGGCACTGATCGAAGATGCACGCCGCGTGTCGTACGGCGAGCTGGCGCGGGCCGTCGACGCGGCGGCAGCGCGGCTGGCGAGCCTCGGCGTGCAAGGCGGCGACCGCGTGATGATCGTCGCGGAAAACTGCATCGCGCAGATCGTGCTGCTGTTCGCGGCCGCCCGCATCGACGCCTGGGCGCTCGTATCGAACGCGCGGCTGTCGGCCGCCGAGCTCGACGCGATCGCCGCGCACGCGCGCCCGAAGCTGATCGCGTTCACGACGGACGTCTCGCCCGAGGCGCGCGCCCATGCCGAGCGGCTCGGCGCCACGCCCGCCGGTGCGCTGCCGGTCGACATCGGCGCGTGGTCGTATCGGGTCGATGCGAGCGCGCCCGCCGAACCGGTGGCCGCCGACGGCGCCGAGCAATGCGCGGCGCTGATCTACACGACGGGCACGACCGGTACGCCGAAAGGCGTGATGCTGTCGCACCGCAACCTGCTGTTCATCGCGGCGACGTCGAGCACGCTGCGCCGCGTGTCGCCCGACGACGCCGTCTACACGGTGCTGCCCGTGTCCCACGTGTACGGCCTCGCGTCGGTGTGCCTGGGCAGCCTGTATGCGGGCGCGACGCTGCGGCTCGCGCCGCGCTTCTCGCCGGAAGCCGTCCGCGTCGCGCTCGCCGACGAAGGCGTCACGATCTTCCAGGGCGTGCCCGCGATGCACGCGAAGCTGCTCGAACACCTTCATACGCACGGCCATGCCTGGCGCGCACCGCGGCTGCGCTTCGCGTATTCGGGCGGCTCGCCGCTCGATGCGAGCCTGAAGGCCCGCGTCGAGCGCCTGTACGGCGTGCCGCTGCACAACGGCTACGGCATGACCGAAAGCAGCCCGACGATCACGCAGACGCCGCTCGATGCGCCGCGCACGGACAGTTCGGTCGGCGTGCCGATTCCGGGCGTCGACATGCGGATCGTCGCGCCGGACGGCACCGACGTGCCGCCGGGCGAAGTCGGCGAGATCCGCGTGCGCGGGCCGAACGTGATGCTCGGCTACTACCGCAACGCGGACGCGACGCGCGCCGCCGTGTCGCCGGACGGCTGGCTGAGCACCGGCGATCTCGCGCGGCAGGAGGCGGACGGCGCGGTGACGATCGCGGGCCGCAGCAAGGAGCTGATCATCCGCTCGGGCTTCAACGTCTATCCGGTCGAGGTCGAACAGGTGCTGAACGCGCATCCGGACGTCGTGCAGGCGGCCGTGATCGGCCGCGCGATCGAAGGCAACGAGGAAGTGCTCGCGTTCGTCGAGCTGCTGCCGGGCGCGACGGCGGACGAGGCGGCATTGCATGCATGGTGCGCGGATCGGCTCGCGGCTTACAAACGCCCTGCGCATATCCGCGTGCTCGCTGCGCTGCCGGCCGCGTCGACCGGCAAGGTGCTCAAGCACCGGCTGCGCGAGCTGGTCTGACGCGGGCGCCGCGCGCCGGCTCCCGCATCGGCGCCCGCGCCGCGCCGCATGCACGCGTCGCGCGTCAGCCGCGCGGGTGATGCTGCGCGTGCAGCGTCTTGAGCCGTTCGCGCGCGACGTGCGTATAGATCTGCGTGGTCGAGATGTCGCTGTGGCCGAGCAGCAACTGCACGACGCGCAGGTCGGCGCCGTGGTTCAGCAGGTGCGTCGCGAACGCGTGCCGCAGCGTGTGCGGCGACAGGTGCGCGCGCACGTCGGCCTGCTGCGCGTGACGCTTGATGATGTTCCAGAACTGCTGGCGGGTCATCCCGTCGCCGCGTGCGGTCACGAACAGTGCGTCGGCCGCGCGCGCGCCGAGCAGCGCCGGCCGCGCATCGCGCAGGTAGCGTTCGATCCAGCCGTGCGCGACTTCGCCGAACGGCACGAGCCGCTCCTTCGAACCCTTGCCCATCACGCGCACGACGCCTTCGTTGAGGCCGACCTCTACCGTCTTCAGCGTGACGAGCTCGCTCACGCGCAGCCCGCTCGCATACATCAGCTCGAGCATCGTGCGATCGCGCAGGCCGAGCGGCGTGCCGATGTCGGGCGCGCCGAGCAGCGCCTCGACCTGCGCCTCGGACAGCGTCGACGGGAACCGGGCCGCCTGTTTCGCGGACGTGATCCGCAGCGTCGGGTCGGCGTTTGCGCGATGCTCGCGCACGGCCCAGCCGTAATAGCGGCGGAACACGGACAGTCGCCGGTTCGACGACGTCGCCTTGCCGTCGCTGCGCGCCGCGATGTAGCCCGTCACCATCGCCTCGTCGGCCGCGTCGAGCGGCGCGTCGTGCGTCGCGGCCAGCCATTGGGAAAACAGCGCCAGGTCGCGCCGGTACGCATCGAGCGTGTTGCGCGCGAGCCCGTGTTCGAGCCACAGCGCATCGCAGAACACGTCGATCGACGCGCGGCTCGCGAGCAGCGCGGGCGATGCCGCGACGGCATCGCCGTCGTTTTCGGGGGAAATCAGTGGTTCGCTCATCGGTACGGCACGCCCTCGTGCGTCAGCAGCCAGCGCTTCACTTGCTGGTAATAGCCATTGTCGTCATGGTTCGCGAACCCGCCGAGCCCGCCCGCCGCGACGACGCGATGGCACGGAATCACGAGCGGAAAGTAATTCGCGCCGCACGCCTGGCCGACCGCGCGCGGCGCGCTGCCGATCCGCTTCGCGACCTGGCCGTAGGTCAGCACCGTACCGGGCGGGATGTCGCTGATCACGTCCCACACGCGGTGCTGGAATGCGCTGCCGACGTCGGCGAGCGGCAGATCGAAGCGTGCGGACGCGCGCTCGAAATAACGTTCGATCTGCTTGACCGCGCGCTTCGCGAGCGCCGAATCCGGATCGACCGACTTCATCGATTCGGGCAGATAGACGATCTCGCGCACCACCGCGGCATCCGTGCGGATGCCGACCTTGCCGAACGGCGCGTCGATCACTGCGTTGAACATTGCCTTCTCCTGACCGAGGAATGCGCGCGGCCCTGCCGCGCGCCGACGACACTTTACGCCGCCTTCACGCGGCTCGCAGCGCCCATTCGACATGCTCGCGCACGACCGGCGACGGATCGTCGGCCCGCGCGCGCAGCGCGGCGACGATCGCGTCGCGCGCGGGCGGCGCGAGCCGGTCCGCGCCGGCGCGCAGCGCATTGCCGAGCCCGACCGCGAGATTGCGCAGCCAGCTTTCGTAGCCGATGCGCCGGATCGCGCTGCCCTGCATCCGCGTATCGAACGCGTCGGCGTCCCACGCGAACAGCTCGACGAGCGTCGCGCGATCGAGGCCGTGCCGCACGTCGAAATCGGCGACGGGCGCGGCCTGCGCGAACTTGTTCCACGGGCACACGAGCTGGCAGTCGTCGCAGCCGTACACGCGATTGCCGATCATCGGCCGCAGCGGTTCGGGGATGCTACCTTTCAATTCGATCGTCAGGTACGAGATGCAGCGGCGCGCGTCGACGCGGTATGGCTCGACGATCGCGCCGGTCGGGCATGCGTCGATGCAGCGCGTGCAACTGCCGCAGTGCGCGCCGGGCGTCTCGGGCGCGGTGTCGGGCGACGTGTGCGCGTCGGTCGGCAGCGCAACGTCGACGTAGATTTCGCCGAGGAAGAACAGCGAGCCGGCATCGCGCTGCAGCAGCAACGTATGCTTGCCGCGCCAGCCGACGCCGGCCTTCTGCGCGAGCTCGACTTCGAGCACGGGCGCCGAATCGGTGAACACGCGGTAGCCGAACCCGCCGATCTCGTGCTCGATGCGCTCCGCGAGCGTCTGCAGCCGGTTGCGCAGCACCTTGTGATAGTCGCGGCCGCGCGCATAGATCGACACGACGGCCGCCTGCGGATCGTCGAGCCGCGCCCGTTCGCGCGCGCGCCAGTCGTGCGGGACGAGCGCGCCGGGCTCGCCACCGGGCGCACCGTCGGCGAGCGTTTGGGCCGGCAAATAGGCGAGCCGCACGGAGATCACGCGTCGCGTACCGGCCACAAGTTCGGCCGGCCGCGCGCGTTTCATCCCATGTTTCGCCATATAATCCATTTCGCCGTGGTAACCGGCTTCCAGCCAGGCGGCGAGGCCCGCTTCGGCATCCGAGAGATCGGTATCGCTGATGCCGATCGCCCCGAAACCCAATTCGCGCCCCCACGCCCTGATGCGAGCGGCGAGCGCAGTCAACGCCGCATCGTCGAGCGCGCACGGCGCCGCGCCTTCGTCACGAGTCGAAGGCCTGTCGGATGCGGCGTGTTCCGGTAGTCGGTTCATCGCACTATTTTACGAGAATGCCAGCCACGTCCAGCCAACCGCCTCACGCCACGTTGCCCGCCCCGCTCGCGGAGCGCGTGATCGCGCTCGCCGACGAAGCGGCAACCGAGGCCTTCGGCACGCGCTTCGCGCACGCGCTCGACGCGGCGCGCACCGAGCTCGTCCGAGCACACGCGTTCGACGGGCTGCAGATCCAGCTGATCGGCGATCTCGGCGCGGGCAAGACGACGCTCGTGCGCGCGATCCTGCGCGGCCTCGGCCACCCGGGGCGCGTGCGCAGCCCGACCTATACGCTCGTCGAGCCGTACGCGCTCGAACGCAGCGATGGGGAACTCGAGGTCTATCACTTCGATCTGTATCGATTCAACGATCCGGCCGAATGGTCCGACGCAGGCTTTCGCGAATATTTCAATTCCAGCGCGATCTGCCTCGTCGAATGGCCGCAACAGGCGGGCGCCCTGCTCGGCGTGCCCGATCTGGTTTTTTCGCTCGACGTGGACGGCGACGGCCGCGCCCTCACCGTCCGGGCGTACAGCGCTTCAGGAAAGGCATGTCTCGAAAGATGTTGATCAAACCGTTCCGCTCGATCGAATCGGCGGCCACCGCGACGCACAACTGGCGGCGCCGTCAAATTCTGCGCGCGGGGGCGTCGACGCTGGTGCTCGGCCTCGTCGCGCCGCGGCTCGCGCACGCGTCGTCGGTGCTCGGCGTGCGCGTGTGGCCCGCGCGCGATTACACGCGCGTCACGATCGAATCCGACCAGCCGCTGCAGAATAGCCAACAGTTGCTGCAGGGTCCCGACCGTCTCGTCGTCGACCTGAGCGGCCTCGACCTCGACCAGGCGCTGCGCGACCTCGTGTCGAAGATCACGCCGAACGATCCGCAGATCCAGTCGGTGCGCGTCGGCCAGTATCAGCCGCACGTCGTGCGGATGGTGTTCGACCTGAAAGGCTCGGTGAAACCGCAGGTGTTCACGCTGCCGCCCGTCGGCACGTACAAGTACCGGCTCGTGTTCGACCTGTATCCGGCCGTCGCGCCCGACCCGCTGTCCGACCTGATCGCGCAGACGGAACGCAAGGAACAGGCGCTCAACGACACCGCGCGCGCGCAGCAGATGCAGCCACCGGGCGGGCTGGCCGGTCCGGGCACGCCGCCGCCCGCCGCGGGCGACAACAGCGACGCATTCTTCCAGCGTTTCGCGCAGAACACGCCGGCCACGCCGCATGCGCCGCCGGCCGCCGGCACGCCGTCGACGCCCGCGAAGCCGGCCGTCAAGCCGCCGCCCGTCATCGCGCGCCGCGACGACAACGACGACGACGGCGACACCTACAAGTTCACCGCGCCGAAATCCGGCAAGGGCGGCACCGTGCGGCTGCTGACGGTCGCGATCGACCCGGGCCACGGCGGCGAGGATCCGGGTGCGATCGGCGGCGGCGGCACGTACGAGAAGCACATCGCGCTCGACATCGCGAAGAAGCTGCGCGCGAAGATCGACGCCGCGCCGAACATGCGCGCGATGATGACGCGCGACGCCGATTTCTTCGTGCCGCTGAACGTACGCGTGCAGAAAGCGCGCCGCGTCGGCGCGGATCTCTTCGTGTCGATCCACGCGGACGCGTTCACGACGCCGTCCGCGCGCGGCTCGTCGGTGTTCGCGCTGTCCGACCACGGCGCGACGAGCGCCGCGGCGCGCTGGATGGCGAACAAGGAGAATTCGTCCGACCTGATCGGCGGCATCAACATCAAGACGGCGGACGCGGCGGTGAACCGCGCGCTGTTCGACATGTCGACGACCGCGCAGATCCGCGACTCGCTGCGCTACGGCAACTACGTGCTGAAGGAAGTGGGCGGGATCAACAAGCTGCACAAGGGCTCGGTCGAGCAGGCCGGGTTCGCGGTGCTGAAGGCGCCCGACATTCCGTCGATCCTCGTCGAGACCGCGTTCATCAGCAACCCGGACGAAGAGCGCCGGCTCAACGACGACAGCTATCGCGACGAGATGGCCGACGCGATCTTCCGCGGCATCAAGCGTTATTTCGCCGCGAATCCGCCGCTCGCGAAGAACCGGATGGCCTGAGCGCCACCCGTACCCTGCCGCCGGCACGCAGCGCGTGCCGGCGCGTCACGACGCCGCGAAGCGGCTCAGCAGTTTCCCGCCGAACACGTTCACCGCGAGCCCGCCCATCACGAGCGCGGCGCCGATCAGCTGCGTGTGCGTCAGATGCTCGTCGAGCAGCAGCGCCGACGACGCGAGCCCGACGATCGGCACCAGCAGCGAGAACTGCGCGACCTGCGCGGCCGGGTAGCGCGACAGCAGGCGGCTCCACAGCCCGTAACCGAGCAGCGTCGCGACGAACGCGAGATAGACGACCGCGAAGATCGACGCGGCGTTCAGCCCGGCGAGCGCGGTCGCGATCCGCCGCGGCCCTTCGAACCACAGCGACAGCAGGAAGAACGGCACGGGCGGCACGAGGCTGGCCCACACGACGAGCGACACGAGGTTCGCCTTCCCGACCTTCTTCGTGACGATATTGCCGACGGCCCACATCGCGGCCGCGCAGATCGTCAGCAGGAAGCCCGCGAGCGTCATCGCGCGGCCGCCCTGCGCGGCGATCACGACGAGCCCGCCCGCGGCGATCGCGAGGCCGATCAGGTTCTGCGCGCGCAGCCGCTCGCCGAGGAACAGCATCGCGAACACCAGCGTGAAGAACGCCTGCGACTGCAGCACGAGCGATGCGAGGCCGGCCGGCATGCCGACGTACATGCCGGTGAACAGGAACACGAACTGCCCGAGCTGGATCGTCGCGCCGTACAGCACCAGCAGCCGCCACGAAATTTGCGGCCGGCGCACGAAGAATACCGCGGGCACGGCCGCGAGCGTGAAGCGCAGCGCGCCGAGCAGCATCGGCGGCATGCCGTGCAGGCCGACCTTGATCACGACGAAGTTCACGCCCCACGCCAGGATCACGACCAGCGCGAGCAGCAAGTCCTTCGGGGCCATCATCGGCGTCTCCCTTCGATTGTCGAATCGTCGTTGTGAAGCCGGCCAGTCTACCGGGTTTCGTCGCCCGGCCCGATACCCGTGCGGCGCGCATGGAATCCGCGGCGCGCGCAGCGGCTTGCGCAACGCGCTGGACGCCGCACGACGCGTGCCTGCCGCGGCCGCATCGGGCCGAGCGCGTTTCGCGGGCCCCATCACGCGCGCCGCCGCGCCGCCAGTACAATGACCGGCAATCCAGCCGTTCCCACGAGACCCGCCATGACCGACTCGATCAAAGCCCTGCTGAAGCCGCACGTGCGCGACATCGGCAACCTGCAGGTGCGCCGCACGCTGCCCGCGCTCGCCGCACGCCTCGTCGGCCCGTTCATCTTCTTCGATCACATGGGGCCCGCGGCGCTGCCGGCCGGCACGGGGCTCGACGTGCGCCCGCATCCGCACATCGGGCTCGCGACGGTCACCTACCTGTTCGACGGCGCGATCCTGCACCGCGACAGCCTCGGCTCGCGGCAGGAAATCGTGCCGGGCGACGTGAACTGGATGACGGCCGGCCGCGGGATCGTCCACTCGGAGCGCACGCCGGACGCGCAGCGCGCCAGCGGCCATACCGTGCACGGGATCCAGACCTGGGTCGCGCTGCCGCAAGCGCACGAGTCGACCGAGCCGTCGTTCGAGCACCACGCGGCCGATACGCTGCCCAAGCGCGACGAAGACGGCGTCACGCTGACGGTGATTGCCGGCGACGCGTTCGGGCTGCGCTCGCCCGTGACGACGTTCTCGCGCACGCTGTACGTCGCGGCCGAATTCACGGCAGGCGGCCGGCTCGAACTCGATGCGTCGCACGAGGAGCGCGCGGTCTACGTGGTCGACGGAGAACTCGCGATCGACGGCACGCCGGTGCCGGCCGAACGGATGGCCGTGCTCGCGCTGGGCGCGACGGTCACGTTGACGAGCGGCGGCGGCGCGCGCGCGATGCTGCTCGGCGGCGACAAGATCGACGGCGAACGCTTCATCGAGTGGAATTTCGTCGCGAGCAGCCGCGAGGCCATCGAGCATGCGAAAGCGGCCTGGACGCGCCAGGAGATGGGCAAGGTGCCGGGCGAAACCGAGTGGATTCCGCTGCCCGAATCGAAGCCGCGTTGAAAAAGCGGCGCGCCGCCCCCATCCTGACGATATTCGAACGGAAGAGAACGACATGGACACCACGCTTGCCACATTCGAGAAAGACGTCATCGAGGCGTCGCTGGACATGCCCGTGCTGGTCGACTTCTGGGCGCCGTGGTGCGGCCCCTGCAAGACGCTCGGCCCGCTGCTGGAAAAGCTCGAGGCCGACTATGCAGGCCGCTGGAAGCTCGTGAAGGTCAACGTCGACGAGAACCAGGAACTCGCCGCGCACTTCCAGACACGCAGCATTCCGCACGTGATCGCGTTCGCCGACGGGCGCCCGGTCGACCAGTTCGTCGGCGTGCTGCCCGAAGGCCAGTTGCGCGCGTTCCTCGACCGGCTGCTGCCGGCGGCCGAGGAAGCCGAGCGCCGCGCCGCGCAGTATGCGATGGCCGAACAGCGCTTCGACGAGGCGCTCGCGCACCTCGAAGCGGCGCTCGCGCTGAACCCCGGCTACGACGACGCGCGCCTCGACCTGATCGAGCTGCTGCTCGCGCGCAACGAGGTCGACGCCGCGCGCGCCGAGACCGAACGCCTGTCGCCGCAAACCGTGCAGAACGGCGACCCCCGCTACCAGGCGATCAAGACCCGTTTCGACGCGCTCGAAGCCACGGCCGACCTGCCTCCGACCGACGCGCTCGAAGCGCGCATCGCGGCGAACCCGGCCGATCTCGACGCGCGCTTCGACCTCGCGCAGAGCCTGATCGCGCGGCGTGCGTACGAAGGCGCGCTGGAACAGTTACTGGAAATCGTGACGCGCGATCGCGCCTACGGCGACGACCTCGGCCGCCGCACGATGATCTCGGTGTTCGAACTGGCCGGCGATCAACCCGACCTCGTCGCCGCATGGCGACGCAAGCTGAGCATGGCGCTCAACTGATGCGCAAGCGGCCCGGCCGCGACGGCCCCGCCGTATCGCCGTATCGCGCGCGGCACGTTACCCGTGCCGCGCCATCACCCTTCGCTGTCCGCGCACCGCGGGCTCAGCCGGCCGCCTGTGCCGCGATCGCCCGCAGCGCATGCGCGGCAGCCGCGAAACCGAAGCTCGCGGTCACGCACACGCTCGAACCGAAGCCCGCGCAGTTGAGCCCCGCGACGTGCGCGGCCGCGGACGGCTCGGCGCCGTCCTCGATGTCGCAGGCCGCCGCTTCCGGATAGATCAGCGGCTCGTCCGAATACACGGCGCTGACCTTGAAGCGCGCCTTCGGCCCGCGCGGAAAACCGTGCTGCTTGCGCAACTGCGCGCGCACTTTCGACAGCAGCGGATCCTGGATCGTCAGCGCGAGGTCGTCGATGCGGATGCGCGTCGGGTCGAGCTGCCCGCCCGCGCCGCCGACGACGATCAACGGCTGCCGTTTCGCGACGCACCATGCGATCAGCGCGACCTTCGTGCGCACGCTGTCGATCGCATCGATCACGTAGTCGAAGCCGCCGCCGAGCAGCGCGTCGAAGTTGTCGGGCTCGACGAAATCCTCGATCCGGTTCACGCGGCACGCGGGATCGATCAGCGCGATCCGCTCGGCCATCGCGTCGACCTTCGGCTTGCCGTAATTGCCGTCGAGCGCATGGACCTGCCGGTTCGTATTGCTTTCCGCGACGTTGTCGAGATCGATCAGCGTGAGCGTGCCGACCGCGTTGCGCGCGAGCGCCTCGGCCGCCCACGACCCGACGCCGCCGATCCCGATCACCGCGACGTGCGCCCGCTCGAAGGCGGCGGCCGCCGGCGCGCCATACAGGCGCGCGACGCCGCCGAAACGCCGCGCGCGATCCACGTCAAGCTGGATTTCCGGGGTCGGGGTAAGATCAGAAGAACTGGGCGGGGCAGCGTCGGCGGAGGACATGGCAGCAAGGAAAACGTAAGTCGAGCAGCCCTCTATTCTGCCTGAACTCCCCGCTCGCACGCGCCACTGTGCACGCACGATTCTCGCGCGTTCGCTATACTGGCCCCAGATTGAAGCGTTTGCATAACATGACGACTCTCGCCGATCTCCGCATCAACTATTCGCGTGCTTCGCTCGACGAAGCCGATGCCGCCCCCGACCCGTTCGCCCAGTTCGATCGCTGGTTCAAGGAGGCGCTCGCCGCCAAGCTGCCCGAGCCGAACACGATGACGCTCGCGACCGTCGGCGCCGACGGCCGGCCGTCGGCCCGGATCGTGCTCATCAAGGGCGTCGACGAACGTGGGTTCGTCTTCTTCACCAATTACGAAAGCCGCAAGGGGCACGATCTCGCCGTGCATCCGCAAGCCGCGCTACTGTTCTACTGGATCGAGCTCGAGCGCCAGGTGCGCATCGAAGGCCGGATCGAGAAAACCAGCGCGGAAGAAAGCGACCGCTATTTCGCGTCGCGCCCGCTCGGCTCGCGCATCGGCGCATGGGCGTCGGAGCAAAGCGCCGTGATCGACAGCCGCGCGACGCTCGAGGCGCGCGAACGGGCCGTCAGCGAACGCTACGGCGACAACCCGCCGCGCCCGCCGCACTGGGGCGGCTACCGCCTCGTGCCCGACTCGATCGAGTTCTGGCAGGGGCGCCCGTCGCGGCTGCACGACCGCCTGCTCTATACGCGCGACGCCGCGGCGTCGCCGGGCTGGACGATCTCGCGCCTGTCGCCGTAAGCGCGGCGCCGGCGCACGCCGGTCGTGTTTCGTGTTGCATCCGGGCGCCCGCCTCGCAAGCGGCGGGCGCCGGTCAAGATACTTGGCTGTATTCGATTCAACGAACAAACGGAGAATCCAAATGTTCTGGGAAAAGAAGCTGGCACAGTGGGCGGACGAAGTACGGGCGAAAGCGAACATACCGGCGCGCCTCGTGCTATGGAACGGCGATCAACTCGATTTCGGCACCTTCAGCGCACCGCAGGTCACGCTCAAGGTGAACAGCGCGTCGGCGTTGCCGCTGCTGCTCGAACCGAGCCTCGACAATCTCGGCGAGGCGTACGTGAAGGGCAAGATCGACATCGAAGGCAAGCTGTCGGACATCATCAACATCGGCTACTCGCTCGCGCGCAGCACCGTGACGAGCGCGAGCAAGCTCGCACGCGTGAAGCGCTACTTCAATCACACGAAGAACACCGACAGGAAGGCGATCCAGTACCACTACGACGTCTCGAACGAGTTCTATCGGTTGTGGCTCGACGAGAACATGGTGTACTCGTGCGCGTACTTCGAGAACGGCGACGAGGATCTCGCCACCGCGCAGATCAAGAAGATCGACCACATCCTGACGAAGATCCGGCTTGAGCCCGGCCAGCGCCTGCTCGACATCGGCTGCGGCTGGGGCGCGCTCGTGCTGCGCGCCGCGCAGAAATTCGGCGCGACGTGTCTCGGCGTGACGCTGTCGCAGAACCAGTTCGACCTCGCGACCGCGCGCGTGAAGGCCGCGGGGCTCGAAGACAAGATCGAGATTCGTCTGCAGGATTACCGCGAGATCGACGGCCAGTTCGACCGCATCACGAGCGTCGGGATGTTCGAGCACGTCGGCCGCAAGAACCTACCGCTCTACTTCTCGCGCGTGCATGACCTGCTCGCCGACGACGGCATCGCGATGAACCACGGGATCACGTCGACCGACGCGGAAAGCGGCGAAACGGCGCTCGGCGGCGGCGAATTCATCGATCGCTACGTATTCCCGGACGGCGAGCTGCCGCACATCAGCCTCGCGCTCGAAGCGGCGCAGCGCGGCGGACTCGAGGCGGTTGACGTCGAAAGCCTGCGCCGGCACTATGCGCGCACGCTCGATATCTGGACGGAAAACTTCGAAGCGAAAGCCGAAGAAGCGAGAAAGCTCGTCGACGACGAGAAATTCCGGATCTGGCGCGTGTATCTTGCCGGCTGCGCTTATGCGTTCGAGCACGACGACGTGTCGATCTTCCAGATCGTGTGCCGCAAGGCCGGACGCAGCGCGAAAACGCTGCCGTGGTCGCGGCGCTACATGTACGAACACGCGCTGCCGCGCTAGGCGGCGCCTCACGCTGGGCATGCATGGGTGACGGCAGGACGCGGCGCACGGCGCCGCCCGAACGACAACATCACGACGACGCCAACGAGTCGCACGCCGACGGACAATTCGACCTGTTCGGCGTGCCGACGGACGCCGCACGCGCGTCGCACGCGGACGGCGGCCGCCCCGCCAGCCCCGACGAGCACGTGATGCCGCACGCGCAGGACGACGCGCAACCGGCGCCGCCCGCCCGCATGACTTCCCGCCCCGCCGCCGACGACGCACCCGCACCGTCGTCCGGGCTGCTGTGGGACGAACCGTCCCCGCCGGCCGCCGCGCCGAAGAAAGGCCGCCGCAAGCGCGGCGTGCTTCCCGCGCCGATCCCGGCGGACGTGGCCGACGCCGCGGCCGGCCTGCCGCCGAACGTGCGGCTCGGCACGTCGTCGTGGTATTTCCCCGGCTGGAACGGCATCGTCTACGACGGCGATTTCGCGCAGACGAAGCTGTCGCGCGAAGGGCTCGAAGCGTATGGCGCCCATCCGCTGCTCAGGAGCGTCAGCCTCGACCGGTCGTTCTACGGCCCGCTGTCGGTGGCCGATTACCTGCGCTACGCGCAGCAGGTACCCGACGATTTCCGCTTCGTCGTGAAGGCGCCGGCCGCGGTGACCGACGCGGTGATCCGCGGCCGGCGCGGCGAGCCGTCCGGACCGAACCCGACCTTCCTCGATGCGTCGCTCGCGACCCGCGAATTCGTGCAGCCGTGTCTCGACGGGCTCGGCCGGAAAGCCGGCGTGCTCGTGTTCCAGTTCTCGCCGCTGCCTGATCAACTGCTCGCGGAACCGGCCGCGCTGATCGACCGGCTCGCCGCGTTCTTCGCGGCGCTGCCGCCGCTGCCGCCTGACGCCGACGGCACGCGCTACGCGATCGAGATCCGCGACGCGAGCCTGCTCACGCCGCGCTTCATCCGTGCGCTGGCCGCGCTCGGCGTGCGCTACTGCGTCGGCCTGCACGCGCGGATGCCCGACCCGCTGCGCCAGGCCGCCGCGCTCGCGCTGCTCGACGGCGACGCGCCGGGCCCGCTGATCGTGCGCTGGAGCCTGCACGGCGGCTTCAAGTACGAGCAGGCGAAGGCGAAATACGAGCCGTTCGACAAGCTCGTCGACGAGGATCCGGCCACGCGCTCGGCGCTCGCCGAACTGGCCGCGCGCTACGCGCTGGCCGGGCAGCCGGTGATCATCACGATCAACAACAAGGCGGAAGGCTCCGCGCCGCTGTCGTGCATCGCGCTCGCACGCGAAATCGCCGCCGCGTGCGCGCAGTGGCGCAACGAGGCGGCGTGACGCCGGTCGCCGCCGCCGACGCTCATGCGCCGCGCAGCGACTTCAGCCGGTGCGAGAACTTCTGCCGGAATTTCGCGAGCTTCGGCCCGATCACGACCGAGCAATAGCCCTGCCCCGGGTTCCGCGCGTAATAGTTCTGGTGATAGTCCTCCGCCGGCCAGTAGTTGCCGTCGAGTGGCACGACCTGCGTGACGATCGGCTGTCCGAACACCTGTTCGTGCTCGAGCGCGCGGATCACGTCGAGCGCCGTGTCGCGCTGCGCATCCGAATGCGTGAACACGACCGACCGGTACTGCGTGCCGACGTCGTTGCCCTGCCGGTTCAACTGGGTCGGATCGTGCGTCGCGAAGAAGATCTCGAGGATCTCGCGATAACCGATGCGCGCCGGATCGAACGTCACGTTGACGACTTCCGCGTGGCCCGTGTCGCCCTCGCAGATGTCGCGATAGCCGGGATTGCGCGTATGGCCGCCCGCGTAACCCGACTGGACGGCCGTCACGCCGTCGACGTCGAGAAACACGGCCTCCGTGCACCAGAAACACCCGCCTCCCAGCGTCGCGGTTTCAAGCATCTCGTTCCCCATGAAATCAGTCCCTCGTGGATGACGGCAGCCGGCACGCAGGCGCCGGCGCCATCGTTTCGCGTCGCCGTCGCGCGCCCCGTGATGCGGGCGGACAACGGCACTGCGTCAAGTATCTCACTCGCGCGCGTACCTGGCGGAGCGGCCAGGCGTCGCGCGCGACCCGCCGCGGATTTCTCGTCTACACTTAGGCACGCGCAAGCGACGGCCAACCCGTCACGCCCGCGCAGCGTCCGATGCATGCCTGCCCCGATGTCAACATCATCTGCCGGAACATCGATATGTACGCCTTAACGGATATCGCCTGCCCCGCGGGCCCGGTCGCCGATACGTCAAGCGCACCATCGCGATGGCGCGTACCCGTTTCACGGTGGACGCCGCGCGGCAGCCCCTTCGCCTTTTCCCGCTTTCACTACCTGGTGCACGGCATCGCGCACGTCGCCGACGCGTGCCTGCGCCTGCCGATCGCTCCGCCGGCGTGATGCGCGCCGCGCGGCAACCGCAGTCCGCACGCCCGCGACGAACGGCCGTGCGTCCACGATCCGACATCATCGAGAGGACATCGCCATGAGCATGCGGCCTGACCCGACGTTTCACGCTTCGCCCGAGCTCGCGATGCAGGCGCCGGCCGAAGCATTCGCGTATACGTTGTTGCTGAGCCCCGATTTTTCCAGACCCGACGCGCTCGCCGTGATCGACGTGAAGCCCGGTTCGCCGACGTACGGCAAGATCGTGCACACGGTGACGATGCCGAACACCGGCGACGAGTTTCACCACTTCGGCTGGAATGCGTGCTCGTCGTCGCTGTCGCCGCTCACCGGCCATGCGTTCCTCGAGCGCCGCTTCCTGATCATCCCCGGCCTGCGCTCGTCGCGCATCTACGTGATCGACACGAAGCCGCATCCGACGCAGGCGCGCATCCACAAGATCATCGAGCCCGACGAGATCTTCGCGAAGACCGGCTATTCGCGGCCGCACACCGTGCATTGCGGCCCCGAGGGCATCTACGTGAGCACGCTCGGCGGCGCGGGCAAGGACGGCACCGACGGCGCGCCCGGCATCTTCATCATGGATTGCGAGACCTTCGACGTGCTCGGCCGCTGGGAGATCGACCGCGGCCCGCAGGACAAGCATTACGACTTCTGGTGGAACCTGCCGCGCGACTACATGGTGTCGAGCGAATGGGCGCTGCCGCCGCAATTCGAGAACGGGATCGTCCCCGAGGATCTGCTCGCGAACAAGTACGGGCACCGGCTGCATTTCTGGGACCTGCGCGCGCGACGCAACGTGCAGACGATCGATCTCGGCGCGCAGCACCAGATGGCGCTCGAGGTGCGGCCCGCGCACGACCCGGTGCGCGAGTACGGGTTCGTCGGCGTCGTGGTCGATACGACCAATCTCGAAGGTTCGATCTGGACCTGGTGGCGCGAAGGCGGCAAGTTCCATGCGAAGAAGACCGCGACGATCCCGGCGGAGCCGGCCTCAGCCGACGAGCTGCCGCCGCTGCTGCAAGGATTCGGCGCGGTGCCGCCGCTCGTGACCGACATCGACCTGTCGCTCGACGACCGGTTCCTGTACGTGTCGTGCTGGGGCACGGGCGAGATGCGCCAGTACGACGTGTCGGATCCGCACAATCCGGTGCTGGCCGGGTCGGTACGCATCGGCGGCATCGCGCGCCGTGCGCCGCATTCGAACGGCCGCACGTTCGCGGGCGGCCCGCAGATGGTCGAGATCAGCCGCGACGGCCGGCGCGTGTACTGGACCAACTCGCTCTATTCGACGTGGGACGACCAGTTCTATCCGGACGGCGTGCCGGCCGCGCAGGTGCTTGCGCACGCGGGGCCCGACGGCGGGCTGACGCTCGCCGACGACTACTGGGTCGAATTCCCCGACGGCTATCGCGCGCACCAGATCCGGCTCGAAGGCGGCGACTGCTCGACCGACTCGTTCTGCTATCCGTCGGTCACGCGTTGAGCGCCGGCCTTCACGCGCCGTTCGCGTTGTGGGCGGCGGTGCTCGCGAGCGGCGTCTATCACGGGCTCAACCCGGCGATGGGCTGGCCGCTCGCGGTGTCGAACGCGCTGATGACGCGCCGCGGCGCCGCGCTCGTCGCCGCGCTCGGCTATCTCGCGCTCGGTCATACGCTCGCCGTCTTCGCGGTGATGCTGCCGTTCGGACTGCTTGCGGCGCTGCTCGCATGGCAGTCGGCGATCCGGATCGGCGCGAGCGCACTCGTGATCGGCTTCGGCGCGGTGCTGCTGATCCGGCGCCGGCATCCGCGGGCGCTCGCGCGGATTGCGCCGGCGCGGCTCGGCCTGTGGTCGTTCGCGGTCGCGCTCGCGCACGGCGCGGGGCTGATGCTCGTGCCGATCTACCTCGGCCTTTGCGGGCTCGACCGGGATGCCGGCCATCGCGCGGCCGCGCTGCTCGTCGATGCGCATCTCGGCATGGCGCTCGTCGTCGCGGCCGTGCACGCGGCCGCGATGATCGCCACCGGCGGCGGACTCGCGTGGCTCGTGTACCGCTATCTCGGGCTGAAGTTCGTGTCGCGCAGCTGGTTCAATCTCGATGCGGTGTGGGCGTCGAGCCTGATCGTGACCGGTGCGTTGTCGCTCGGGCTGGCGGCGGGGCGATAGCACGGGTCGCGATGCCTGCCCGGGCAACCCGGCGCCGGCGTGACCGGCCGCATCGTTGAAAAACGCGACAGAACGGCGCCGCCGGCCGCGCGCCGCAGTGTTCGCTACGTCACCCTGCCGTCGCGCTGCACCGCCCGACCGGGCCCGGCGGCCCCGATTCCGCTAAAATCGGGCCATGCGCATCCCTTCCCCTTCCACCGCCTTGTCGTCTTTCGTCCGCCGCGCCCGTCACACCCGTGTCGCGTCGCGCCCGCCCGTCCCGTTCCGGATGGCTGCCCGATGAGCCACGCCAATCCGCCGGATTTCGACTCGGCCGCCTTCCGGCAGGCGCTCGGCCAGTTCGCGACGGGCGTGACGGTGATCACGACGCAGGCGCCGTCCGGTCAGTTGATCGGCATCACCGCCAGCTCGTTCAATTCGGTTTCGCTCGATCCGCCGCTCGTGCTGTGGAGCCTCGCGCACAAATCGGCGTCGACGCCCGTGTTCCGCGGCAACAGCCATTACGTGGTGAACGTGCTCGCGGCGTCGCAACTGGACCTGTGCAAGCGCTTCTCGACTTACAAGGGCGACCGCTTCGAAGGAATCGCGCATGTGGCCGGCAACTCGGGGATGCCCGTGCTCGACGGCGCGCTCGCGTGGTTCGAATGCCACAACCGCAGCCGATACGACGAAGGCGACCACGTGATCTTCGTCGGCGAAGTGGAACGCTGCGGCGTGCGCGCCATATCGGAAACGGCACCGCCGCTCGTGTTCCACGGCGGCGGCTTCCACGGCCTCACACCGCTTTGATCGCCCCCGTGCGCGCCAGGCCGACCGGCGCGCCGGCTTCGTCCTTCAGCGTCTGCAGCACGATGTTCGAACGGATGTCCATCACGCCGGGCGCCTTGTAGAGGCGGTTCAGCACGAAATCCGAATAGTGCTTGAGGTTGTGCGCGAGCACGCGCAACAGATAGTGGCTCTCGCCCGTCACGACGAACGCGCCGACCACCTCCGGCCATTCGCGCAGCGCTTCCGCGAAGCGCTCGTGCCATTGATTCTCTTCGTTGCGCATCGACACCTGCACGAACGCCTCGAGCTCGAAGCCGAGCTTCTCGCGGCTCAGGCACGCGCGATAGTGCTCGATCACGCCCTGCTCCTCGAGCAGGCGCATGCGGCGCAGGCAGGCGGATGGCGAAAGCGAGATGCGTTCGGCCAGGTCGAGATTGCTGATTCTGCCCTCCTCCTGCAATACCGCCAGGATCCGGCAGTCGGTGGCATCGAGCGTGATCGCGTGCATTTATGGTCCCCGTTTTCCCTCTGATTCGAATTATCTGCCAATCCGGCGGATTGTCCATGTTTATTTCGCAAGCACTTGCTGCGAGCGTCCACCTATCATTCGAAGGATCGACTCACCGATTCGTCATGCCATGGACATACTCTGGGACATCTCGCCGCCTGTCAGCCCCGCCACCCCCGTGTGGCCGGGCGATACGCCGGTTTCCGTCGAACGCGTGTGGCGGATGGAGGCCGGTTCGCCGGTCAACGTCGCGCGCCTGACGCTGTCGCCGCACACGGGCGCGCACTGCGACGCGCCGCTGCACTACGACGCCGACGGCGCACCGATCGGCGCGGTATCGCTCGACACCTATCTCGGCCCGTGCCGCGTGATCCATTGCATCGGCGCATCGCCGGTCGTGCGGCCGGCCGACGTCGCCGCGGCGCTCGACGGCGTGCCGCCGCGCGTGCTGCTGCGCACGTACGAGCGTGCCAGCGTCGAGCAATGGGACAGCCATTTCTGTGCGGTCGCGCCCGACACCGTCGACCTGCTCGCCGCGCACGGCGTGAAGCTGATCGGCATCGACACACCGTCGCTCGACCCGCAGGAATCGAAGACGATGGATGCGCATCACCGCGTGCGCGCGCACCGGATGGCGATCCTCGAAGGGATCGTGCTCGACGACGTGCCGGCCGGCGACTACGAACTGATCGCGCTGCCGCTGAAATTCGCGACGCTCGACGCGAGCCCCGTGCGCGCGGTGCTGCGCGCCCTGCCCGCGCAGGCTTCCTGATTACCCGACCTACGAC
Organism: Burkholderia sp. BCC1208; assembly: GCF_902833095.1. Lineage (NCBI taxonomy): Bacteria > Pseudomonadati > Pseudomonadota > Betaproteobacteria > Burkholderiales > Burkholderiaceae > Burkholderia > Burkholderia sp. BCC1208. The sequence goes on along the minus strand of NZ_CADFDY010000008.1, from coordinate 402,160 downwards.
CCCACATCATGATGATCAAGACCCGTGAAGACGCGCTCGCGCTCGACCGCGACGACCCGCTGGCCCCGCTGCGCGAGCAGTTCTCGCTGCCCGACGGCGTGATCTACCTCGACGGCAACTCGCTCGGCGCGCAACCGCGCGCCTCGGCTGCCCGCGCGCAGCAGGTGATCGGCGCCGAATGGGGCGAAGGCCTGATCCGCAGCTGGAACACGGCCGGCTGGTTTGCGCTGCCGCGCCGCCTCGGCGACAAACTCGCGACGCTGATCGGCGGCGCGCCCGGCGAGACGGTCGTCACCGACACCATCTCGATCAACCTGTTCAAGCTGCTGTCGGCGATGCTGCGCCACCAGGCCGAGCGTGCGCCCGAGCGCCGCGTGATCGTGTCGGAGCGCTCGAACTTCCCGACCGACCTGTACATCGCGCAGGGCTTGATCGAGCAGCTCGGCGGCGACTACGAACTGCGCCTGATCGACGATCCGGCCGACCTGCCCGGCGCGCTCGGCGCGGACACGGCCGTCGCGATGATCACGCACGTGAACTACCGCACCGGCTACATGCACGACATGCCGGCCGTCACGCAGCTCGTGCACGACGCGGGCGCGCTGATGCTGTGGGATCTCGCGCACTCGGCCGGCGCGGTGCCGGTCGACCTGAACGGCGCACGGGCGGACGGCGCGGTCGGCTGCACGTACAAGTACCTGAACGGCGGCCCCGGCTCGCCCGCGTTCGTGTGGGTGCCGCAGCGCCATCTCGCGCATTTCTCGCAGCCGCTGTCGGGCTGGTGGGGCCACCGCGCGCCGTTCGCGATGCAGCCGGGCTTCGCGCCCGATCCGGGCATCGCGCGCTTTCTGTGCGGCACGCAGCCGATCGTGTCGATGTCGATGGTCGAATGCGGCCTCGACGTGTTCCTGCAGACCGACATGCAGACGATCCGCCGCAAGTCGCTCGCGCTGACCGACGCGTTCATCGCGCTCGTCGAAGCGCGCTGCGCCGGCCTGTCGCTGAAGCTCGTCACGCCGCGCGCGCATCACCAGCGCGGCTCGCAGGCGAGCTTCGAGCATCCGCACGGCTACGAAGTGATGCAGGCGCTGATCGCGCGCGGCGTGATCGGCGACTACCGCGAGCCGTACGTGCTGCGCTTCGGCTTCACGCCGCTCTATACGCGCTTCGCCGACGTATGGGATGCGGTCGAGACGCTGCGCGACATCCTCGCCACCGACGCGTGGAAGGCGCCCGAGTTCGCCGAACGCGGTGCGGTGACCTGACCGTTTTTGCGCGGCGCGCCGCGGTTGCATGCGCAGCGCACGCCGCGCGTTCGTCATTCAAATCTGGAGAAAGTCGTGAATTCTGGTCATATGCAGCCCCCTGGCGGCGACGCGCCGGCAGGCTGCCCGTTCTCGGGCGCACGCGCCGCCCAGCCGGCGCAAGCCGCGCACGAAGCGTCGCACGTGCCGGGCGAAGCCGCTGAAGGCGGCTGGCACGACGCGCAGCTCGATTTCTCGAAGTCGATGAGCTACGGCGACTACCTGTCGCTGAATTCGATCCTCGATGCGCAGCATCCGCTGTCGCCCGATCACAACGAGATGCTGTTCATCATCCAGCATCAGACGAGCGAGCTGTGGATGAAACTCGCGCTGTTCGAGCTGCGCGGCGCGCTCGACGCGGTGCGCACCGACGCGCTACCGCCCGCGTTCAAGATGCTCGCGCGCGTGTCGCGCATCCTCGAGCAACTGGTGCAGGCGTGGAACGTGCTGTCGACGATGACGCCGTCCGAATATTCGGCGATGCGGCCGTATCTCGGCCAGTCGTCGGGCTTCCAGTCGTACCAGTATCGCCAGCTCGAATTCCTGCTCGGCAACAAGAACGCGCAGATGCTGCAGCCGCATGCGCACCGGCCCGACATCCTCGAACAGGTGCGCGCGACGCTCGAGGCGCCGTCGTTCTACGACGAGGTCGTGCGCCTGCTCGCACGGCGCGGGTTCGCGATCGCGCCCGGGCGGCTCGATCGCGACTGGACGCAGCCGACGCGTCACGACGAAACGGTCGAAGCCGCGTGGCTCGAGGTCTATCGTCATCCGCAGCAGCACTGGGAGCTGTACGAGATGGCCGAGGAACTGGTCGATCTCGAGGATGCGTTTCGCCAGTGGCGCTTCCGTCACGTGACCACGGTGGAACGCATCATCGGCTTCAAGCAGGGCACCGGCGGCACCAGCGGCGCGCCGTATCTGCGCAAGATGCTCGACGTCGTGCTGTTCCCCGAACTCTGGCACGTGCGCACCACGCTGTAACGCCCGTCACGCGGCCGCAGTCACGACGGCGTGCGAGCGAGTTCCTCCCCTTCGCGCGGCGGCGCATGCGCGCGCGACAGCCGCGGAATGTGCCGCCGCACCGCGAGCAGCGCGACGCATACCACGCCCATCGCGACGGCCAGCATCGTCAGGTACGCACCCGCGCCGCCCGCCGTGATCACGATCGCGCCCGCGAACGCGCTGAGGATCGCGCCGAGCCGGCCGAACGCGAGCGCACTCGCGGTGCCGGTCGCGCGCACGGCCGTGGGGTAGATGTACGCACACAGCGCATACATCGTCGACTGCACTGCATTGACGAACAGCCCGTGCAGGCCGAGCCCGACGATCAGCCAGCCCGTATGGCGGCTCGCATCGACGCCCATCAGCCACACCGCGCTCGCCGCGCCGCCGATGCTGCACAGCGCGAGCGGCCAGCGCGACCCCGCATGCGCGATCGCCCATGCGCACAGCAGCGCGCCGATCACGCCGCCGAGGTTGTACGCGGTGAGTCCCGAGCCCGCGACCGACACGCTCAATCCGCTCGCCGCGAGCATCGTCGGCAGCCAGCTGAACGCCGCGTACACGGCGAGCAGGCACATGAAGAACGCGCACCACAGCGCGATCGTGTCGCGCGCGTGGCCGCTCGCGAACAGCGTGCCGAAGCCGCCGCGGCCGCCGGGCGCGCGGGCGTCCTTCGTATCGGTGAACACGGTACCCGGCGCGACCGGCCGCTGCATCCGCGCGAGCAGCGCGCCGAGTTCCGGCCAGCGTGCGGGGCGCCGCGCGAGATAGCGCGGCGATTCGGGCAGTGCGCGCACGAGCACGAAGCCGAGCACGAGCGGCAACGCACCGCCCGCGAAGAACAGCCCGCGCCAGCCGTAGCGCGGCAGCACCTCGTGCGCGAACAGGCCGGCCAGCATCCCGCCGAGCGGCACGCAGACGATCGTCGCGGTCACCATCATCGTGCGGCGGCGCGCGGGCGTGTATTCGGCGGTCATCGTCGTGGCCGTCGGCAGCGCGCCGCCGATCCCGAGCCCCGCGCAGAAGCGCAGCATCGCGATCGTCGCGACGTCGGGTGCGAAGCCGATCGCGCAGGTCGCGATGCCGAACAGGAACACGCTGCCGATCACGGCCTGGCGGCGCCCGAAGCGGTCCGCGACGATCCCCGCGCACGCGCTGCCGATACCCATCCCGACCAGCCCCGCCGCGACGGCCGGCGCGAACGCGCCGCGCGTGATGCCCCACTCGCGGATCAGCACGGGAATCGCGAATCCGATCAGCTGCCCGTCGAAGCCGTCGAGCACGATCGCGAGCGCGGCGAGCAGCACGACGACGCGCTGCATCGGCGTGAACGGGCCGTCGTCGAGCGTCGTGCCGATGTCGACCGACGGCGGGAGCCGTCCATCCAGTGCGTCGCGCGTGCTCATGCGACCTCCCGGGCGCCGCACGCGGGCGTCGACGTGCGCGAACGGCGCGCGGCAAGACGAGGGTATTCGATGGCTTTCATGGCGTCTCCTGTTGTCCGGGCTGGCGCACACGCGTGCCCGGATCTCGTGGTGCGCAGTCGGCCGGCGCCCATGCATCGGCGCCGGCGTCCTGTCCGACCCTTCACGATCCGACGCCATCGCCTCGCGTGCGCGGCATCCGTATCGTCACGCGGCGCCAGCCGGCCGCCGGCCTGTTGCTCAGTGCGTCCGTGCGTCGATCAGCCGGACGAGCGCGAGCAGCGTCTCGGCATGCGGCGCCGCGACACCCGCTTCGCGCGCGGCCGCGACGACCTTGCCGTTGATCGCGTCGATCTCGGTGCGGCGGCCCGCGAGCACGTCCTGCAGCATCGACGGGCGATGGCCGCGATGTTCGCGGATCGCATGCTCGACGTTGCGCGCGATGCGTTCGCCGTCGACCGCGATGCCCTTCGCGCGCGCGACGGCGGCGGTCTCGGCCGCGATCGCCAGCGCGAGCCGCGGACCGTCGTGATGATGGCCGAGCTGGTCGACGGTGCAGCCCGTCGCCGCGCACAGCGTGTTGAGCGCCGCATTGAACGCGACCTTCTCCCAGATCGCGGCCCATACGTCGGCATCGAGCGTGCACGCGAGCCCCGCGCGCGACAGCGCGTCGGCCACGGCCGTCGCGAACGGGCGCGCCGCGCCGTCGGCCGTCATCATGCGGATCGTGCCGGCGCCGTGCGAGCGCACGTGCGCGGGTCCGGCCGCATCGGCCGGCCACGTCGTCACGCCGACCAGGATGCGCTCGAGCGGCACGAACGCATTCAGCGTCTCGACGTTGCCGAGCCCGTTCTGCAGCGTCAGCACGAACGTGCCCGGCGTCAGCAGCGCGCGCACGCCGTCGAGCGCCGCCCGCGTGTGCAGCGATTTCGTGAAAACGATCAGCAGGTCGAACGGTGTGTCGGGCGCGGCGGCCGCATGCGCATTCGCGGCTTCCGGCCGCACGGCCTGCAGCGTGCGAATGCGCCGTTCGCCGCGATCGTCGTCGATGCGCAGCCCGTCGCGACGGATTGCATCGAGATGCGTATCGTTCACGTCGATCAGCGTGACGGCTTCGCCGCTTTCGGCGAGCCGCCCGCCGAACAGCGAGCCCATCGCGCCCGCTCCCAGAATCGCGATTCTCATCGTCGGCGGCCTCGTCAGAACGGATAGTGGCGCGGCGCCGTCTGCACGGTGATCCAGCGCAGGTCGGTGAACGCGGCGATGCCGGCGTGGCCGCCGAAGTGGCCGAAGCCGCTGTCCTTCACGCCGCCGAACGGCATCTGCGCCTCGTCGTGCACGGTCGGGCCGTTCACGTGACAGATGCCCGATTCGATACGCGCGGCGACACGCAGCGCCCGCGCGACGTCGCGGCTGAACACGGCCGACGCCAGCCCGAACGCGTTGTCGTTCGCGCAGCGGATCGCGGCCTCCTCGCCGTCGACGCGCACGATGCCCTTCACCGGGCCGAACGATTCTTCCGCGTAGAGGCGCATCGCCGGCGTCACGTGGTCGAGCAGCGTGGCGGGAAACAGCGTGCTGTCGGCCTTGCCGCCGCACAGCAGCGTCGCGCCGTGCGCGAGCGCATCGTCGATCAGCGCGTTGCAGCGCTCGACGGCCTTCGCGTCGATCAGCGAACCGAGCACGACGGGCCCGTTGCGCGGGTCGCCCAGCGGCAGCGATGCGGCCTTGTCGACGAGCTTCGCGACGAACGCGTCGGCGATCGACGCATCGACGACGATGCGCTCGGTCGACATGCAGATCTGCCCGGAATTCGCGAATGCGCCGAATGCGGCCGCGGCGACCGCCGCGTCGAGATCGGCGTCGTCGAGCACGACGAACGGCGCCTTGCCGCCGAGTTCCAGCACCGACGGCTTCAGGTGACGCGCGCACGCTTCGGCGACGATCCGCCCGACCCGCGTCGAGCCGGTGAAATTCACGCGGCGCACGGCCGGATGCGCGATCAATGCATCGACGACGGCGCCCGCATCGTCGGGCGCGTTCGTCACGAAGTTGACGACGCCCGGCGGCAGCCCGGCCTCCTGCAGCGCCTCCACGACGAGCCCGTGCGTGACGGGGCACAGTTCCGATCCTTTCAGCACGATCGTGTTGCCGCATGCGAGCGGCAGCGCGAGCGCGCGCGTCGCGAGGATCACCGGCGCATTCCACGGCGCGATGCCAAGCACGACGCCGGCCGGCTGCCGCACGCCCATCGCGAGCGAGCCGGGCACGTCGGACGGGATCAGCTCGCCGCCGACCTGCGTGGTCAGCGACGCGGCCTCGACGAGCCCGCTCGCCGCAAGCCGCACGTTGAAGCCGGCCCACAGCGCGGATGCACCCGTTTCGGCCGCCATCGCGGCGACGAACTGCTCGTGTTTCGCTTCGAGCGCGGCGGCCGCCTTCAGCAGCAAGGCGCGTCGCGCGCCGGGGCCGAGCGCGGCCCATTCGGGAAACGCACGGGCGGCCGCATCGGCCGCCGCGCGCGCATCGTCGACGGTGCCCGCGGGCGCGACCGACGCGATTTCGCCGTCGAGCGGGTTGCGGCGCACGAAGGTCGCGCCGCCGGACGAGTGGCGGCGTTCGCCGCCGATCAGCATCGCTACGGTTTGCATGGAATCTCCGGAAAGACGCGCGCGGCGCGTCAGGCAATCTCGACTTCGACGACGACCGGCGTCGCGGCCCGCAGCGCGTCGGTCAGCGTGTCGCGCAGGCGGCCGGCATCGGCGACGCGCACGCCGCGGCAACCCATCCCTTGCGCGAGCGCGACGAAATCCAGGTCGGGCAGATCGGTGCCCTGCACCGGGTCGCCGGGGCCGAAGCCGAACACGGGCGCGAAATCCTGCAGCGCCGCGTAACGCCGGTTGTTCAGGATCACGAACGTGATCGGCAGTTTCAGCTGCGCGGCGCTCCACAGCGCCTGGATCGAATACAGGCTCGAGCCGTCGCCGATCAGCCCGATCACACGCCGGCCGGGCCGCGCGAGCGCGACGCCGACGGCGGCCGGCATCCCGTAGCCCAGGCCGCCGCTGTCCATCGTGTAGAACGTGCCGCTGCGCGTGAACGGCAGATGCTCCTGCATCACCGACCGCGCGCTCGGCGCCTCCTCGACGACGATGTCGTGCGCGTCGCGCACGTCGGCGAGCGTCTGCAGCGCGAACGCGACCGACATGCGCTCGCCGGCGGCGGGCGGGTCGACACGTACGTGCGGCGGGCGCGGCGCGGGCATCGGCCGCTCGGGCGGCGCGGGCCGCGCCAGCAGGTCGCGCGCGGCGAGCCGCAGATTGCCGACGACCGCATCGCCCAACGGCGTCCAGGCGGCAATGCCCGGATCGTCGACGAGCTGCAAGAGCGTCGCACCCGGCGGCACGTGCGGGCCGAAGCCTTCGATGTGATAGGTGAACGCGGGCGCGCCGAACGCGAATACGAGATCGTGCCCGTCGAGCCGCTCGACGATCTTCTCGCGGATCGCGGGCAGGAAGCCGGCGAACAGCGGATGGTCCTCGGGGAAGCTGCAGCGCCCCGACATCGGCGCGACGTACACGCGCGCACGGTGCCGCTCGGCCAGACGCACGGCCTCGTCCCACGCGCCCGCGCGATCGACGGCCGCGCCGACCACGAATGCGGGGCGCCGCGCGGCGTCGAGCGCGTCGCCGAGCCGCGCGAGCGCGTCGGGATCGGGCCGCACGATGCTGCTGACGTCGCGCCGCGGCAGCCGCTCGGCCGGCTGGTCCCAGTCGTCGACCGGAATCGACACGAACACGGGGCCGCGGGGCTCCTGCATCGCGATGCGGTACGCACGCGCGATCGCGGCCGGCACGTCCTGCGCGCGAGCGGGCTCGATGCTCCATTTCACGTAAGGCTTCGGCAGCTCGGCGGCCTGCGTCGCGCCGAGGAACGGATCGAACGGCAGAATCGCGCGCGCCTGCTGGCCCGCGGTGACGATCAGCGGCGTGCGGTTCTTGAACGCGGTAAAGAGATTGCCCATCGCGTTGCCGACGCCCGCCGCCGAATGCAGATTGACGACCGCCGCATTGCCGGTGGCCTGCGCATGGCCGTCGGCCATTCCGACCACGACGGCTTCGTGCAGGCCGAGCACGTAGCGGAAATCGTCGGGGAAGTCGCGGAACATCGGCAGCTCGGTCGAGCCGGGATTGCCGAACACGCGGTCGATGCCGAACTGGCGGAGCAAGTCGATGACCGCATCGCGAACGGTGATCGATGCGGCGGAAGGGGGCGGGTGACCGGACATGCTCGGCGCTCCTCGATGGCTTGGCGGTTTCCACAGTATCGAAGCGCAAGCCATTCACCGATACTGTATTTTCTGCAAAAAGCCATTACGCTCCGGCATGACTTTCGATCTCCGACAACTGCGCGCGTTCACGACGATCGTCGCGTGCGGCAGCCTCGGCCGCGCGGCCGACGCGCTGCACGTCACGCAGCCGGCGCTGAGCCGGATCCTGAAGCGGCTCGAGGAGCAGGTCGGCGCGCCGTTGTTCGAGCGCCATTCGAAGGGGGTGCAGCTCACCGCATTCGGCGAAGCGCTGCTGCCGCACGCGACGCTGCTGCAGCACGAGGCCGAGCATGCGCGCGAGGAGCTCGACGCGATGCGCGGGTTCGCGAAGGGCACGATCAAGGTCGGCACGGTGGGCAGCATCGCGAGCCTCGTGCTGCCGGTCGCGGTCGGCCGCGTGCTCGACCGCTGGCCGAACCTGCGCGTCGAGATCCTCGAAGGCGTGTGGGACCGGCTCGCGGAAGGGCTGAACAAACACGAGATCGACCTCGCGCTGTCCGCGCACGGGCCCGATACCGACGAGATCGTCGCGATCCCCGAATGCCGCTGGGAAGATCGCAGCCATATCGTTGCGGCGCCGCACCATCCGCTGCGCGCGCTCGGCCGTGCGCCGACGCTCGCCGATACGCTGCACGCACGCTGGGCGCTTCCGCCGCGCGGCACCGCGCCGTTCGACCACATGCGCGCGACCTTCGACGCGCACGGGCTCGCGCTGCCCGACATCGCGGTCGAGACGCGCTCGGTCACGACGCTGAAGAGCCTAGTCGCGCACGCGGGCTTCCTGAGCTGGATGGCCGAGCCAATGGTTGGCGCCGAGCAGCGCGCCGGCACGATCGACACGCTGCCCGTGCGCGAAGTGGTCGCGGTGCGCACGCTCACCGCCTTCCGGCGCCGCCACGGGATCCTGCCGGGGCCGGCCGGCAAGCTGCTCGACGAACTCGTCGCACTCACGCGCGAAGGGCGCTGACGCTTTTCCGCCCGCTCCGTCGCGCCTGCCCTGCCCGCGCACCGCCGCAGCGCACCATCGAAATGCCATTTCCCCGCCTTGACTTTCGCTCGCCCGAATACGATCATTCGCTCACACAAAGAGCAAATGATCGTATTCGGCAGGATAGACAGGCAGGAAAAGGAGACACCGGATGAGTGAATCGCCCTCCGCCCGCACGCCCGTGCTGCTGCACATCGGCGCGGGCTCGTTTCACCGCGCGCATCAGGCGTGGTATCTGCATCGCGTGAACGCGGCCGTGCCGGCCGACGAACGCTGGTCGCTGACCGTCGGCAACATCCGCGACGACATGCGCGCGACGATGGACGCGCTCGCCGCGCAACATGGCGCGTACACACTCGAAACCGTCACGCCGCAAGGCGAGCGCGCCTACGAGACGGTCCGTTCGATCACGCGCGTGCTGCCGTGGTCGATCGATCTCGCCGCGCTGATCGACGCCGGCGCCGATCCGGCCTGCCGGATCGTGTCGTTCACCGTCACCGAAGGCGGCTACTACCTCGACGAACACAACCGGCTCGACCTGGCGAACGCCGATCTCGCAGCCGACCTGCAGGGCGCGCGCACGACCCTGTACGGTGCGCTCGCGGCGCTGCTCGCCGAACGCGTGAAGCGCGGCGCGGGCCCGCTCACGCTGCAAAGCTGCGACAACCTGCGCAACAACGGCGCACGCTTTCGCGCGGGGATGCGCGAATTCCTCGAACGGCGCGGCGAAACGGATCTCATCGCGTGGTTCGATGCGAACGTCGCGACGCCCAGCGCGATGGTCGACCGCATCACGCCGCGCCCGACCGACGACGTGCGCGAGCGCGTGCGCGCGGCCACCGGCATCGACGACGCATGCCCGGTGATGGGCGAAGCGTTCATCCAGTGGGTGATCGAGGACCGCTTCGCGGCCGGCCGGCCGCGCTGGGAACTGGCCGGCGCGGAACTCGTCGACGACGTCCATCCGTACGAGGAAGCGAAGATCCGCATCCTCAACGCGACGCACAGCTGCATTGCATGGGCCGGCACGCTGGCGGGGCTTACGTATATCCACGAAGGCACGCACGACGCCGCGATCCGCCGCTTCGCGCACGACTATGTGACGCAGGACGTGATCCCGTGCCTGACGCCGAGCCCGCTCGATCTCGCGCGCTACCGCGACGTCGTGCTCGAGCGCTTCGGCAACCAGTACGTGCTCGACACGAACCAGCGCGTCGCGGCCGACGGCTTCTCGAAGATCCCCGGCTTCATCGCGCCGACGCTCGTCGAATCGTTCGCGCGCGGCGCCGCGCCGGTCGCCACCGCCGTGCTGCCCGCGCTGTTCCTGCGCTTTCTCCAACGCTGGGCGCGCGGCACGCTGCCGTATGCGTACCAGGACGGCGTGATGGACGAAAGCGCCGCGCGTGCGATCGTCGAAGCCGACGACCCGGTCGTCGCGCTGTGCGCAAGCCGCCCGCTGTGGGGGTCGCTGGCCGGCAACGCGGCGCTGTTCGAGGCGTTGCGCGGCGGGCTTTGGCGCGTCGACGGATGGCTCGCGCAGCGCTGACGCGCGGCGGCCGCCACGCACGAGCGTGCATCCGGGCGAACCAGCCTTGGCAGGTGCCCGGCCGCGCGACTAAAGTAGCGACTCCTCTCTGACGGAACGGATCGCTCATGTATCTCGGCATCGACCTCGGCACCTCGGAAGTGAAGGTGCTGCTGCTCGCCCCGGACGGCGCGGTCGTCGGCACCGCCGGCTCGCCGTTCACGGTGTCGCGGCCGCATCCGCGCTGGGCCGAACAGCATCCGGACGACTGGTGGCAAGGCACGCTCGCCGCGCTCGCGGCACTGCGCGAACGGCACTCCCAGGCGTTCGCGCAGGTGCGCGGCATCGGCCTGTCGGGTCAGATGCACGGCGCGGTGCTGCTCGGCCGCGACGATCGCGTGCTGCGCCCCGCGATCCTGTGGAACGACATGCGCAGCGCCGACGAATGCGCGCTGCTCACCGAACGCGCGCCCGATCTCCACGCGCTGGCCGGCAACCTCGCGATGCCCGGCTTCACCGCGCCGAAACTGCTGTGGGTCGCGAAGCACGAGCCCGACGTGTTCGCGGCGACCGCGTGCGTGCTGATGCCGAAGGACTACCTGCGATTCCGGCTGACCGGCGCGAAGGTGTCGGACCCGTCGGACGCCGCCGGCACGCTATGGCTCGACGTTGCACGCCGCGACTGGTCCGACGCACTGCTCGCCGCGTGCGGGATGACGCGCGAGCAGATGCCGCGCATCGTCGAGGGCAACGCGCCGTCCGGCACGCTGCGCGCGGACATCGCACGCGAGCTCGGGCTGTCGGAGGCCGTCGTGGTCGCGGGCGGCGGCGGCGACAACGCGACGAGCGCACTCGGCATCGGTGCGATCCATGCGGGCGACGGCTTCGTGTCGCTCGGCACGTCCGGGGTGCTGAGCGTAGTCGGCGACCGCTTCATGCCGAATCCCGCATCGGCCGTGCATGCGTTCTGCCATGCGATTCCCGATCGCTGGCAACTGATGAGCGTCGTGCTGTCGGCCGCGAGCTGCCTGCGCTGGGTCTGCAAGCTGACCGGCACCGACGAGCCCGCGCTGCTCGCCGAAGTCGCGGCGCTCGACGCCGACGCGCTCGCGGCAGCGCCGCTGTTCCTGCCCTACCTGTCGGGCGAGCGCACGCCGCACAACGATCCGTACGCGCAGGGCGCGTTCTTCGGGATGACGCACGCGACCGAGCGCGCACACCTCGGCTATGCGGTGCTCGAAGGCGTGACGCTCGGCCTCGCCGACGGCCTCGACGCGCTGCATGCGGCCGGCGTCGAAACCGACCAGTTGTCGCTGATCGGCGGCGGCGCGCGCAGCGCGTTCTGGGCGCAACTGATCGCGGACGCGCTGAACGTGCGCACGCGCCAGATCGGCGGCGGCGAAACGGGCGCGGCGCTCGGCGCGGCGCGGCTCGGCTGGCTCGCCGTCGGCGGCGATCCGCATGCGGTGCTGACCAAGCCGCCGGTGCGCGCCGAATACGCACCGGACGCCGCCCGCCATGCGCGGCTGCGCGAACGCCTCGATGCGTTCCGCGCGCTGTACCGTCACGTGCGGCCGTTGTACGAACCGTCGCGCGCACGGCTCGCGTAGGCGCCGCGCTCGCGCGCGCGGCGGCCGGACGTGCGCGCGACTGCGGTACAGTGGATGCCGTCATGCGGCCCGCCGGCCGGTCCGCGGGGCGGCCCCCAGATCCGAACCGAATCGTTATCGTGTCCAAGTCCTCAGAAAAACTCGATCTCGCCACGCGCGCCGCGTGGCTCTATTACGTCGCGGGCGACACGCAGAACGAAATCGCCGAAAAGCTGCAGGTGTCGCGCCCCGTCGCGCAGCGCCTCGTCGCGTTCGCGGTCGAGAAGAATCTGATCCGTGTGCGCGTCGACCATCAGCTGGCCGACTGTCTCGATCTCGGCGCGCAACTGTCGAAACGCTACGGCCTCGCGATGTGCGAAGTCGTGCCCGTCGACGCCGACGCGCCCGACGCGATCGACCGCAAGCTCGCGGTCGCCGGCGCGCAGGTGATGGAGCGCTACCTGAACGAAACGCGGCCGATGGTGATCGCGGTCAGCAGCGGCCGCACGCTGAAGGCCGCGGTCGCGCAGATCGCGCAGATCGAGCGCCCGCAGCATCGGCTCGTGTCGATGGTCGGCGCGATCGCGGCCGACGGCTCGTCGAACCGCTACGACGTCGCGCAGTACATCTCCGAGAAAACCGGCAGCAAGCATTTCCTGCTGCCCGCGCCGCTGTTCGCCGACAGCGACGCCGAGCGCGCGCAGTGGTGCAATCACCGGCTGTACCGGATCGTCGAGGCGCTGTCAGGCGAGGCCGACGTCGCGTTCGTCGGGATCGGCAACATCGGCCTGCACTGCCCGCTCTACGAAGACGGCTTCATCACCGAACAGGAGCGCGACGAGATGACCGCGCTCGGCGCGGTGGCCGAACTGCTCGGCGTGCCGATCGACGCGCAGGGCACGCAGATCACCGTGTCGACGAGCGCGCGCGTGACGAGCGTCGCGCTCGCCACGCCGCCGAAGCTGCCGACGATCGCGTTCGCGGGCGGCCCGAAGAAACACGACGCGGTGATTGCCGCGCTGCGCGGCGGCTGGCTGTCGGGGCTCGTCACCGACGAAACCTGCGCGCGCGCCGCGCTCGGCGCATGAGTACGGCCTGAGAAGGCGTGCAGCGGGCGACCTTCTCTCCCCTTGGCCGGCGCCGGCGAACGTCCGCGCAATCGGCCTGCACGTGCCCGTCACCGCTTCGGGAAAACGCTCTGCGCAGGCGGCAATCGACCGCCGCCCGCCCCTACCCCGTCACGCAGCCTTCGCGTGCACGCTCAATCGGCGGAACGCCTGCCCGTGCTCGTCGAACAGGTGGCAATGTTCGGCCTGCGCATGCACGCGCAGCACGTCGCCGGTGCGGTACGTGTCGAGCGGCGGAATCCGCGCGATCAGCCCGTCCGGCGCGATGGCCGACTCCGCATACAGATACGCGGCGTCGCCGAGCGACTCGACGGCCATCGTCCGCGCGGCGACGCCGTCCGCCGCTGCATCGACCAGCAGGTGCTCGGGCCGCACGCCGACGGTCACCGCGGCGCCGCGTTGCAGCCCTGCGGCTTCGACCGCGACGCGCTGCGTCTCGCCGCTGTCGAACCGCACGAGCACGCCGCCCGCATCGGCCGATTCGACCGTGCCCTTCAGGAAGTTCATCTTCGGCGAGCCGATGAAGCCCGCGACGAACTGGTTCGCCGGCGCGTGATACAGCGCGTTCGGCGTGCCGACCTGCTGCACCGCGCCGCCCGACAGCACGACGATCTTGTCGGCGAGCGTCATCGCCTCGACCTGGTCGTGCGTCACGTAGATCATCGTCGTCTTCAGCTCGTCGTGCAGCCGCGCGAATTCCAGCCGCATCTTCACGCGCAGCGCGGCGTCGAGGTTCGACAGCGGTTCGTCGAACAGGAACACCTTCGGCTTGCGCGTGATCGCGCGGCCGATCGCGACGCGCTGCCGCTGGCCGCCGGACAGCTGTTTCGGCTTGCGGTCGAGCAGGTGATCGATGTGCAGGATCCTGGCGGCCTGCTTCACGGCCTGGTCGATCTCGGGCTTCTTCGCGCCCGCGAGCTTGAGGCCGAACGCCATGTTGTCGTACAGCGTCATGTGCGGGTACAGCGCATACGACTGGAACACCATCGCGATGCCGCGCTTCGCGCTCGGCACGTCGTTGACCTTCGCGCCGTCGATCAGCAGGTCGCCGTTCGAAATGTCTTCCAGGCCGGCGATCATCCGCATCAGCGTGGATTTGCCGCAGCCGCTCGGCCCGACGAATACGACGAATTCGCCGTCGGCGATGTCGAGGTTCACGTTGCGCAGCACTTCGGTGTCGTCGTAGCGCTTCGCGATGTTGCGCAGGAGCACGCTTGCCATGATCTGTCTCCGTTCGTTCGTGATGCGCCGCCTGATCGGCGGCGCTTGATCGTTGCTAGTTCGGCAGCACCGCGCCCGTCGCCTGCCAGCGCGCGACGTAGCCGGGCAGCTCGTGCATGTCGTCGAATACGTGACGCGCGCCGATGCCGCGCAACGCGTCGATCTGCGCGGCCGACGCGTGCCCGCCGCCGACGAAGCCGAGCACGGTCATGCCGGCCGCGGCCGCGGCGGTGATGCCGGTCACGCTGTCCTCGACGACGAGGCAGTTCGCGGGCGCCGCGCCGAGCGTGCGCGCGGCCGCCAGATACACGTCCGGCGCCGGCTTCGGCCGTGCGACCGAATCCGCGCAGAACAACCGGTCGCCGAAAAAGCGCGCGAGACCGGTGCGCGCGAGCGCCGATTCGACGTACGCGCGATAGCTGTTGCTCGCGCAGGCGGTCGTCAGCTCGATCGCTGCAAGCGCCGCGTCGATGCCGTCGACCATCGGCGCGTTGACGGCCGCCGCCTCGACCGCGCGGCGGATCGCGTCGACGTCGTCGGCCGACAGCGTGCGCCCCACCGCTTCGCTCGCGCCCGCCAGCACGCGCTCGATGCGCAGCCCGAGCAGCGGCATCACGGCCGGCCGCGCATCGACGCCCGGCCAGCGCGCATCGAGTTCGCGCACGATCACGTCGGCGGCCACGGCCTCGCTGTCGATCAGCACGCCGTCGCAGTCGCAGATCAGCACGTTCGTCCCTGCGCTTGGCCCCCTCATTTGACCGCCCCGAACGTGAGCCCCCGCACGAGCTGCTTCTGCGACAGCCAGCCGACGATCAGGATCGGCGCGACCGCGAGCAGCGAAGCCGCGGACAGCTTCGCCCAGAACAACCCTTCGGGACTCGAGTACGACGCGATGAACACGGTCAGCGGCGCGGCGTTCGAGCTCGACAGGTTGATGCTCCAGAACGCCTCGTTCCACGACAGGATCACGAGCAGCAGCGCGGTGGACGCGAGCCCCGGCAGCGCCATCGGCATCAGCAGGTAGACGATCTCCTGCCACGTCGACGCGCCGTCGATGCGCCCGGCTTCGAGGATGTCCTTCGGGATCTCGTTGAAGTACGTGAAGGTCATCCACACCGCGATCGGCAGGTTGATCAGCGTGTAGACGATCACGAGCCCCGACACCGTGTCGAGCAGCCCGGCGTTCTTCCACAGCAGGTAGATCGGCACCAGCACGCCGACCGACGGCATCATCTTCGTCGACAGCATCCACAGCAGCACCTTCTGCGTGCGGTGGTTCGGGAAGAACGCCATCGCGTACGCGGCCGGCACCGCGAACAGCAGCGAGATCACCGTGACGCCGGCCGAGATCAGCACCGAATTCCATGCGAACGCGAAGTAGTTGCTGCGCGCGAACACCTCGCGGAAGCTGTCGAGCGTCGGCATGAAGAACAGCGTCGACGCGTACGCCTGCTGCTCGGTCTTGAACGCGGTGATCGCCATCCAGAAGATCGGGAAGAACAGCAGCAGCGCGATCAGCCACGCGAGCGTGCCGGGCAGCGCGCGCCGCACGAGGTCGAATACGGCCGGCGTGCGCCGGCCTGCGAAGGTCAGGTCGCTCATTTTTCGTATTCCCCCTTCAGGTTGCGCGCGAGCATCCGCACGAGGAAGAACGACACGACGTTCGCGACCACGACGGCGATGATGCCGCCCGCGGATGCGAGGCCGACGTCGAACTGCTGCAGGCCGAGCGCGTAGATCAGGTAAGACAGGTTGGTCGTCGCGTCGCCCGGGCCGCCGCCGGTCGTCGTGTAGATTTCCGCGAAGATCGACAGCAGGAAGATCGTCTCCATCATCACGACCACGGCGATCGCGCGCTTCAGGTGCGGCAGCGTGATGTAGAAGAACATCGCGATCGGGCCGGCGCCATCGATGCGCGCGGCTTCCTTCTGCTCCTGGTCGAGCGACTGGATCGCGGTGAACAGGATCAGGAACGCGAACGGCAGCCACTGCCACGCGACGATGATGATCACGGCGGTCAGCGGGTAATCGGCGAACCAGTCGATCGGCGTCATCCCGAGCGCGCGCATCGCGTTCGCGACGAGCCCGTACACCGGATGCAGGATCATGTTCTTCCAGATCAGCGCGGAGACGGTCGGCATCACGAAGAACGGCGCGATCGCGAGCAGGCGCGCGACGCCCTGCCCGTAGAACTTGCGGTCGAACAGCACGGCCATCAGCACGCCGCCGACCACGGTGATCGCGAGCACCGCGCCGATCAGCACGAGCGTGTGCCAGATCGCGGGCAGGAACGACGGATCGGTCGCGAGGAAACGGTAGTTGTCGAGCCCGGCGAAGCCCTTCACGTCCGGGTTCAGCAGGTTGTAGCGCGAGAACGAATACCAGATCGTCATCGCGAGCGGAATCGACATCCACAGCAGCAGCACCGCGACGGACGGCGACACGAGCCAGCTCGCGCCGCCGCGCGCACGGCGCGGCGCGCCGGGCGGCAACGACGCGTCGCCGACCGACGGCGCGTGACTCAGGGGAAGACGCAGGTGACGCATGATCGGAGTCCCTCCGGTTGATGCGCGGGCGCGAACGGCCTGCCCGCCTGTCGGCTTCGCCGGCCCGCGCCGTGCGCAACGGCGCACGATGCGAGCCGTGCGACGGCTTGCGCGTTACTTCTTGTAGCCGGCCTGCCGCACCGCGCGGTCGGCGGCGGCCTGCCCGGCGGCGAGCGCCTGGTCGACCGACATCTGGCCCGCGACCGCACCCGCGATCGACTGGCCGACCACCGTGCCGAACGACTGGAATTCAGGAATCCCGACGTACTGCACGCCCGTGTACGGCACCTTCTTCAGCGACGGATCGTTCGGGTCGGCCGTCTCGATCGCCTTCAGCACGAAGTCCGAGAACGGCGCGGCGGCCTTGTACTCGGGGCGCTGATACGTCGACGTGCGCGTGCCCGGCGGCACCGACGCCCAGCCCTCGTCCTTGCCGACCATCTCGATGTACTGCTTCGACGTCGCCCACGCGATGAACTTGCGCGCGGCATCCTGCTGCTTCGACGTCTTCGGCACGGCCAGCGCCCACGCCCACAGCCAGTGCGAGCCCTTCGGCGTGGCGGCGACCGGCGCGGCCGCGAAGCCGATCTTGTCGGCCACCTGCGACTGCTGCTTGTTGTAGAGCATCCCGGCCGCGACCGTCGCGTCGATCCACATCGCGCACTTGCCGGACGCGGTCAGCGTCAGGTTCTCGTTGAAGCCGTTCGAGCTCGCTCCCGGCGGGCCGTTCTTCTTCAGCAGGTTCACGTAGAAATTGATCGCCTTCTTCCATTCGGGCGACGTCAGCTGCGCGTTCCAGTTCTCGTCGAACCAGCGCCCGCCGAACGTGTTCACGACCGTCGACACGTACGCCATGTTCTCGCCCCAGCCGGCCTTGCCGCGCAGGCAGATCCCGTAGGTGCCCTTCGACTTGTCGGTGAGCTTGTCCGCGAATTCGGCGATCTGGTCGTAGGTCGGCTGGTCGGGCATCTTCAGCCCCTTCGCCGCGAACAGATCCTTGCGGTAGAACGTCATCGAGCTTTCCACGTAGAACGGCAGCGCGTAGAGCTGGCCGTTGTACGACAGGCTGTCGCGCGCGGTCTTCACGATGTCGTTGAGATCGTAGTCGGCCGGCAGGCCCGTGATCGGCGCGAGCCAGCCGCGCTTGCCCCACTGCGGCGTTTCATAGGTGCCGATCGCCATCACGTCGAACTGGCCGCTGCCGGTCGTGATGTCGGTCGTCGCGCGCTGGCGCAGCACGTTCTCCTCGAGGATCACCCAGTTCAGCTTGATGTCGGGGTTCGCCTTCTCGAACGCCGGCGACAGCTTCTTCAACTCGATCATGTCGGGGTTGTTCAGCGTCGCGATCGTCAGCGTGCCGGCGGACGCCGCGCACGCGGCCGTCGCGAGCGCGGCTCCGGCGAAGCAGCGTGCGGCGGCGTCGAGCATCTTTCGTTGCATGGCATGTCTCCTGTGATTGTTCGAAGTATCGTCGGTTGGTCGTCGGTGTTGCGTCGTTTCCTTCGCGGCCCGTCACGCCGGCCGCTGCATGCCGCACGCGCGCGCATAGTGCGCGATCACGTCGCGTATCCGATGGCGCACCCATGCGCGCGGTTCCCTTGCGAGGCCGCCCGCGCGGCACGCCGCGTACACGTCCGGCAGCCATTGCGCGACGAGCGTCTCCGGCACCGGCTGCCGCGCGAGGTTGGAAAACAGTTGCTCGACCGCGGCCGCGACGGCCGGCTGCAGCCAGTAATAGCGGATGCGGTCGCTGTAGCTGAACTGGCGCGCGAGCCGCTGCTCGGTCTCGTCGCCGCGGTAGTACGGCGCCCAGTGCTCGGGCTGCGCGCGCATCGCCGCGTCGACCACCTCGCGCAACCGCGAGCGTTGCGCGACGTCGTCGATCAGCGCGTCCTCGATGAACGTCAGCGCGAACAGCGCCTCGCGCAGCGCGAACGTCAGCGCGGGGCCGACCTTCAACACCGCGAAGTGGTCGCGCACGAGCGCGGCAAGCGCGGCTTCGGTCTGGTAATCGGTCGAATGCGCTTCGAACACGAGGCGCGGTGTCTGCAGGATACTCGCGCCCAATGACGCCGCCTTGGCGCTGTCGTAGTCGAGCACGTGGCGATCGTCGAAGTCGACGCCCGGCTGCGCGACGATCGCGACGACGCGCGTCCACGCGTCGTCGAGCCCGGCCGCCGAGAACGCGCGGCGGTGCGCGTCGAGCGTCGCCGCGATGCTGTCGCCGCGCGTGACCGCGATTTGCGCGATCGCGTCGTTGCTTGCCTCGCCTGCATCGCCGCTGACTTCGCCGCCCGGCGTCGGCACCTCGGTGCCGATCACGTAGACGGGCGCGACGCCGGCACGCGCCGCCGCGTCTTCCGCCACGCGGCACAGCTCGGCCGCGCGCGCGGCGATCGTGCGATCGTCGAGCCGCGCCGGATCGTCCGCGCACGCCATGCTCGCATCGAGGTGAATCTTTTCGAATCCGGCTTCGACATACGCGGCGACCATCGCACCGGCCTCGCGCATCGCGTCGGCCGCGCGGCGGTGCCGCCACGGGTTCGGGCCGAGATGATCGCCGCCGAGCACGAGCGCCGACGGCGCGAGCCCGCAGCGCGCGGCGATCGCATCGACGTCGCGGCGAAAATCGGCCGGCGTCATGCCCGTATAGCCGCCGAGATGATTCACTTGATTGCAGGTCGCCTCGATCAGCAGCGGCGAGCCGTCCGTGCGCGCGGCTTCGCACGCGGCCTCCAGCACGAGCCGGTGCGCGCTGCAGATCGAATAGATGCCGCGCTGCGCGTCCGCGCGGTTCGCGTCGAAAATCATCCGCAGCACGGTGTCCGCGTGCGCGGTGCGCGTGCGCTCGGCAACGGTCGTCAGGCCGGACATGCGATACCTCGTTCGGTCAGGAAACGGTCGATCTCGGCCGCGCTGCTGTTGCCTTCCATCGGGCCGCGCCGCGTGACCGCGATCGCGCCGGCCGCGTTCGCGCGGCGCAGCGCGACCTCGATCGGCACGCCCGCGACGAGGCTCGCGACCAGCGTGCCGCCGAAGCAGTCGCCGGCGCCGGTCGGATCGAGTTCGTCGACCGGAAAAGCCGATGCCTCGACGCGGCTCGCGCGGTCGAACGCGATACTGCCTTCGGCGCCGCGCTTCAGCACGACGCGCTCGAGCAGCGGATGCGTCGCGAGCAGGCCCGCGATCGCGCGCTCGGCCGGCTGCGGCCCGCAGAAGAACGGCAGGTCGGCTTCGCTCGGCAGGAACAGGTGGCACGCGGCGAGCATCTCGTCGAGTGCCGCGCGCATCGGTCGAAAACTCAGCATCTCGGGCCGCACGTTCGGATCGAACGACACCTTCGCGCCGGCGCGCGCGGCCTCGATCACCCCGCGCTGCACCGCCGCGATCGCCGATTCGCTCGTCAGCGACGAGCCCATCACGTGGAAATAGCGGCAGCCGTCGAACATCGCGGCGTCGACGTCGGACGCATCGACGCACGCGGCCGCACTGGTCGACAACGTGAAGACGAAGCTGCGCGAGCCGTCGTCGCGATACGCGACGAACGCGGTGCCGGTCGGACGTGCGACGCGGCGGATGCGCGCGACGTCGACGCCGTCGCGGGCGAGCCGCGCGACGATCGCGTCGCCGAACGCGTCGCGGCCGACGCAGCCCGCATACGCGACGCGCGCGCCGAGCCGGGCGGCCTGATCGGCGAAGATCGCGGGCGCACCGCTCGGGAACGGTCCGGCGAACAGGCCCGGCGTATCGAAGCCCTGGCCGCGCTCGGCGGCGACGAATTCGGCCAGCAGTTCGCCGGCGACGACGATCTCGGCCATCAGGCGTGCCCTCGTGCGGCGGCGGCCGCGTTCAGCGAATCCACCTGGGTTGCGCGTGCGAGCGGCGGCATGTCAGCTCATCCAGTTGCCGCCGTCGACGTTCAGCGTCTGGGCGGTGATGTAGTCGGCGTCGGCCGACGCGAGGAACAGCGCGGCGCCCGTCAGGTCGCCCGGCACGCCCATGCGGCCGAGCGGCACGGCTTCGCCCACGAGCCGCTTCTTCTCGCCGAGCGGCCGGTTCTCGTAACGCGCGAACAGCGCGTCGACCTGCTCCCACATCGGCGTGTCGACCACGCCCGGCGCGATGCCGTTCACGTTGATCCGGTGCGGCGCGAGCGCGAGCGCGGCCGACTGCGTATAGCTGATCACCGCGGCCTTGGTCGCGCAGTAGTGCGAAACGAGTGCCTCGCCGCGACGGCCGGCCTGCGACGACATATTGACGATCTTGCCGCCGCGCCCCTGCTCGACCATCCGCTGAGCGACGGCCTGCATCAGGAAGAACAGCCCTTTGACGTTGACCGAGAACAGCCGGTCGAACACGTCCCACGATTCGTCGAGGATCGGGCGCATGTCGAACAGCGCCGCGTTGTTGAACAGGATGTCGACGCCGCCGAAGCGCTCGATCGCCGTCGCGACGATCCGCTCGATGTCGTCGCGGCGCGTGACGTCGGCCGTGACCGCCACCACGCGGCCGGGGTTCGCCTCGATCAGCCGCGCGAGCGAGCCGCCTGCCGGCTTCAGGTCGACGAGCACGCAGCGCGCGCCCTCGTCCAGATAGCGTTGCGCGACCGCCTCGCCGATGCCGCTTGCGGCGCCCGTCAGGATCGCGACCTTGTCTTCCAGTCTCACTGCCTGTCTCCGGTTCGTTCTGCTGCTCGACGGTCGCGAAGTGAGCGAACGCTCTCCGACCGATCAATTGCTCTGTTAGTGATCGAATGATCGGATACGCGATACGCGCTGTCAAGACGACGCGACGGCTTTCTATGACGCGCTGCGGCACGGCTGTGCACGACGCCGCCCCGCCGGCCCCGCACGGCAACGCGCGCGGCCCACGGTGCGGCGCGGTGGAATCAACGGTGAAGGGGACGGAGCGAAGGCGGGAAACGGGGGAAACGGAATTCGCGCTGCACGGCGCGGCGATACGTTATATCATCGCGATACTGTGTTTCATCGCCCTGCTTCACGCCATGGCTACCTCATCGTCCATTGACGCCCGGCTGTCCCGGGCCGACGCATTCGCCGCCGAGCACGGGCTCGCGTGGACGCCGCTGCGCCGCCAGGTCTACGAACGCGTGCTGGCCGCGCAGCGCCCGATCGGCGCGTACGACCTGCTCGCGGAACTCGAACCGCAGCGCGGCCGCGTGCCGCCGACGACCGTCTATCGCGCGCTGGATTTCCTCGTCGAGCACGGCTTCATCCACCGGATCGAATCGAAGAACGCGTTCTTCGCCTGCTGCGAGATCGGCGTGCCGCACGAAGGCCAGTTCCTGATCTGCGATGCGTGCGGCGACACCGTCGAGATTCCCGGCGGCGATCTCGCGAAGCAGCTGTCCGCGAGCGGGCCCGCACACGGTTTCGAAGTCCACCACCAGGTCGTCGAGTTGAGCGGCTTGTGCGGGCACTGCAAGCGCAAGCCCGCCCAGCGCTGACGCCGAATCGCGCGGCGTACGCGCCGCCCTTCCAACGAGGAGTTCCATGTCCATTGCCCTGAAGCGCGCGTCGCGGCGTGCCCTGTCGCCTGTCCGCTGGTTGGCCGCCGCCGCCGCCGTCGCCGCACTGTCGTTCGCCGCGCCCTCGTTCGCGCAGGCCGCGACCGTCGACGTCGTCGCCGCGGAGAATTTCTACGGCGACGTCGCGTCGCAAATCGGCGGCCGCCATGTCGCGGTCACGAGCATCCTCAGCAATCCCGATCAGGATCCGCACCTGTTCGAAGCGAGCCCGAAGACGGCCCGCGCGCTCCAGCACGCGCAGGTCGTGATCTACAACGGCGCCAACTACGATCCGTGGATGGGCAAGCTGCTCGGCGCATCGAAGCAGGCAAAGCGCGCGACGATCGTCGTCGCCGAGCTGGTCGGCAAGAAGGCCGGCGACAACCCGCACCTGTGGTACGACCCGGCGACGATGCCGGCCGCCGCACGCGCGATCGCGGCCGAGCTCGGCCGCGCCGACCCGGCGAACAAGGCCGAGTACGATGCGAACCTGCGGAAGTTCGTCGCGTCGCTGAAGCCCGTCGACGACAAGGTCGCCGCGCTGCGCGCGAAGTACAAGGGCGTGCCCGTGACGGCCACCGAGCCCGTGTTCGGCTATATGTCGGACGCGATCGGCCTCGACATGCGCAACCAGCGCTTCCAGCTCGCGACGATGAACGACACGGAGGCGAGTGCGCAGGACGTCGCCGCGTTCGAGGGCGATCTGCGCAAGAAGCAGGTGCGCGCGCTGATCTACAACAGCCAGGCCGAGGAACCGATGACCAAGCGCATGCTGAAAATCGCGCGCGACGGCGGCGTGCCGACCGTCAGCGTCACCGAGACGCAGCCGGCCGGCCAGACTTTCCAGCAATGGATGATCGGCCAGCTCGACGCGCTCGGCAATGCGCTTTCAGCCGGCAAGTAATAGATGACCGTAACGCCATGACCGCCACTCCTCACGCGCTCGCCGTCGATCGCGTCACGCTCGAACTGGGCGGACGCACGATCCTGCGCGACGTCAGCTTCTCGATCGGGCCCGGCGAATTCGTCGGCGTGCTCGGGCCCAACGGCGCGGGCAAGACGACGCTGATGCGCGCGGTGCTCGGCCTCGTTCCCCTGTCGGCCGGCACGCTGTCGGTCGGCGGCGTGCCGGTCGTGCGCGGCAACGCGTCGATCGGCTACATGCCGCAGATCAGGAGCGGCCTCGCGAACCGCCGGATGCGCGGCTACGACTTCGTCGCGATGGCCGCCGACGGCCACCGCTGGGGCCTGCCGCATACGAACGCGGCCACGCGCCGCGACGTCGATCGCGTGCTCGACCTCGTCGGCGGCCCGTCGCTCGCGCGCCGCCCGCTGTCCGAGCTGTCGGGCGGCGAACGGCAGCGCCTGCTGCTTGCGCAATGCCTGCTCGGCAACCCGAAACTGCTGCTGCTCGACGAGCCGCTGATCAGCCTCGATCCGAACCATCAGCGCGGCGTCGTCGAACTCGTGCGCAACGTGCAGCGCGAACTCGGCATCACCGTGCTGTTCTCCGCGCACGAACTGAATCCGCTGCTGAACGCGCTCGACCGCGTGCTCTATCTCGGCAACGGCGTCGCGGCGCTCGGCACCGTCGACGAGGTGATCACGAAGCCCGTGCTGTCGCGGCTCTACGGATCGCCGATCGACGTGATGCGTGTGAACGGCAAGATCTTCGTGATGTCGGGCGACGTCGAGATCGAGAAGCACGACCACGAGCACGAGGACGACGACAGCCATTCGCACGGCGGTGGCGGCGGCCACGGCCATCACCACCACGGACACGCCCATCCCGGGCATTCGCACGATGTTTGAATACGACTTCATGATCAACGCCTTCGCGGCGTCGGGCATCGTCGCGGTGCTCGCGGGCATCGTCGGCTATTTCCTGGTGCTGCGCGGGCAGACCTTCGCCGGCCACGCGCTGTCGCACGTCGGCTTCACCGGCGCGACGGGCGCGGTGCTGCTCGGCATCTCGCCGATCTGGGGGATGGTCGGCTTCACGCTCGCGGCCGGGATCGGGATGGGCGCGCTCGGCGAACGGCTCGCGGGCCGCGACGTCGCGATCGGCGTGATCCTGTCGGGCGCGCTCGGCTGCGGCCTGCTGTTCCTGCACTTCTACACGTCGTTCGCGACGCAGGTCACCGCGCTGCTGTTCGGCAACGTGCTCGCGGTCAGTCACGACACGCTGGCGGTGCTCGCCGGCATCGGCGCGGTGAGCCTCGCCGCGCTCGCGCTGATCGCGCGGCCGCTGTTGTTCGCATCGCTGCAGCCCGAGCTGGCCGAAGCCAAGGGCGTGTCGCTGCGCACGGTGTCGATGCTGTTCCTCGCGGTGTGCGCGCTCGCGGTGGCCGCGGCGACGCAGATCGTCGGCGTGCTGCTCGTGTTCACGCTGCTGGTCGGGCCGGCGGCGGCCGCGCAGAACGTGTCGACGCGACTGTCGACGGGCGTGCTGCTCGCCGCGCTGTTCGCGCTGTTCGAGGCGTGGGCCGGCATCGTGCTCGCGTATCACACCGACTGGCCGACGAGCTTCTGGATCACCGCGCTGTCGGCGCTCGTGTATGGCGCGAGCCTGTTGCGCAGGGCATGATGACCTGCATGCCAGCGGATAGCGTTACACGATCGTTCTCCATGCGCACACACCCGTGGCCGCGAGGATCAGGAACCCGATCCACGGTTTGGCACCCGTGGCCCCGGACCTCGCGAGCAACACGATCTGTGTGATCGCAACGAACATGAGCAACGCATAGCTGACCAGCGTAGGGTCGCCAGCTTCATCCTTGATCGCGTCGATCGCGACGGACGGATCCATTTCATGCATCCACGCATATTTGTTCCCGGTGATCGCGATAACGACGAACAATCCGATGACACATGCGACATGAATGATGAAGCGAAGGAGACGAGTCATGTTTGCATCCTGATGCATTACCGCATGAGCCGAGCAAAGCGCGGCCAATGCGTAACGATGAAGTTACCGTAGCTGGTATTTTGTCTTACTTGCTCGAGAGACAACCCACTTCCTCGGTTGTAGCGAGCGCCGATTATCCGAATTTGCTCCATCAAAAACGGATATCGGAATCCATCGCGCTTCGCCAATTGGGCCACGTGACGCGCAACCACATCGATATTAAAAATATCGCGTTGAAGGCAATGGGCCAAACTCCGGAATTGCGACGCTGACATTTGCGACGGATCCATTCCGAGTGTTTGTGCTGCCGTGCGAAGCTGCATGCTCACCGGGCCGAACGATGTCATCGCTGGATGACGTGTCAGCGTCAGATGCCTGTCGACAAACGGCGGACCACTCCAGTCAAACGTACGCACTTCAAATGCAACGCGATCGATGAATTCAGGGTCGCCGCCGACCTCGATCCAACATACGCCCGCGAGCAATTCCCGGGGTAGACGGTTTCGCCCCGCTGCTGCCCCGATATGCGACTTGTTGTGCATGACCCACGCATCCTTGAACGCCTGGATGTATTTGATGCCGCCATTCCATCGCTCGGGCACAAGTTTCCACGCAAACAGATTGATCACCCCCCAGTTCGGGGAGTTGTTCGACAGCTCGCAAATCATGTCGCCCATTCAGGTCAAAGCCTCGCTCGAACAAATTTCACCACGATTAAATCGTCGATCATTATTCGGCGAATCGATTTGGTATCCTATAGAACGAGTACGAATTTGCGGCAGCGAGTGATTTTCCCGGGCGTGCCCCCGGATGCGTATCGAAGAATGACAGCCACGTCGCCCATTGGAGCGCGGCGACGTGGCGTCAGAGACGGTTCATCGTGCCAGCACGCGCGCGTGATGCGCGAGGTGATCGGCGACGAACGTCGAGATGAAGTAGTAGCCGTGGTCGTAGCCCGGATGGCGGCGCAGCGTCAGCGGCTGGCCGGCCTTCGCGCAGGCGGCTTCGAACACGTCGGGGTTCAGCTGGTTCGCGAGGAACTGATCGGCCAGCCCCTGATCGACGAGAATGCCTTCCGCGAACTTCGGTGCATCCGCGTGCGCGACGAGTTCGCTGGCGTCGTGCTGCTTCCACGCGTCGCGATCGGCGCCGAGATAACCGGAGAACGCCTTCTCGCCCCACGGGCAGCGCGTCGGCGCGGCGATCGGCGCGAACGCCGACACCGACCGGTAAAGCCCCGGATGGCGCAACGCGAGCGTCAGCGCCCCGTGCCCGCCCATCGAGTGGCCGAAGATGCCGAGCCGCGCGCCCTCGATCGGCAGCTCGGCCGCGACGAGCTCGCGCAGTTCGCCCGTCACGTACGACTCCATCCGGTAATGCGTCGACCACGGCGCTTCGGTCGCATCGACGTAGAAACCCGCGCCGACGCCGAAGTCCCACGCGTCGGTCTCGCCCGGCACGCCCGCGCCGCGCGGGCTCGTATCCGGCATCACGAGCGCGATGCCGTGCTGCGCCGCGTATTGCTGCGCGCCGGCCTTGATCGCGAACGTCTCGTCGGTGCACGTGAGCCCCGCGAGATAGAACAGCGCCGGCACGCGCGCGTGCGCGGCCTGCGGCGGCAGGTACACCGAAAACTTCATCGGCAGGCCGATGGCTGCCGAATCGTGACGGTAGAAACGCTGCTCGCCGCCGTGGCACGCATGCGAGGAAACGAGTTCGAGCATGGCGGTGCGCTCCCGGTCAGTACAGCACGACCGAGCGGATCGACTCGCCGGCCTTCATCAGGTCGAAGCCTTCGTTGATCCGCTCGAGCGGCAGCGTGTGCGTGATCAGGTCGTCGATGTTGAGCTTGCCTTCCATGTACCAGTCGACGATCTTCGGCACGTCGGTGCGGCCGCGCGCGCCGCCGAACGCCGAACCCTTCCACTCGCGGCCCGTCACGAGTTGGAACGGACGCGTGCTGATTTCCTCGCCGGCCGCGGCCACGCCGATGATGAACGACTGGCCCCAGCCCTTGTGCGTGCATTCGAGCGCCTGGCGCATCAGCTTCACGTTGCCCACGCATTCGAACGAGTAATCGGCGCCGCCGTCGGTCAACTGCACGATGTGGTCGACGACGTTCTCGACTTCGTTCGGGTTGATGAAGTGCGTCATCCCGAACTTCTTCGCGAGCTCGACGCGCTTCGGGTTGATGTCGACGCCGATGATCTTGTCAGCGCCGACCATCTTCGCGCCCTGGATCACGTTCAGGCCGATCCCGCCGAGGCCGAACACGACGACGTTCGCACCGGCCTCGACCTTCGCCGAGTACACGACCGCGCCGACGCCCGTCGTCACGCCGCAGCCGATGTAGCAGATCTTGTCGAACGGCGCGTCCTCGCGCACCTTCGCGACCGCGATCTCCGGCACGACGATGTAGTTCGAGAACGTCGACGTGCCCATGTAGTGGAACAGCGGCTTGCCGTCGAGCGAGAAACGCGACGTCGCGTCGGGCATCAGGCCCTTGCCCTGCGTCGCGCGGATCTTCTGACACAGGTTGGTCTTGCGCGACAGGCAGAACTTGCACTCGCGGCATTCGGGCGTGTAGAGCGGAATCACGTGGTCGCCCTTCCTCACGGTGCCGACGCCGGGGCCGACGTCGACCACCACGCCCGCGCCTTCATGGCCGAGGATCGCCGGGAAGATCCCTTCCGGATCGGCGCCCGACAGCGTGTAGTAGTCGGTGTGGCAGATGCCCGTCGCCTTCACTTCGATCAGCACTTCGCCGGCGCGCGGCCCTTCGAGATCGACTTCCTCGATCGTCAGCGGCGCACCCGCCTTCCATGCAATCGCGGCTTTCGTTTTCATCGTGTCACTCCTGTGTGTCTGTGAGATCGGCCCGGGCCGGCGTGCGGCGCCTGCCGGGGTGTCATGCAAAGCGGTCGAAGCCGTGCCGCGCGGCACGGCGCAAGAATCTCGTGCTCGCCATGATGGCCGCTCCCGCCGCGCATCGCGTGCGCGAAACGGTCGCCGGCTTGCCAGGATGCGTCATCGCTGACGCAAAAGAACAAATGTCCGAGTTTAAACGCCCGTCGTGAACCATGCATCCGTGCGCGCGTACAGATCGACGAAGCGCGCGTGGCGTGCAGCAAGCAGGCGATCGTCCTGCGGCGCGGCAACCGGCGACGCGCTCGGCGCCAGCGCGCGCAACGCATCCTCGCGCCAATGCCCGATCGCGACGCCCGCGAGCAGCGCGGCGCCGCGCGTCGCGGCGTTCGGGCAATCGATCGCCTGCAGCGACGCGCCGAGCGCATCCGCGAGCAACTGGCGCCAGCGCGGATCGACCGAGCCGCCGCCGGCGAGGCGCAGCGTCGTCACCGCGTCGCCGCGATCGGCGTCGCGGATCGCATCGAGCCCCGCGCGCAACGCGAACGCGACGCCTTCGAACGCGGCGCGCATCATCGCGCCGCGCGTGTCGCCCAGCCCGAGGCCAAGCCAGCCGCCGCGCGCATCGGGGTTCATCCACGGCGAACGCTCGCCGGTCAGGTACGGCAGGAAGCACAGCCGTTCGGACGCCGGCTGCGCGAACGCGTCGTCATACGCATCGGCCCATCGCGCGTAGCCGAGCCAGCCGCGCACGGCTTCGAGCGCGAGCCCGACGTTCTGCATCGCCGCCATCGTGTAATAGCCGCCGCCGGCCGCCGCACGATAGCGGTGCAAGCCGCGCCGCGCGGGCGGCAACGCATCCGCGAGGACGACGATCTGCCCGCCGCTGCCGGTCGTCAGCAGCGCATCGCCCGCCTCGGCCAGCCCGCTGCCGAGCGCCGCGCACGCGGTATCGGCCGCGCCCGTCGCGAGCGGCACGCCGGCCGGCAGGCCGAGCGCGGCGGCGGGCTGCGCGCCGAGCACGCCGCCGCGCGCCGTGGACGCACGAACCGGCGCGAAGCGGTCGGCCGGCAGGCCGAGCGCGTCGATCAACGCGATATCCCACGCGCCGTCGGGCGTCGCGAGCGCGGTTGCGCACGCGTCGCTCGGATCGGCCGCCACGTCGCCGCCGAGCGCGATGCGCAGCCAGTCCTTCGGCTGCACGGCCCAGCGCGCGGCACGCAGCGCATCGGGTTCGTGCGTGGCCAGCCAGCGCAACAGCGGGCCCGCCATGCCGGGCGCGACGGGATTCGGTGCGACGGGCAATCCGGCCGCCGGCCAGCCGGCCGCATCCGCCTCGCGCGCCGCGCGCGTGTCGGGCCACAGCAGCGCGGGCCGCACCGGCTGGCCGGCCGCGTCGATCAGCACGACGCCATGCATCTGGCCCGAGAAGCCGATCGCCGCCACCCGCGCACGCTCGTCGGCCGGCAGCCGCGCGGCCGCGCGCATGAGTGCCTGCCACCAGGTGGCGGGCGCGATTTCCGCCCAGCCGGGCTGCGGCGACGACAACCCGTAAGGTTCGCTCGCAACCGCCCGCTCGACGCCGTCGGCATCGAGCGTGACGAGTTTGACGGAGCCGGTGCCGAGGTCGATTCCGAGCAGGCGCATGACGTGAAGAGGATTCGTATGAACGGATATCGATGATAACGGGATCGCGACGTGCGCCCCGGTTTTGGCCACCGCTTCGACGCATCGAACGTGCGGTCGGGTCGCCGCGTTCCACCGGGCCGCACCTTGCGCGCGAAAGCGGCCGTTCGCGGGTTAACCCGGCACGATTTCCGCACCCCGCTTTTTGCCACTATGCGGCCCGCCCGATACACACCATAAAAGGACCCATATTTGACATGGGGGCCGGCGCTATTTTGAAGCGCTATAAAACCGGTACACCTCACTCCTGCGGCAGTTTCCCGATGATCGAGCCCCTGCTCCATGCCGAAGCGGCATATCGAACCAGCAAAGAGCGGAATAGAACCCAGTGCTCTTGTTGCATGGATTCATTCCGAATAACTTCGTATCACCCCGAAAACAAGATCATGGAGTGAGACAGATGCAATCGAACACGGTCCATCCGTGCGATGAGGTGCTGCCGACCGGCAAGCTGGTAACGCTTGGCCTGCAGCACGTCCTCGTCATGTACGCCGGCGCCGTCGCCGTGCCGCTTATCGTCGGCGCGGCGCTCAAGCTGCCGAAAGACCAGATCGCGTTCCTGATCAGCGCCGATCTGTTTTCGTGTGGCATCGCCACGCTGATCCAGACGCTCGGCCTGTGGATCTTCGGGATCCGCCTGCCCGTCATCATGGGCTGCACGTTCGCGGCGGTCGGCCCGATGATCGCGATCGGCACGAACCCCGGCCTCGGCATTCTCGACATCTTCGGCTCGACCATCGCCGCCGGCATCATCGGCATCGTGCTCGCGCCGATGATCGGCAAGCTGTTGCGGTTCTTCCCGCCCGTGGTCGTCGGCACGGTGATCGCCGTGATCGGGCTGTCGCTGATGGAAGTGGGCATCAACTGGGCGGCCGGCGGCGTCGGCAACCCCGAGTACGGCAGCCCGGTCTATCTCGGCCTGTCGCTGCTCGTGCTCACGCTGATCCTGCTGATCAACAAGTTCGGCCGCGGCTTCATCGCGAACATCTCGGTGCTGCTCGGCATCGTCGCCGGCTTCGTGATCGCGTTCGCGATCGGCCGCGTGAACACCGACGGCGTGTCGCATGCGCCGTGGGTCGGCTTCGTGATGCCGTTCCACTTCGGCCTGCCGCACTTCGATCCGCTGTCGATCGTGACCATGGTCACGGTGATGTTCGTCACGTTCATCGAATCGACCGGCATGTTCCTCGCGGTCGGCGACATGGTCGATCGCCCGGTCAACCAGGAGCGCCTCGTGCGCGGCCTGCGCGTCGACGGCCTCGGCACGCTGATCGGCGGCATCTTCAACTCGTTCCCGCATACGTCGTTCTCGCAGAACGTCGGCCTGATCGGCGTGACGGGCGTGAAGAGCCGCTTCGTGTGTGCGACGGGCGGCGTGATCCTCGTGCTGCTCGGCCTGTTCCCGAAGATGGCGCAGGTCGTCGCGTCGGTGCCACCGTTCGTGCTCGGCGGCGCAGGCATCGTGATGTTCGGGATGGTCGCCGCGAACGGCATCAAGGTGCTGTCGAAGGCCGACTTCGTGAGCAACTCGCACAACCTGTTCATCGTCGCCGTGAGCGTCGGCATGGGCCTCGTGCCGGTCGTGTCGCCGCACTTCTTCTCGAAGCTGCCGCCGGCGCTCGCGCCGATCCTGCACAGCGGCATCCTGCTCGCATCGGCGACGGCCGTGATCCTGAACATCGTGTTCAACGGCGTGAAAGGCGAAAAGGATGCACGCTGCGAGATTCGGCGCGCCGGGCACGACTTCGATGGGCGTCCGGTCGACGTGCACCACTGATCGCGCCGCGCCGGACGACGGCGCACGGCGGTAAGGAAAAACGCCACGGCATGCCGTGGCGTTTTGCTTGGCGGGCCGCGGATTAGGCGGGGCTGGCGCGATCGATAGAGGATGAGGAACGCGCTGGCAGGCGGCAGAATGGCCACGGATGCCGGTTGGCCGATTGGCCGAGCGGGCCGGCGTGACCGGAATCAGCGGAATCACCTGCGTCACCCGCGTCACCGCAGTCACCCGAGTCCGATGCAGGCATCGTCACGGCAACGATCCCTGCCCCATGCGATGCGACCACCCAAAAAAGAAACGCCACGGACTTGCATCCGTGGCGTTTTCGTTTCCGCGTATCGCCGGTTATAGCCGGCTCGATGAACAGGAGCGGCTGCCCGCCCCCGCCCTCCGTCGCGCTTACCCGTTCGTCGCGGTTGCCGACGCAGGCGCCGGAGCGGCCGCCTTGTCGTAGTCGACCGGTGCATCCGGCGCGCGCGGCGCTTCGCCTGCGCGCTGGATCCAGCCGCCTCCCAGTGCACGGTACAGGTCGACCAGGTTCGTCCAGCGCGCCAGGCGCGCGCTGATCAGCGACTGCTGCGCCGAGTACAGATCCGTCTGCGCGGTCAGCACCGACAGGTAGCTGTCGACACCGTTCTTGTAACGCAGGTCCGACAAGTCGAAGCGGCGCTGCTGCGCGTGCTCGTTGCGCTCCAGCGCCGCGATCTGCTGGTCGTACGTGCCGCGTGCGGCGAGGCCGTCCGACACTTCGCGGAACGCCGACTGGATCGCCTTCTCGTAGTTCGCGATCTCGATGCGCTTCTGCACGTGCGCGAGATCGAGATTGGCGATGTTCTGCCCACCTTCGAAGATCGGCAGCGCGATGTTCGGCGCGAACGACCACGCCGCCGTGCCGGCCTTGAACAGGCCGCCGAGCGTCGGGCTCGCGGTGCCGAATGCCGCGGTCAACGAGATCTTCGGGAAGAACGCCGCGCGGGCCGCGCCGATGTTCGCGTTCGCGGCCAGCAGCGTCTGCTCGGCCTGCATCACGTCAGGACGACGCGCGAGCAGATCCGACGGCAGGCCAGGCGGCACGTCCGTCAGCAGGTTCTGCGCATCGAGCGGCATGCCCGGCGGCAGATCGTCCGGCAGCGGCTCGCCGATCAGCAGCACCAGCGCGTTCAGCGCCTGCGCGCGGGCACGGGCCTGTGCCTGCTGGTTCGCGAGCGCCGTCTCGACCACCGTCTGCGCCTGACGCAGCTCGAGCTCGGAGCCCGTGCCGTTGTCGAACTGCAGCTTGGTCAGGTCGTACGACGCCTGTGCGGATTTCAGCGTGTCTTCCGTGACCTTCAGCAGATCGTCGGTCGACAGTAGCGTCAGGTATTGATCCGCCACCTGCGACACCAGCGAGATCTCCGACGCCTGCCGCGCGTACGACGTCGACAGGTACTGCGCGAGCGCCTGATCCTTCAGGCTCTGCACGCGGCCGAACAGGTCGAGTTCCCACGATGCCGAAAGCCCGACGTTGTAGACGCGCGAGATCAGCGGCCGGCCAGTCTGCGACACACCGGCCGGATAGCGCTGAATATTCCCCGTGCCCGTACCGTCGAGCGTCGGGAACAGCCCCGCGCGCGTGATCTGGTACTGCGCGCGCGCCGCCTCGATGTTCAGCACCGACACGCGCAGGTCGCGGTTGTTCTTCAGCGCGATCTCGATCAGCCGCTGCAGGCGCGGATCGACGAAGAACTCGCGCCAGCCGATGGCGGTCGCCGCCTGGCCATTCGCGCTGCGCGCGCCGGCCGCGCCCGGCTGCGTCGCGTAGACGCCGCCGGCCGGGTACGCCTGCGCGACGGGTGCGTCGGGCCGCTTGTAATGCGGCGCCATCGTGCAGCCCGTGGCAAAGAGCGCGACTGCGATTGCAGTCAAAGCGTGTTTTTGCATCATCACTGTCCCTTGTTGCCTTCGTCGCCGTTGCCCGGCGTCTCTTCGTGGTGCGAGTGCGCCTGAGCCAGGCGCAGCGCCTCGTCGACGTCTTCCTTCTCGCCGCTGAAGATCGCACGGATCTTCACGAAGAACATCGGGATCATGAAGATCGCGAGGAACGTCGCCGTGATCATCCCGCCGATCACGCCCGTACCGATCGCGTGCTGGCTTGCCGAACCCGCGCCGTTGCTGATCGCGAGCGGCATCACGCCGAGAATGAACGCGAGCGACGTCATCAGGATCGGACGCAGCCGCAGGCGCGCTGCTTCCAGCGCGGCCTCGATCGGCCCCATCTTCTCCGTCAGCTGCAGTTCGCGCGCGAACTCGACGATCAGAATCGCGTTCTTCGCGGACAAGCCCACGGTGGTCAGCAGGCCGACCTGGAAGAACACGTCGTTCTCGAGGCCGCGCATCGTCGCCGCAAGCAGTGCGCCGATCACGCCGAGCGGCACCACCATGATCACCGAGAACGGGATCGACCAGCTTTCATACAGCGCCGCGAGACACAGGAACACGACGAGGATCGAGATCGCGTACAGGATCGGCGCCTGCGAGCCGGACTGGATTTCCTGGAACGACAGGCCGGTCCACGAATAGCCGATACCGACCGGCAGCTTCTTCGCGAGCCCTTCCATCGCGGTCATCGCCTGACCGGTCGACTTGCCCGGTGCGGCCTGACCCTGGATTTCCATCGCCGACACGCCGTTGTAGCGCTCGAGCTTCGGCGAACCGTACGTCCAGTGACCGGTCGCGAACGCGCTGAACGGCACCATCCCGCCCGACCCGTTGCGCACGTACCAGATGTTCATGTCTTCCGGCGTCATCCGGAACGGCGCGTCGGCCTGCACGTACACCTTCTTGATCCGGCCGTCGGTGTCGAGGAAGTTGTTCACGTACTTCGACGCCCACGCGATCGAGAACGTCTGGTCGATCGCATCCGCCGTCACGCCCAGTGCATTCGCCTTCTCGCGGTCGATGTCGACCTTGTACTGCGGCGTATCGTTCAGGCCGTTCGGACGGACACCCTGCAGCGTCGGATCCTTCGAAGCCATCCCGAGCAGCTGGTTACGTGCGGCCATCAGCGCGTCGTGGCCAAGACCGGCGTTGTCCGTCAGCTCGAAGTCGAAGCCGGCGGCCGTGCCGAGTTCGGGAATCGACGGCGGGTTGAACGGGATCACGAGCGCGTCCTTGTAGCCCGCGTAGCGCCCGAACATCCGGCCGATCAACGCCTGCACCTTCTGGTTCGCATGCTGGCGCTGCGAGTAGTCCCGCAGGCGCACGAACACGAGACCCGAGTTCTGGCCGCGGCCCGCGAAGCTGAAGCCGTTGACCGTGAACGCCGATTCGACGATTTCCTTCTCGTCCTTCAGCAGGTAGTCGGAAATGTTCGCGAGCGTCTTCGCGGTCGTTTCCTGCGTCGAACCCGACGGCGTCTGCACGATCACGAACATCAGGCCCTGGTCTTCATCGGGCAGGAACGACTTCGGCAGGCGCACGAACAGCAGCCCGACCGCGACGATCACGACCAGATAGATGATGAGCCAGCGGCCCGAGCGCTTGATCACGTGGTGCACGCCGACGTGGTACTTGTCGCGGCTGTTGTTGAACGTGCGGTTGAACCAGCCGAAGAAGCCCTTCTTCTCTTCGTGATGTCCCTTCTCGATCGGCTTCAGGATCGTCGCGCACAGGGCCGGCGTCAGAATCAACGCGACCAGCACCGACAGCACCATCGCCGACACGATCGTCAGCGAGAACTGACGATAGATCGCGCCGACCGAGCCGCCGGAGAACGCCACCGGCACGAACACCGCCGACAGCACGAGCGCCACGCCGACGAGTGCGCCGGTAATCTGGCCCATCGCCTTGCGGGTCGCCTCCTTCGGCGACAGTCCCTCCTCCGCCATCACGCGCTCGACGTTCTCGACCACCACGATCGCATCGTCGACCAGCAGGCCGATCGCGAGCACGAGGCCGAACATCGACAGCGTGTTGATCGAGAAGCCCACCAGCGACATGATCGCGAACGTGCCGAGCAGCACGACCGGCACCGCGATCGTCGGGATGATCGTCGCCCGCAGGTTCTGCAGGAACAGATACATCACGAGGAACACGAGCACGATACCTTCGAGCAGCGTCTTGACCACTTCCTCGATCGACAGCTTCACGAACGGCGTCGTGTCGTACGGGTACTTCACGACGAGGCCGTGCGGGAAGAACGGTGCGAGCTCGTCGATCTTCGCGCGCACGGCCTTCGCGGTCGCGAGCGCGTTCGCGTTGGTCGCGAGCTGGATACCGAGTGCCGCGGTCGGCTGACCGTTGTACTTCGTGTCGAAGTTGTAGTTTTCGCCGCCGAGGCCGATCTGCGCGACGTCCTTCAGGCGAACCTGCGAGCCGTCCTGGTTGACCTTCAGCAGGATGTTGCCGAACTGCTCGGGCGTCTGCAGCAGCGTCGATTCGGTGATCGTCGCCTGCAGCACGGTGCCCGGCTTCGCCGGCGTGCCGCCGATCTGGCCGCCCGCGATCTGCACGTTCTGCGCGGTGATCGCGGAGCTGACGTCGACCGGCGTGAGGCCGTAGTTGGTCAGGCGGTTCGGGTCGAGCCAGATCCGCATCGCGTACTGCGAGCCGAACAGCGTGACGGTACCGACGCCGTTCAACCGGCTGATCGGGTCCTTCACGTGCGACGCCACGAAGTTCGCGAGGTCGTACTTGTTCATGCTGCCGTCTTCGGAGTTGAAGGCGAGCACCAGCAGGAAGCTGCTGCTCGACTTCGTGACCGACAGACCGAGTTGCTGCACGACCTGCGGCAGAACCGGCGTCGCGAGCGACAGCTTGTTCTGCACCTGCACCTGCGCGATATCGGCGTTGGTGCCCGGCGCGAAGGTCAGCGTGATCGTTGCGTTGCCCGAGTCGTCACTCGTCGACGACATGTACAGGAAGTTGTCGAGACCGCTCATCTGCTGCTCGATCACCTGCGTCACCGTGTCTTCCACCGTCTTCGCGGAAGCGCCCGGGTAGTTCGCGGTGATCTGGATAGATGGCGGCGCGATCGTCGGATACTGCGAGATCGGCAGCGTGAAGATCGCCGCAACCCCGGCCAGCATCAGGATGATGGCGATCACCCACGCGAAGATCGGGCGATCGATAAAAAACTTTGCCATGAAACAGGCTCCCTGTTATTTCGCGCTCGAAGCAGCGGCAGCACTCGCGGGCGCGGCGCCCGATGCGGCGGCACCGGAAGCGGCGGCGGTGCCGGACCCGGCGGCGGCCGGCGCGGCGGGGGCAGCAGTACCCGAGGCGGCATCGGCCGCCGGAGCGAGCTGCGCGGGGACCGACTTCACGGTCGCGCCCGGGCGCACCTTGTCGACGCCTTGCACGATCACGTGATCGCCCGCCTGCAGACCGCCTTCGACGATCCAGTTCGGGCCTTGCATGCCGGTGGTCTTCAGCGGACGCGGCTCGACCTTGTTGCTGGCGTTCACCACCATCGCGACCGCCTGGCCCTTCTGGTCATGCGTGACGCCGATCTGCGGCACCAGGAACGCGTTCTCGTTCACGCCTTCCTCGATCCGTGCGCGCACGAACATCCCCGGCAACAGCACGCGGCCCGGGTTCGGGAAGACCGCGCGGATCGTCACCGAGCCGGTGGTCTGGTCGACCGTCACGTCCGAGAACTGCAGCTTGCCCGACTCCGAGTAGGTCTTGCCGTCTTCCAGGATCAGCGACACCTTCGCCGCGCCCGGGCCGCTCGTCTTCAGACGGCCGCTCTGCACGTCCTGACGCAGCTTCAGCCCTTCGAGGCTCGACTGCGTGAGGTCGACGTACACCGGGTCGAGTTGCTGCACCGTCGACATCAGCGTCGCCTGGCTCGCCTGCACGTATGCGCCCGGCGTCACCTGCGAGATGCCGACGCGGCCGCTGATCGGCGACACGACATCCGTGTAGCCGAGGTTGATCTGCGCGGTGTCGACCGCCGCCTTGCCGGCCGCGACGTCCGCCGCGGCCTGACCCTGCGTGGCGACCGCGTTGTCGTAGTCCTGCTTGCTGACCGCGTTCGCGGCGACCAGCACCTTGTAGCGCGCGACCAGCGCGTTCTGCGTGACGAGGTTCGCCTGCGCCTTCGCGAGCGTCGCCTTCGCGCTGTTCAGCGCGGCGATGTACGGCGCCGGATCGATCTTGTAGAGGCGCTGGCCGGCCTTGACGTCGGTGCCTTCGGTGAATTCACGGCGCAGCACGATGCCGTCGACCCGTGCGCGCACTTGCGCGACGAGGAAAGCACTGGTGCGGCCCGGCAGGTCGGTGAAGACCGGTACGGATTGCGGTTGGACGGTGACGACGCCGACTTCCGGCGTTTGCGGCGGCGGTGCCGATTCTTTTTTGCCGCACGCGGCCAGGAAAACGGCGGCCGTCGCGACAGTGATTAAGCGGTATGGAACCCGTTCGACGCGCATGGAGCGACCTCTGTGTATAACCAATGGAATAAGTGCCGCGCCCGACCGGAGCGCAACACGGATGCGCCTCGCGGCGCAGATCGAACACCTGAATTACTGGACTGCTAGATACAGCACGTCGGCACGAGACCTCCGTGCCGACGGGGATGCCGCGTACTGCGGACTGGTACTAGGGCGGGAATCAGCAGAGTGGGATATTAACTGATTGCCACTTGGGTCATTCGATCGTAGGGTGGTATTGTATATACATTCACGAATGTATGTAAAAAGCCCGTTTGTACTCCGCCGGCTGCCCAGTCTTACAGATTGTTACGACCAGCAAGCATAGCCCGTCTCCATGACGGCGACGAGGGGTTGCGGACCCTATATTCACCGACGATCGATCCAATCAGGCCTGCATATGGTCAGACGTACCAAGGAGGAGGCGCTCGAGACGCGCAATCGCATTCTCGACGCCGCCGAACACGTGTTCTTCGAGAAAGGCGTATCGCATACGTCGCTCGCGGACATCGCCCAGCACGCCGGCGTGACGCGCGGCGCGATCTATTGGCATTTCGCGAACAAGAGCGAACTCTTCGATGCGATGTTCGACCGCGTGTTCCTGCCGATCGACGAACTGAAGCGGATGCCGCCCGACGCGCCGGGCGGCAATCCGCTCGAGAAGGTGCGTCAGATCCTGATCTGGTGCCTGCTCGGCGTGCAGCGCGACCCGCAGCTGCGGCGCGTGTTCAGCATCCTGTTCATGAAGTGCGAGTACGTCGCGGACATGGAGCCGCTGCTGCAACGCAATCGCGCGGGAATGAGCGAGGCGCTGCACATGATCGACGCCGATCTCGCGGTGGCCGTGGGGCTCAAGCTGTTGCCCGAGCGGCTCGATACGTGGCGCGCGACGCTGATGCTGCACACGCTCGTCAGCGGGTTCGTGCGCGACATGCTGATGCTGCCCGACGAGATCGACGCCGAGCAGCATGCGGAAAAGCTCGTCGACGGCTGCTTCGACATGCTGCGCTACAGCCCGGCGATGCTGAAGGATCCCGACTGACCGCGCGGCGCATGGCGCGCACGGTTGCCGCGCCGGGTCAGGCCGCCTTCGCGCGATGCGCGCGAGCCCGCCGGTTCGACGCGGCCACCGAATCGCACGAAGGCATCGGCGCGCCGGCCAGTCCCGCGATCCACGCGTCGGTCGACATCACGGCCGCGAAATTCGACTGAAACACCACCGCATACGCGCGGTGAATCTCCTCGGCGCTCGCCGCGCCCGCTTCGTTCTCGTACGGCAGCGCGCCCGTCGCGTCGTCCAGGTACTCGACCTTCAGCCCCGCATGCGCCGCGTGATAGACCGTCGACGCATTGCAGTTGTGCGTCATGTAGCCGGCCACCGCGAGCGTGTCGATGCCGTGCGCATCGAGCCACGCGGCGAGATCGGTGCCGGCGAACGAGCTGGCCTGCGCCTTCTCGATACGATACGCGTACGGCCGGCTGGCCACCACCGCGTGCAGCGCGACGCCGTCGGTGCCGGGCGCGAAGATCGGCGCACCGGCCGGCGCGACGTGCTGCACCACGATCACCGGCACGCCGGCCGCGTGCGCGGCGTCGATCGCGCGGCCGATGTTCGCGAGCGACACGTCGAGCGGCGGGTATTCGATCGGCAGGTTGCCCGTCACGTATTCGTTCTGCACGTCGATCACGATCAGCGCGCGGCGGGCAGCGGAAAGGGAGGAAGCGGAATGCGGGACGGCGTTCGACATGGTGGGCTCCTTGGCCGGAGGCGCTGCCCCGCCCCGGGGCGGGACGGCCAGCAGTGCGATGCGATGCATTGTCGAGCCGCGTGGCCGGTGCCGATAGTGGCCCGATAGCCATTCTTCGATAAAATCGGGCCATCGCCTTTCCGGAGCCCGCCATGCTCGCCGCCGCGCCGCCCGTTCCATCCGCCTCATCCATTCCGACCGTCGTCGCCGTGATCGCGTACGACGGCATCAGCCCGTTCCACCTGTCGGTGCCGTCGGTCGTATTCGGCAAGGAGC
Organism: Burkholderia sp. BCC1208; assembly: GCF_902833095.1. NCBI lineage: Bacteria > Pseudomonadati > Pseudomonadota > Betaproteobacteria > Burkholderiales > Burkholderiaceae > Burkholderia > Burkholderia sp. BCC1208. The sequence goes on along the minus strand of NZ_CADFDY010000008.1, from coordinate 361,898 downwards.
GCGACGCGGCCGCGTCTCCCGCGTTCGAGTTCCGCGTCTGCTCGGCCGAGCGCGGCCCGCTCGCGACGACGGGCGGCTTCACGATCACCGCGCCGCACGGGCTCGGCGCGCTCGACGATGCGGACATCGTCATCGTGCCGTCCTGGCGCGACCCGGACGAAGCGCCGCCCGACGCGCTGCTCGATGCCGTGCGCGCGGTTGCCGCGCGCGGCGCCGAACTCGTCGGCCTGTGTCTCGGCGCTTACGTGCTCGCCGCGGCCGGCCTGCTCGACGGCCGCCCGGCCACCACGCACTGGGCGTGGGCCGACGATTTCGCACGGCGCTTTCCGCGCGTGAAACTCGATCCCGACGTGCTGTACGTCGACGACGGCAACCTGATGACGTCGGCCGGCACGGCCGCGGGGCTCGACTGCTGCCTGCACGTCGTGCGGCGACGCTTCGGCTCGGACGCCGCGAACCGGATCGCGCGCCGCCTCGTGATCCCGCCGCACCGCCAGGGCGGCCAGGCCCAGTACGTGCCGCAGCCGGTCGCCGCGCATCCGCGCGATGCGCGGCTCGCGGGCCTGCTCGACTGGGTGCGCGCCCACCTCGACGCCGCGCACAGCGTCGATTCGCTCGCCGAACGCGTGCTGATGAGCCGGCGCACGTTCACGCGCCACTTCCGCCAGGCGACGGGCACGACCGTCACCGCGTGGCTGCAGGCCGAACGGCTCGCGCGCGCCCAGCATCTGCTGGAAACCACCGGACAATCGATCGACGCGATCGCGCAGGCGGCCGGCTATGGCTCGAGCGTGTCGTTGCGCCAGCATTTCGCGGGCGCGCTCGGCACGTCGCCGTCTGCGTATCGAAGGGAATTTCGCGGCGCCGAAGCCGGCGCCGGCGCGGGACGGTGACGCCCGCTGCCCGGGCGGCGGGCAGGCCGTGACGCGGAACCGGGCGGCTGATCAGCCGCCGTTGAACCAGCGTGCCGCGTAAAGCAGCAGCGCGACGAACACGATCATCGCCGCCCACGCCCACACGGGCACCGTGCCGGAATCGCGATGCCGGAGCGCGCTCGCCGCACGCCCGCTCAGCGCGCCGCCGAGATGCGGCGGCAGCGAGCGCTTCGTCGCGGCCACCAGCGATGCCGGCCGCAAAAATACGTGCTGGCGTCGCTGCGCAGGGGCGCTCGCGCGATTCGGCGCGAGACCGTGCTTCGCCTGCACGACCGCGCAGAACTCGCGAAAGAACGTGTCGGTCCATTCGCGCAGCGCATTGTCGATCTGCCGCCCCGGCAGTTCGGCGAGCGGCCCGCTCGCCGTCGCCCACACCACGTACTCGATTCGCGTGGCGCTCGCATCGTCGACCGGCACCAGCACGAGTTCGACCTGGCCGCGCAGCGCGCCGAGGCCGTCGGCCCGCGCCTTGAAGTTGAGCACGCGGCGCGGCTGCCCTTCCGCGTCGCCCTGCTCGGCGGCCGCATGCGCGCGCACGTCGTAGCGGGCGCGCAGCGGGCCGAGCGGCACCGTGATCGTCAGCGCGAACTCGCCGTGTGCGAGTTTCACGAACGATTCGCAATGATCGAAGCTCGCCCGCAACAGCGCGAGATCCTCCAGCGCATCCCGCACGACAGGCGGCGCGAGCGGTACGCGTAACGTGTCGTTCAGTTCCATGACGCCTCCCCGATGAACGCGCGCCGCATCAGGACGTCTCGACGAGACTGTCGACCCGTGCGACATCGAAGGCGACGTAGTGCGCGAGCACGGCCGCCGCCTCCTTCGGTTCTTCGTAACTCCATGCGGCGTTCTCGATCATGCCGTCTTCCGTCTGCAAGTCGAAATGCACGGCTTGCCCCCTGAACGGGCAGACCGTCGTGACGCCGGATTTCACGAGCCGGCGCATGTTGACGTCGCCGCGCGGCAGGTAATGGATGTCCGGGAGCCCCGCTTCGCGCACGGTCAGCGCGCCGTGCGAATCGGCATAGGTGATGCCGCGATGAATCACGCGCACGCGATGACGGTTCGGCACGATTTCGAGTCGAGGGTCGGCTGCATCGGACATCGTTTCTCCTTCGGGCGGCCTCCAGGCCGGGGCAGGAAACGAAAAAAGCCACGGCACGCATGCCGTGGCTTTCATTATGGGCGAAACTTCGTCCGATTGCGCGCCCGGGGCCCGGGCCGCGCGCGGCGGGCTACTGCGCACTCCACTGGAACGCGGCTTTCGCGCCGCCCTTCGCGCCGACCGTGACGGCACGCGATTCGTCGCTGCCCTGGTACGACGCGTGCACCGTATAGCGCCCCGGCGGCAGCTTCACCAGCATGTACGGCCCGCGCGCGTCGGTCGCCAGCACCTCGGTGCCCTTGCCGTCGACGATCCGGACATGGACGTCGGCCAGGAACTCGCCGCCCTTGCCGGTGAAGCGCAGCGCCAGCGGCCATGACGCCTCGTTACTCTGGAATGCCGTCGACTGGTCCTTGCCGATACCGCCCGACACGTAGCTGACATCGCCTTGCTGGCTCGCGGCGGGCAGGCCGTCCGACTGCGCGTACGCGGCGGTCGCCCCCGCCGCGAGGCCGGCGGTCAGCGCCGCGGCGACGGCAAATCGGGACACGTTGCGTAGATATTGCATGGCTCTCTCCTTGGGGTCGGAACACATACGGGGCGCAGCGTCACGCGCGTCGCACGGCGGCGGCGCCCGCCGCGGCCGGCCAGACCGGCCGTCGGCCGTGGCCGGTCAGCTCAGGTCGACCGGCACGAAGATCTGTGCATTATCGCGCTGGATCAGCAGAGCAAGACTGTTGCCCGCGCCCTTCACCGCGTCGCGCAACTGCTCGGGGCTCGTGACCGGGCGGCCGTTGACCGCGAGGATCACGTCGCCCGGCTGGATACCCGCGTTGGCGGCCGGCCCGCCGGCCTGCTGCACGATCAGCCCGTGCGACAGGTTGCTGGCGCTGCGCTCCTGCGGCGACAGCGGACGCACCGCGACACCCAGGCGGCCCTGTTCGACCGGCCCGCCGTCGTTCGACGCGAGCTTCGCATCGGCCATCGCGCCGAGCGTCACGCTGATCGACTTCTTCGACTTGTCGCGCCAGATCTGCAGGTCGGCCTTCGAACCCGGCTTCAGGTTCGCGATCTGCGCGGGCAGCGACGTCGAATCGGCGACCGGCGAACCGTTGACCGACAGGATCACGTCGCCCGGCTGCAGGCCGGCCTTCGCGGCCGGACCATTGGCGTCGACCGAGCTGACGAGCGCGCCGTCCGGCTTCTGCAGCCCGAACGAGCTCGCGAGCGTCTGGTTCAGCCCCTGCACCGCGACGCCGAGGCGGCCGCGGCTCACGTGGCCCGTCTTCACGAGCTCGTCCTTCACCTTGATCGCCTCGTTGATCGGGATCGCGAACGACAGGCCCTGGAAGCCGCCCGTCTGCGAGTAGATCATCGAGTTGATGCCGATCACCTCGCCCTGCAGGTTGAACAGCGGGCCGCCCGAGTTGCCGGGGTTCACCGGCACGTCGGTCTGGATGAACGGCGTGTAGTTCTCGTCCGGCAGCGCGCGCGACTTCGCGCTGATGATGCCCGACGTGACCGTGTTGTCGAAGCCGTACGGCGAGCCGATCGCGACGACCCACTGGCCGACCTTGCTCTGCGCCGGGTCGCCGATCTTCACGGTCGGCAGGCCGCTCGCGTCGATCTTCAGCACGGCGACGTCGGACTGCTTGTCGGAGCCGACGACCTTCGCCTTGTATTCGCGCTTGTCGGTCAGCTTGACCGTGACGACGTTCGCGCCGTCGATCACGTGTGCATTGGTGAGGATGTATCCGTCGGCACTGACGATGAAGCCCGACCCGAGGCTCGCGCTCGGCTGATCGTCCGGTTGCGCGTCGCCGCCCATGCCCGGCACCTGGCCGTAGAAGTGCTTGAAGAACTGGTAGAACGGGTCGCTCGGATCGATCGGCAGTTGCGGCTGCGGCGCGCGCCGCGACACCTGCTTCACGACGTGCTTCGCGCTGATGTTCACGACCGCCGGGCCGTAGGTCTCGACGAGCCCGGAGAAATCGGGAATGCCGGTCTTGGCCGCGGCTTCTGCCGGCATCAATGCGGCCGCCTGCGCGGGCGTGATGATCTGCGGATCGGCGCGGCGGGTGCCGGCGAAATAGCCGGCCGACAGGGCGGCCGCCACGGCGACCGCGACGGTGCCGCGCGCAAGGAATCGGGTGTTCATCGTAGGACCTCCTCTTTGTTAGGACGCAGCGTAACGACCCTGACTTAAAGGAGGCTTAATCAGCCTTAAGCCGGGCTTAAGCGGCTGCCGGCACCCCGCCGGCGCCGCCTCTTCAGACGGATTCGGAAGGCTGCGGCGCCGGGGCCGGCATCTCCGCATCGCGGAACACGACGCTGACGAGCAGGCCGCCCGCGGCCGCATCGCCGAGCGACACCGTCGCGCCCTGCTGCGCCGCCACGCGCTTGACGATCGCGAGCCCGAGCCCGCTGCCCGACACGTCGGTGCGCGCGCGCGCCGTGCTGTCGCGATAGAAGCGGTCGAACACGCGCTCGCGCTCGTCGGCCGGAATGCCCGGCCCGCTGTCGGCGATCTGCACGCACGCGCGGCCGGCCGCGTCGCGCGTCAGCGACACGTCGATGCGGCCGCCGTCCGGCGTGTACTTCACCGCGTTGTCGAGCAGGTTGCCGAACATCACGCGCAGCGCGCCGACGTCCGCGACGACGCTCGCCGCGCGCGTTTCCTCGAAGCCGAGATCGATGTCGTGCCGCTGCGCGAGCGGCGCATGCGCGGTCACGCATTCGGCGAGCAGCGCCTGCAGGTCGACCGGTTCGCGCATCGTCGCGCCGTCCGGCTCGGCGCGCGCGAGCGCGAGCAGCTGCTCGGTGAGACGCGTCGCGCGCGACACGCCGTCCTGGAGATCCGCGATCGCCTCGCGGCGCGACGCATCGTCCTTCGCGCGAGCGACGAGCTGCGCCTGGATCTGCACGGCCGCGAGCGGCGTGCGCAATTCGTGCGCGGCGTCGGCGACGAACGCCTTCTGCGTGTCGAGCGCCGCCGACAGCCGCGCGAGCAGCCCGTTCAGCGCCCGCACGAGCGGCTGCACCTCGAGCGGCAGGCGCGCGTCGGGCAGCGAATCGAGCGCTTCCGGGCGGCGCGCCTCGACCGCGCGCGTCACGCGGGCGAGCGGCGCGAGCCCGCGCCCGACGATCCCCCACACGGCCGCGCCGAGGAACGGCAGCAGCACGATCAGCGGCCACAGCGTGCGCAGCGCGACGTTCGCCGCCAGCCGGTTGCGCACCGACAGCGGCTGCGCGAGCTGCACGACGTTGTCGCCGACGATCGCGCCGTACACGCGCCATTCGCCGCGATCGGTGCGCTCGGTCGAGAAGCCGAGCTCCGCGCGCGGCGCGATCGGCGCACGCGGATGCGAGAAGTACATCAGCACGCCGTTGCGATTCCAGATCTGGATCACGATGCCTTCGTCGCCGTTGGTGCGCGAGCCGAACACCTGCGAGAACGGCTCCGACGGCAGCGCCGCGGCGATTTCCTGCAACTGGTAGTCGAACAGTTCGTTCGCTTCGGCGAGCGCCTGCCGGTAGATGAGCCAGCCGGCCATGCCCACGCCCGCGACGACGATCGCGAGCAGCCAGATCAGCAATTGATGACGAATCGACCGCACGCGTCAGCTTTCCTTGACGACCATGTAGCCGAGCCCGCGCACGTTGCGGATCAGGTCCGAGCCGAGCTTCTTGCGCAGCGCGTGGATGTAGACCTCGACCGTGTTGCTGCCGATCTCCTCGCCCCAGCCGTACATCTTCTCCTCGAGCTGGCTCTTCGACAGCACCGCGCCCGGCCGCGCGAGCAGCGCCTCGAGCAGCGCGAACTCGCGCGCGGACAGCGCGACGGGCGCGCCGTCGAGCGTCACCTGGTGCGACGCGGGATCGAGCGTCAGCGCGCCGTGGCGGATCAGCGACTCGCTGCGGCCGGCCTGGCGGCGGATCAGCGCGCGCATGCGCGCGCCCAGCTCGTCGAGATCGAACGGCTTGACGAGATAGTCGTCGGCGCCGGCGTCGAGCCCCTTCACGCGATCGGCGACGGCGTCGCGCGCTGTGACGATCAGCACCGGCAGCGCCAGCCCGCGCCCGCGCAGCGTGCGCAGCACGTCGATGCCGTCGCGCTTCGGCAGGCCGAGATCGAGCAGCAGCAGATCGTACGTCTCGCCGCCGAGCGCCGTGAGCGCGGCGTCGCCGTCCTGCACCCAGTCGACCGCAAAGCCGTCCGAGCGCAGCGCCTTGCGCACGCCTTCGGCGATCATTCGATCATCTTCGACAAGCAGAATCCGCATCGGGACAGCCATCCATGGGCGAGTCAAACACGGCGACCATTGTAGCGCCGCGAATCGCGTGCGCGGCACCGTGCAATGCAACAGTAAGGCGGATTGCAAGGGACCTGCCCCGACTTGTCTCTACAATGTGCGCTTCCGCGCCCCGCGCGTCCTGCCCGAGCCCCTGCTTTTCCCGTATTCGCCCATGCCGATTTTCGATCTTTCCGCCCTTTCCGCCCGGTTCGCCCCCCGCGCCCGCGTCTGTCTGCGGGCGGCCGCCGTCGTCGCCACGTGCACGGCCCTCGCGTTCGCGCCGTCCGCGCAGGCCCGCAAGAAATCCCACAAGGAAGCGCGCAAGGAAGCGCGCAAGACCGCCGTCGTGTCGCCCGCCGCGCGCGCGGCCGGCCTGCCGGCATCCGTGCTCGTCGCGCTGCAGCGCGCGAAGGTGCCGGCGTCGGCGATGAGCGTCGTCGTCGAGCGCGTCGGCGATCCGCAACCGCTGATCGCATGGAATGCGAGCCGGCCGATGCTGCCGGCCTCGACGATGAAGCTCGTGACGACCTTCTCGGGCCTGTCGATCCTCGGCCCCGACTACCGCTGGCGCACCACCGCGTACACGGACGGCACGATCGACCCCGACGGCACGCTGCAGGGCAATCTGTACATCAAGGGCACCGGCGATCCGAAGCTCGTGCCCGAAGAGCTGATCGACCTCGTCGACAAACTGCGCAAGGCAGGCGTCAAGCGCGTGGCCGGCGGTCTCGTGCTCGACAAGAGCTATTTCGCGGCGTCGACGCGCGACCTGCCGTCGTTCGACGACGATGCCAGCGCGCCGTACAACGTCGGCCCCGATCCGTTGCTGTATGCGTTCAAGGCCGTGTCGTTCACGGTCACGCCGGGCGATGACGGCAAGGTCGCCGTCGACGTGCTGCCGCCGCTCGCGGACCTGTCGATCGACAACCAGCTCGTCGAAGGCTCGGGCTCGTGCAGCGCGGCCGCCGCGGCCGCGCGCCCGACGCTGACGGCCGGCGGCGGGATCATGACCGCGTCGTTCGCCGGCGACTACCCGCTGCGCTGCGGCGCGCACACGACCAACCTCGCGATCCTCGATCACACGACGTTCTTCGCACGCGGCTTCCTCGCGCTGTGGCAGCAGGACGGCGGCACGATCGCGGGGCCCGTGAGCGAAGGCAAGGTGCCCGTCACCGCGCGGCCGCTCGCCGTGCATCACAGCCCGGTGCTCGGCAGCATCGTCTACGACATCAACAAGTTCAGCAACAACGTGATGGCGCGCAACCTGTTCCTGACGATCGGCGCGGTCAGCGGCAAGCCGCCCGCGACGCCCGAGCAGTCGAGCCGCGCGATCCAGGCGTTCCTGCAGAAGAACGGCATCGCGATGCCCGACCTCGTGCTCGAGAACGGCTCGGGGCTGTCGCGCGAAGAACATGTGAGCGCGCTGTCGCTCGCCGCGCTGCTGCAGGCCGCGAACGCGAGCCCCGTCGCGCAGGCGTTCGTCGATTCGCTGCCGATCGCGGGCATCGACGGCACGATGAAGAACCGCCTCACCAACGCGGGCGTGCTCGGCAACGCGCACATCAAGACCGGCACGCTGCGCGACGTGCGCGCGATCGCCGGTTACGTCGCCGGTGCGGACGGCCAGAGCTACGTCGTCGTCAGCTTCATCAACAACGATCACGCGGAAGGCGCGCGCGCCGCGCACGACACGCTGCTCGAGTGGATCTACGCGGGCGCGCACTGACGATCCGTGCCCCGCGCAGCGGGCCGTCGTGACAGGGCGGCCCGCGCGCGCCCCGCACCGCGCCGCCCGCGAAATCTCGCGCCGCGCGGTTTGAAACGCCCGCGCCACCGTCGCGCGACGCCCCGCGCGTACGCCGCATGCATAAAACGGGGCCGCACCGCCCGGCCCCGTGCAGTACGGATTCCGTAGAAACCCTGTCCTCAGAGGGAACCCTCTACGCTGCCCCCTCGCCTAGCGCGTGGCGATTGCGTAGGCTGTTGGCCTGACCGATATCTACAACGGGCCACACGCCCGGCCCGATGGCTTGCAGGGGAACGAAGGAGACACGCCCATGCGATTCGACGTCGAATTGCTTCTGCTCGCGCTGGCGCCCGTCTTCCTGCTCTGCATCGCGTGGGAGGCCTGGCACCTCGCCCGCACCCGTGCGCAGGACCGCATCTATGCGTGGCGCGACACGCTGTGCAACGCGGCGCTCGCGCTGATGCACCAGGGCGCCGACAAGATCGCATGGCTGTTCGTGATTCCCGTTTATGCGTACTGCTACCGGCACTATCGCGTCTACACGTGGCACGACGGCTGGCTGTCGTTCGCGGTGCTGTTCGTCGCGCAGGACTTCCTCTACTACGTGTTCCATCGCGCGAGCCATCGCGTGCGCTGGCTGTGGGCCGCGCACGTCGTGCACCACTCGTCCGAACGGATGAATTTCTCGACCGCGTTCCGTCAGAGCCTGATGTACCCGATCGCGGGCATGTGGCTGTTCTGGCTGCCGCTCGCGTTCGCCGGCTTTCCGCCGCAACAGGTCGTCGGCATCGTGCTGATCAACCTCGCGTTCCAGTTCTTCGTGCACACCCAGGCGATCGGCAAGCTCGGCTGGCTCGAATACGTGCTGAACACGCCGTCGATCCACCGCGCCCACCATGCGCGCAACCCGCGCTACATCGACCGCAATTACGCAGGCGTCCTGGTGATCTGGGATCGCCTGTTCGGCAGCTATGTCGAGGAAACGCCCGACGATCCGCCGCGGTACGGAATCGTCGAACGGCTCGGCTCGAACAACCCGCTCGTCGCGACCTTCCACGAGTGGGTGGCGATGGCGTCCGACGCGTGGCGCGTCGACGGATGGCGCAACAAGCTGCGCGCGATTTTCGGCCCGCCCGAGTGGGCGAGCGCTTATCATGCGCAGATTGCCGAGGCCGCGAACCAGGATCCGCGCACCGTGCCGCTGGCGGTTGCGCGCGACCGATAAACCGTTTCAGCCAACGGCCGCCGCGCAGCCCGGAACCGAGCAGGCACGCGGCAGATGAGAAACACATCAGGGCCATATCTACGAGGAGATCGAACGATGCAGACACAACAACACGCACCTTCCCGCACGCGTCAGCGCATGCTGCGCACCGCGCAAGTCGCGATCGCCGGCGCCGCGCTCGCGCTGCTCGCCGCATGCGGCGGCGGTGACGACAACAACGGCAGCAGCGCGTCGAACACGCCGCCGTCGGGCGTGAAGATGCAGATCGTGTCGTTCGGCGACAGCCTGTCCGACGTCGGCACCTACTCGCAGATCAAGCTCGGCTTCGGCGGCGGCCGCTTCACGACCAACCCGGGCCAGGTATGGACGCAGGACGTCGCGCAGTACTACGGCGACACGCTGCAGCCCGCGAACCAGGGCGGCTTCGGCATCCCGCTGCAGGCGACGGGCGGCCTCGGCTACGCGCAGGGCGGCTCGCGCGTGACGCTGCAGCCGGGCATCGGCCATGCGGACGCCAGCGTGCCGAACCCCGACTACGCACAGGCGACGACGACGCCGATCGCCGACCAGGTCAAGCAGTACCTGACGCAGCACGGCAGCTTCAACGCCGGCCAGATCGTGCTGATCAACGGCGGCGCGAACGACATCTTCTACCAGGCCCAGGTCGCGCAGGCGCAAGGCAATACGCCGGCCGCGCAACTCGCGGCGGCGCAGGCGATCGGCCTGGCCGCGCAGCAGCTCGGCGGGATCGTCCAGCAGATCGTCGCGGCGGGCGCGACGCACGTGTTCGTCGCGAACGTGCCGGACATCGGCGGCACGCCGCTCGCGCTGCAGGGCGGCACGCAGGCCGCGTTCACGCAACTGTCGGGCCTGTTCAACCAGACGCTCGTCGGCACGCTCGCCGCGCTGAAGGTCGACCCGACGAAGGTCGCGATGGTCGATTCGTTCACGTGGCAGGACGGCATCGCGGCCAACTACAAGGCGAACGGCTTCAGCGTGTCGAATACCGACACCGCCTGCAACCTGAAGGCGATGGTCCAGGCCGCCACGCAGTACGGCGTCGCGAACGCGACCGCGTTCGGCTCGTCGCTGTTCTGCTCGCCGCAGACCTACACGGTCGCGAACGCGGACCAGACCTACATGTTCGCCGACATGGTCCACCCGGCGACGCGCCTGCACGCGCTGTTCGCGCAATACGTCGAACAGCAGATCGCGAAATCCGGCGTCGGCAAGTAAGCCGCCGGCCACGCGCCCAAACGAAAACGCCCGACCGGTTCGCCGGTCGGGCGTTTTTCATTCGGCAGGCGCCCGAGCGCGTCAGTCGCGCGCTTCGAAGGCAGCCGCCGCGCGGCCGAGGCGATCGTTGACCGCGATCCATTCGACGGTCTCGGGCAGCTTCTCGACGAGGATGCGCGCGACCTGCGCGCGGTCGAGCGCCCGCAGCATGCCGTACAGGTCGCGTGCATAGGCCTGCGGATCTTCGGGCGCCGCGATGAAATGCACGCCGTCGGCCCGCGCCCAGTGTCCTGCCCGCGACGCGCGTGCGACGAGCGCGACGCGCTCGCCGTCGGTTTGCGCGGCCGCGAGCAGCGGCTCGAGCGCGTCGAACGGCAGCAGCGCGAGCGGCGTGCGCGGCGCGTAATGCGCTTTCAGCGTGCCCGACGCGCGCGGCGCGGTCGCGTCGCTGCCGTCCGGCAGCTTCGGCGCGCGGCCGAGCACGTCGGCGATCTGTCGAGGCGTCACGTGGCCCGGGCGCAGCAGCGCCGGGAAGCCGCGCGACAGGTCGAGGATCGTCGACTCGATGCCGACTTCGGATGCGCCGCCGTCGAGTACGTGCACGGTATCGCCGAATTCGTCGCGCACGTGTTGCGCGGTCGTCGGACTCACGTGGCCGAACCGGTTCGCGGACGGCGCCGCCACGCCGCCGTGGCCGCCGCGCCGTGCGCTGAACGCGGCCAGCAGCGCCTGTGCGACCGGATGCGACGGACAGCGCAGCCCGACCGAATCCTGCCCGCCGCTCACGGCATCCGGAATGCGCGCATGGCGCTTCAGGATCAGCGTCAGCGGGCCCGGCCAGAACGCATCGATCAGCGCGTGCGCGTCGGGCGGCAAGTCGTCGGCCCAGTAGCCCGGATCGCCGCCGGGCGGCAGATGCACGATCACCGGATGGTTCGCCGGCCGCCCTTTCGCCGCATAGATGCGCGCGACGGCCTCGGGATTGGCCGCGTCGCCGCCGAGCCCGTAGACGGTTTCGGTCGGAAATGCAACGAGCTGGCCCGCGTCGAGCAACGCGGCGGCCGCGTCGATCTGCGCGGGCGTCACGTGCGTCGGGAGATCGATGGACATCGGCCCGCGCCTCAGTCGAGCGGCACGCGCAGCAGTTGCGCGCACGCGTTGGCGGCGGCTACGGCTTCGTCGCGCGTCTCGGCCGTGAAGTTCACGTGACCCATCTTGCGGCCGACGCGCGCCTCTTCCTTGCCGTACAGGTGCAGGTGCGCGGCCGGCATCGCGGCGACCGTGTCCCACGGCGGCGTGACGGCATCGGCTGCCGCACCGTCGGGGAACCACACGTCGCCGAGGATGTTCAGCATCGCGGCCGGCGAATGCTGGCGCGGGTTGCCGAGCGGCATGCGCGTCATCGCGCGCACCTGCTGCTCGAACTGGCTCGTTGCGCACGCATCGACCGTGTAGTGGCCGGAGTTGTGCGGGCGCGGCGCCATTTCGTTCGCGACGAACGAGCCGTCCTCCAGCACGAAGAATTCGACGCACAGCACGCCGACGTAGCCGAGCGTATCGGCGATCCGCACGGCCGCCTGCTGCGCCTCGTCGACGCGCGCGGCACCGGCCGCCGGCGCCGGCACGATCGTCAGCGCGAGGATGCCGTTGTGATGCACGTTCTGCGCGAGCGGGAAGGCGGCCGAGCGGCCGTCCGCGCCGCGCGCGATCAGCGCCGACACCTCGTATTTCAGCGGCAGGCGCTTCTCCAGCACGCACGGCACGCCGCCGAGCGCGGCATGCGCGTCGCGCGCTTCCCGCGCGGTGGCGACGCGCACCTGGCCCTTGCCGTCGTAGCCGAGGCGGGCCGTCTTCAGGATGCCCGGCAGCACCGCGTCGAGCGCGGCATCGTCGAGCGCGGCGAGCGCCGCCGCCGATTCGATCACGACGTGCGGCGCGACCGGCACGCCCGACGCCTCGATGAAACGCTTCTCCGCGATCCGGTCCTGAGCGACCGCGACGCAGCGGCCGGCCGGTGCGACGAACGTCGTGCGCGCGAGGAAATCGAGGCTCGCGGCCGGCACGTTCTCGAATTCCGTCGATACGGCCTCGCACAGGTCCGCCAGTTCGGCGAGTGCGGCTTCGTCGTCGTACGCCGCGCGCAGATGGCGATCGGCGACCGCGCCGGCGGGGCTCGCCGGATCGGGATCGAGCACGGCGACGCGATAGCCCATCGACTGGGCGGCAAAGCAGAACATGCGGCCGAGCTGGCCACCGCCGACCATGCCCAGCCACGCGCCGGGCAGGATCGGGGAAACGGAATCAGGAGTTGCGGTCATGTCAGTGGTCGGTCGCGGCGGAACGCGGAAATGCCCGCCGCAGTGGGAAAATCCGGCGCCGGCCGCCTCGTGCGGCCGCGCGCCACGCCGTCATTCCAGCGGCGGCAGCACCATCGCGTGCGCGGCTTCGTTCTGGCGCACGCGGAACGCCGCGAGCCGGTTCGCGTAGTCGACCGAATTGCCGGACAGGATCGACACCGCGAACAGCGCGGCATTCGCGGCGCCGGCCTCGCCGATCGCGAACGTCGCGACGGGCACGCCCTTCGGCATCTGCACGATCGAGTGCAGCGAATCGACACCCTTCAGATACTTGCTCGCGACCGGCACGCCGAGCACGGGTACCGTGGTCTTCGCGGCCAGCATGCCGGGCAGGTGCGCGGCGCCGCCGGCGCCCGCGATGATCGCGCGCAGCCCGCGCTCGCGCGCCTTCTCCGCATAGTCGAACATCTCGTCGGGCATCCGGTGCGCGGACACGACCTTCGCTTCGTACGGCACGCCGAATTCCTGCAGGACGGCGACCGCATGCTTCATCACGTCCCAGTCGGAACTCGAACCCATCAGCACGCCGACGAGCGGCGCGCTGTGCGTGTGGGCAGTTTGCTTTTCATTCATTTCGTGTGTTCCTGTCGATCGGAGTCAGTGCTTCGGCACTTACTCCGGTCCCATGCAAAGCTCCGTCAGGCGAGCGACTGGCCCGTGATGCGCTCGAGCGCTTCCTGGTACTTCGCGGCCGTCTTCTCGACGACGTCGGCCGGCAGCGCCGGCGCCGGCGCCGTCTTGCCCCACGGCTGCGCCTCGAGCCAGTCGCGCACGAACTGCTTGTCGAACGACGGCGGGTTCGTGCCGACTTCGTACTGGTCGGCCGGCCAGAAGCGCGACGAATCGGCGGTCAGCACTTCGTCCATCAGGTACAGCTTGCCGTGGTTGTCGAGGCCGAATTCGAACTTCGTGTCGGCGATGATGATGCCGCGCGTCGCCGCGTAGTCGGCCGCTTCCTTGTACAGGCGGATCGAGATGTCGCGGATCGTCGCGGCCAGCTCGGTGCCGATGCGGCGCTCGGTTTCCTCGAACGTGATGTTCTCGTCGTGCTCGCCCATCTCGGCCTTCGCGGCCGGCGTGAAGATCGGCTCGGGCAGCTTCTGCGCGTTCTGCAGGCCTTCCGGCAGCTGCACGCCGCAGACGGCGCCCGACGCCTGGTATTCCTTCCAGCCGCTGCCGGCCAGGTAGCCGCGCACGACCGCTTCGATCATGATCGGCTCGAGGCGCTTGACGACCACGCCGCGGCCCTTTACCTGCTCGACCTCGTCGGCCGCGACGACCGCTTCCGGCGCGTCGCCCGTCAGGTGATTCGGCACGATGTGCGCGAGCTTGTCGAACCAGAAGTTCGCCATCTGGTTCAGCACGCGGCCCTTGTTCGGAATCGGCTCGCCCATCACCACGTCGAAGGCCGACAGGCGATCGGTCGTGACGATCAGGAGCTTGTCGTTGCCGACCGCGTAGTTATCGCGAACCTTGCCGCGACCGAGGAGCGGCAGCGAGCGGAGCGTGGATTCGTAAAGGGTAGACATCGTCTTTTCGCAGATAAGGAGCCAAACAAAAAGGGAAACGCCGTTCCCCGCGGCAGGCGGGAACGGCGGTCTTGCAATACGTCGGCGAACCGGCGGGCGCAGCGCCCGGACGGCTGCCGGCCGGCCCTCGTTCGGCCGGACGGAACGGCTGCCGGGGCCGGATCGGATCCGGCCAGCCCGGCGGCCAGCCCATGCCCGGCGGCAAAACCGGGCGGGGCAATCGTACTACAGTCTCAGCGCACGACCTGTGCGAGCGCGCCCGACTTGTACTGCTCGGCGATCTTGTCGAGCGACACCGGCTTGATCTTGCCGGCCTGGCCTTCGCAGCCGAACGCGAGGTAACGGTCGACGCACACCTTCTTCGCGGCTTCGCGCGCGGGCTTCAGGTAGTCGCGCGGATCGAACTTGCCCGGATTCTCGAACAGGTAGCGGCGGATCGCGCCGGTGATCGCGAGACGCAGGTCGGTGTCGATGTTGATCTTGCGCACGCCGTGCTTGATGCCTTCCTGGATTTCCTCGACCGGCACGCCGTAGGTTTCCTTCATGTCGCCGCCGAATTCGCGGATCTCGGCCAGCAGTTCCTGCGGCACCGACGACGAACCGTGCATCACGAGGTGCGTGTTCGGGATGCGCGCGTGGATTTCCTTGATGCGCTGGATCGACAGGATGTCGCCCGTCGGCTTCTTCGAGAACTTGTACGCGCCGTGCGACGTGCCGATCGCGATCGCGAGCGCATCGCACTGCGTGAGCTTCACGAAGTCGGCGGCCTGCTCCGGATCGGTCAGCAGCTGCTCGCGGGTCATCGTGCCTTCCGCGCCGTGGCCGTCTTCCTTGTCGCCCTTCATCGTCTCGAGCGAGCCCAGCACGCCGAGTTCGGCCTCGACCGTCACGCCGATCGAGTGCGCCATCTCGACGACCTTGCGCGACACGTCGACGTTGTACTCGTACGACGCGACCGTCTTGCCGTCGGCTTCGAGCGAACCGTCCATCATCACGCTCGTGAAGCCGCTGCGGATCGCGGCCGTGCAGACGGCCGGCGACTGGCCGTGATCCTGGTGCATCACGACCGGGATGTGCGGATACGATTCGACCGCGGCTTCGATCAGGTGGCGCAGGAACGGCTCGCCCGCATACTTACGCGCGCCGGCCGATGCCTGCATGATCACGGGCGCGCCGACCTGATCCGCCGCCGCCATGATCGCCTGGATCTGCTCCAGGTTGTTCACGTTGAAGGCCGGCAGGCCGTAACCGTGCTCTGCCGCGTGGTCCAGCAATTGACGCATTGATACGAGAGGCATTGTGGAACTCCTTGGAATGAAAACCGGTGCGCCCTGACGCCGGCGCGGCGCTCGCTCCCGGTCCAGACCGGGGCGGCACGGCGCGGCTGAGCGTCGAATAGCCGCATTTTATCGCGAAGCGCCTCCGATTCCGACCGCCGAGTGGCGCCCGCTCGCAATTTGTTACGTTCGCACGGCACAATGCGGCCAAAAAGAAGAAAAAAAGCCGCGCGGGGCTTCGGACCCCGCGCGGCTTTCGCGCAAAAAACAGTGCCGGATCGATTCCGGCCGGCTCGATGCGGCCCGGCCGGCGCTCAATAGTGCTCGCCGACCCGCACGATCTTCAGCGTGTTGGTGCCGCCCGCCTGCCCCATCGGCTCGCCGACGGTCAGCACGACCATGTCGCCATGCTGCACGTAACCCTGCTTGACGACGATCTCGAGCGCCGCCTGCAGCGCCGAATCGCGGTCGCTGTTGAAGTCGACGTGCAGCGGCGTCACGTTGCGGTACAGCGCCATCGTGCGCTCGCTGCCGACGCGCGGCGTCAGCGCGAAGATCGGCACGTGCGTGTAGTGACGCGACATCCACAGCGCGGTCGCGCCCGATTCGGTCAGCGCGATGATCGCCTTCGCGCCGAGGTGATACGCGGTGAACAGCGCGCCCATCGCGATCGACTGGTCGATCCGCGTGAACGTGCGGTCGAGGAAATCCTTGTCCAGCTCGACGTGCTCCGATTTTTCCGCCTCGACGCACACGGCCGCCATCGTCTCGATCGTGACGACCGGGTACTTGCCGGCGGCCGTCTCGGCCGACAGCATCACCGCGTCGGTGCCGTCGAGCACCGCGTTCGCGACGTCCGACACTTCCGCGCGGGTCGGCACCGGTGCGTAGATCATCGATTCCATCATCTGCGTCGCGGTGATCACGAGCTTGTTCGACTCGCGCGCCATCCGGATCATCCGCTTCTGCAGCGCCGGCACGGCCGCGTTGCCCACTTCCACCGCGAGGTCGCCGCGCGCGACCATGATGCCGTCGGACGCGTCGAGGATGCTCTGCAGCGCCGGAATCGCTTCCGCGCGCTCGATCTTCGCGATCATCTTCGGCTTGATGCCGTACGGCGCGCCCGCGATGTTCGCGAGCTGGCGCGCCATTTCCATGTCGGTCGCGTTCTTCGGGAACGACACCGCCACCAGATCCGCGCCGAGCGACATCGCGGTGCGGATGTCTTCCATGTCCTTCGCGGTCAGCGCCGGAGCCGACAGGCCGCCGCCCTGGCGGTTGATCCCCTTGTTGTTCGACAGCTCGCCGCCCACCTTGACGGTCGTGTGGATCTCGTCGCCGAGCACGCGCTCGACGGTCAGCACGATCAGGCCGTCGTTCAGCAGCAGCAGGTCGCCCGGCTTCAGGTCGCGCGGCAGTTCCTTGTAGTCGAGGCCGACGCGCTCGTCGTTGCCGAGTTCGCAGCCCGCATCGAGGATGAAAGCCTGGCCCGGCTCGAGCGTGGTCTTGCCGTTCTCGAACTTGCCGACGCGGATCTTCGGGCCCTGGAGGTCGGCCATGATCGCGATCTCGCGGCCAATCTTGCGGGCGGCCTCGCGCACCATCTCGGCGCGCTGGCGGTGATCGTCGGCCGTGCCGTGCGAAAAATTGAGCCGCACGACGTCGAGGCCCGCCTGCATCATCTGCAGCAGAATCTCCGGCGAACTGGAGGCCGGGCCGATCGTGGCGACTATCTTGGTGGCGCGCTGCATGAAACTCCTCATCTGGATCAAGGTGGATGCGCTGGGTGAAACGCTGCGAGAGCCGGAAGCGGCAGGCCCAGCGGCCGTCGCTCCGGTGGGCGTGCCGGTGCTCGCGCCCGGCATCGCTTTGTTCTGAATCTCGTGGTGCTGCACGGCCGCGTCGCCGGCGGCCGCCGGTGCGCGCGGGGCGGTGTTCGCCCGCGCGGGCGCGCGTTTGCGCTTGCCCGCGCCGGCCGGCTGCTCCGCTTTCGCGGAGCGCGCGGCCTTGGTCGCCCCTGCGCGCGTCGCCACGCTCAGGCCGCCCGCGTTTCGAGCACTTCCACCGCCGGCAGCTTCTTCCCCTCGAGGAACTCGAGGAAGGCGCCGCCGCCCGTGGAGATATAGCTGACCTGGTCGTGGATGCCGTACTTCGCGATGGCCGCGAGCGTGTCGCCGCCGCCCGCGATCGAGAACGCGGACGATTTGGCGATCGCTTCGGCGAGCGTCCTGGTGCCGTTGCCGAACTGGTCGAACTCGAACACGCCCACCGGCCCGTTCCACACGATCGTGCCGGCCTTCTCGAGCTGGCTCGCGAGCGCCTTGGCCGTATCGGGGCCGATGTCGAGGATCATGTCGTCCGCCTCGATGTCGGCGACCTGCTTCACCGTGGCTGCGGCCGTCGGCGAGAATTCCTTGGCGGTGACGACGTCGGTCGGGATCGGCACCGACGCGCCGCGCTCGCGCGCTTCGTCGATGATCGCCTTCGCCTCGGCGACGAGATCGGCTTCCGCGAGCGACTTGCCGATCGACAGGCCGGCCGCGAGCATGAACGTGTTCGCGATGCCGCCGCCGACGATCAGCTGGTCGACCTTGCCGGCCAGCGACTTCAGGATGGTCAGCTTGGTCGACACCTTCGAGCCGGCGACGATCGCCACCAGCGGGCGCGCCGGGTTGCCGAGCGCCTTGCCGAGCGCGTCGAGTTCGGCCGCCAGCAGCGGGCCCGCGCATGCGACCGGCGCGTACTTCGCGATCCCATGGGTGGTCGCTTCCGCACGGTGCGCGGTGCCGAACGCGTCGTTCACGTACACGTCGCAGAGCTTCGCCATCTTTTGCGCGAGTTCGTCCGAATTCTTCTTCTCGCCCTTGTTCACGCGGCAATTCTCGAGCAGCACGACCTGGCCCGGCGCGACGTTCACGCCGTTCTCGACCCAGTTCGCCACGAGCGGCACGTCGCGCCCGAGCAGTTCGGCGAGACGCTTCGCGACCGGCGCGAGCGAGTCTTCCGGCTTGAATTCGCCCTCGGTCGGACGGCCGAGGTGCGACGTGACCATCACGGCCGCGCCGGCATCGAGCGCGGCCTGGATGGCGGGCACGGACGCACGCACGCGCGTGTCCTCGGTGATGTTGCCGTGATCGTCCTGCGGGACGTTCAGGTCGGCACGGATGAACACCCGCTTGCCGGCGAGCTGGCCGGCGGCGATCAGGTCGGTAAGACGCTTGACTTGGCTCATGTTGAACAGATTGAAGTAGTGGATGGGGAAAGGGGGTTCACGCTGGACGTGCGCGGGCTGCCGCGAAAGGGCGCCGGATGCGGCCGTGGCTGGCGGTTCGCATGACGCGCACGGGTAAAAAATCTTGAACGGGCATTCTAGCCGATCCACCCGGCAGACTGACCCGTGCGGCGGCGAATTCCGCCTATTTGGGATCGCGCGCCGGAACCGCCGTTTTGCCGCAATGCAGCAATACCCGGACGCAGGCATCCGGCGCCCGGCAAGCCGGAATGGCTGCTCATCAGAAGATCAGGCGCAGCGCGGTGAACACGAGCATGCCGACGACGATCGTGCCGAGCATGCTGCGCCGCCACAAAAACCAGCCGAAGCCGGCGAGCGCTGCGTAGAACGGATGGTTGGACAGCGCGAACGACAGCCCGGCCGGCGTTTCGAGCACGTCGGGCAGCACGACGGCGACCAGCGCGGCGGCCGGCGCGTAGCGCAGCGCGCGCTGCGCGCGCTCGGGCAGCACGGTGCGCTCGCCGCCGATCAGGAACAGCGCGCGGGTGACGGCCGTGACGATCGTCATCCCGACGATGACGATCCAGATCTCGGTCGCGCTCATTCGATGTCCTTTTCGTGCACGGTTTCGGTACGGATGCGCCGCCAGTCGGCCCGCTCGACGAAGAAATCGGCCGCGCAGCCGGCCGCGAGCGCGGCGAACACCGCCAGCGGCAGCGCGAGCCGGTACGGCAGGTCGAACGCGACCAGCGACACGATCCCGGCGACCGCGACGGCCGCGAGCGTCGAGCGGTTCGCGACCGCCGACACCATGATCGGGATCAGCGCGAGCGTGCCGGCCAGCTCCAGCCCCCAGCTCGCGGGAAAGATGCTCGCGAGCAGGATGCCGGCGAGCGACGACACCTGCCACGACGCCCAGCTCGCGAGCGCCATCCCCCAGAAATACGCTTCCTTGCCCGGCACGCGGCCGTACGCGAAGCCCTGTTTCTGGAACAGCAGGTAGATCACGTCGCCGTTGAAATAGCCGATCGCGAGGCGCCGCCACAGCGGCAGGTAGGAAAAATGGGGCGCCAGCCCGGCGCTGAAGATCACGAAGCGCAGGTTGACCATCGCGGCCGTGAGCAGCACGGTCCAGATCGGCAGCTTCGCCGCGAGGAGCGGCAGCACCGCGAGCTGCGACGAGCCCGCGTAGACGAACAGCGACATCGCGCTCGCCTGCCCGAGCGTCATCACGGACTTGCTCATCGCGACGCCGGTGACGAGACCCCAGGACAGGATCGCCATCAGTGTCGGGGAATAGTCGCGCGCGCCCTGGATCAGCGCGAAGCGGTCGGTGGCGGACAATCGAGCGAGCATCGGAAAGCGGGCCGCAGCGGGCGGTTCATGGGGCCGCCGGCGCCTCCTGCCGGTGCGACCCATCGTTATTGGAATCGGTACCGGACGATTATAGCGCCGGCCCCGCGCCGGCCGACCGGATCGCCACCAAATGACGCTAAAATAAGCGTCTTTCCGGCTCAACGCTGCATACACCCCGCAGCACCCCACCGCTTCCAGGAGAATCCTATGTCAATGGCCGACCGCGACGGCAAGATCTGGATGGACGGCAAGCTGATCGACTGGCGCGACGCCAAGATCCACGTCCTGACCCACACGCTGCACTACGGCATGGGCGTCTTCGAGGGCGTGCGCGCGTACAAGGCGGCCGACGGCAGCACCGCGATCTTCCGCCTGCGCGAGCACACCAAACGTCTGCTGAATTCGGCGAAGATCTTCCAGATGGACGTGCCGTTCGACCGCGAAACGCTCGAAGCCGCGCAACTCGCGGTCGTGCGCGAGAACCGGCTCGAGTCGTGCTACCTGCGCCCGATCATCTGGGTCGGCTCGGAAAAGCTCGGCGTGGCCGCGAAGGGCAACACGATCCACGTCGCGATCGCCGCGTGGCCGTGGGGCGCGTACCTCGGCGAAGAGGGCCTCGCGAAGGGCATCCGCGTGAAGACCTCGTCGTTCACGCGCCATCACGTGAACGTGTCGATGGTGCGCGCGAAGGCGTCGGGCTGGTACGTGAACTCGATTCTCGCGAACCAGGAAGCGACGGCCGACGGCTACGACGAAGCGCTGCTGCTCGACGTCGACGGCTACGTGTCGGAAGGCTCCGGCGAGAACTTCTTCCTCGTGAACAACGGCAAGCTGTACACGCCGGACCTGTCGTCGTGCCTGGACGGCATCACGCGCGACACGGTCATCACGCTCGCGAAGGACGCCGGCATCGACGTGATCGAGAAGCGCATCACGCGCGACGAGGTCTACACGGCCGACGAAGCGTTCTTCACCGGCACGGCCGCCGAAGTCACGCCGATCCGCGAGCTCGACAACCGCACGATCGGCAGCGGCGCACGCGGCCCCGTCACGGAAAAGCTCCAGTCGGCGTTTTTCGATATCGTGTCGGGCAAGAACGCGAAGTACGCGCACTGGCTGACGAAGGTCTGAGCGCGCCGCGCCACCGACCGCCCCACAAAAGAGTGATAAGAGAAAGTCTCATGAGTGAAATCAAGGAAATGCCGCTGGTCGAGCTGACGGCCAAGGATCTTCCCGCCTACTGCCCGAACCCGGCCATGGCGCGCTGGAGCGCTCACCCGCGCGTCTTCATCGACGTGTCGCACGGCGAGGCGCGCTGCCCGTACTGCGGCACGCGCTACAAGCTGCGCGACGGCGAGGTCGTCAAGGGCCACTGAGCCACGACGGCCGGGCCCGAGGGCCCGCCTATCCGCAAGGCGGCGCAGCCGGAGGTCCGGCGCGCCGCCCTTCCCCATTCTGGCAACCCGAACGCGGCGCCCGTGCGCCGTGCTTCATTACGACATCGGAAGTCGACCTGATGCGTCGAGCGCTGGTTATCGCACCGAACTGGATCGGTGACGCATTGATGGCGCAGCCGCTTTTTGCGCTGCTGAAAAAGCTCCATCCCCGCATCGCGATCGATGCCGTCGCGCCCTCGTGGGTCGCGCCCGTGCTCGAGCGGATGCCCGAGATCCACGATGTCTACGCGACCGATCTCGCGCACGGCAAGCTGCAACTGCTGCGCCGCTGGCAGCTCGCGAGCGACCTGCGCGACGTCGGCTACGACGCGGCGTACGTGCTGCCGAATTCGCTGAAGTCCGCGGTGATCCCGTGGCTCGCGAACATCCCGCTGCGGATCGGCTATACGGGCGAGCACCGCTACGGGCTGCTGAACGTGCGGCACGCGAATCCGACCAAGTCGGGCGAGCGGCCGCCGATGACGACCCATTACGCGGCGCTCGCGTACGCGCCGGGGGCGAAGCTGCCCGAGTCGATGAAGACGCTGCCCGCGCCGCGCCTGGACGCCGACCTGAACGAGACGGCGCGCGTGTCCGCACGTTTCAATCTCGATACGCGCAAGCCGCTCGTCGTGTTCTGCCCCGGCGCCGAATACGGCCCGGCCAAGCGTTGGCCGCCCGAGCATTTCGCGTCGCTCGCGACCATCGTCCACCAGTCGTTCCCGTATACGCAGATCGTCGCGCTCGGCTCGCAGAAGGATGCCGCGGCCGCGCAGGCGATCGCCGACCACGCGCCGAACGTGCGCAACCTGTGCGGGCAGACGTCGTTGTCCGAGGCGTGTGCGCTGATCGCGCGCGCGAACGCGGTCGTCACCAACGATTCGGGCCTGATGCACGTCGCCGCCGCGCTGCGCCGGCCGCTCGTCGCGCTGTACGGATCGACCGATCCGCGCCACACCCCTCCGCTGTCGGACCTGGCGAAGGTACAATGGCTGCATCTCGAATGCAGTCCCTGCTTCGAACGCGAGTGCCCGCTCGGCCATCTGAAGTGCCTGCGCGAACTCGGTCCCGAGCAGGTATTCGGCGATTTGCGCGGCATGCTCGTCGGGCAGCGCTGACCCTGACCGGCAGCGTCGCACGGCGCGCCGGGCAATCCGATTCACCGGTGTGCGGCGGCTCGATCCGGGCCGCCGTGCTGAATATGGCGCGCGATGCGCGCGAGAGACAACCCCGATGCCACGTTTTGCCCGTCTTTTCGAAGCCGCTGCCGATACGCTGAACGCCTACTACCAGGCCGTCGCGGATGCCAATCTCGACGCGCTGCTGGCGTTGTGGATCGACGAGGATTTCGCCAGCTGCGTATGGGCGGACGGCGAGCATCTGCACGGCCTCGACCAGATCCGCGGGGGGCTCGCCAATCGGCTCGCGACGCGTCCGGTCACGATCGAGCCGCTCGACATCCGCGTGTACGACAGCCTCGGCACGGTCGTCTATACGATCGCCGAAGCGCATCAGCAGGCCGACCTGACGGCCGAACCCGACATGGTTTTCGCGACGTACGTGATGATTCACGAACGCGGCGAATGGCGCATCGCGCACATCCACGCGAGCCCGATTCCTGAACGAGCGGCCGGACAATTCGCCGCGAAGATCCGTCACGGGCAGGGTCCGCTGCACTGACGAAGAACGAAGCAACGCATTAGCGGGGCGATCATGAGTACGGCTTCTCCGCCCACCTCGCCGCTGACCGGGGCCCCGGCCCCCGACGACGATTCATTGCGCTATCGCGCACCGCGCTGGCTGCCCAACAGCCATGTGCAAACCATCGTGCCCGCGCTGTTCGCGCGGCGTCCGCTTGTCGCTTACCGGCGAGAGCGATGGGAAACCCCCGACCACGACTTCATCGATCTCGACTGGGTCGCGCATCTCGACAGCGCGGCGCCGGCGCCCGACGCGCCGCTGTTCGTGCTGTTCCACGGCCTCGAAGGCAGCTCCGGCTCGCACTACGCGCTCGCGATGATGGCGACCGCGCGCGCGAAGGGGTGGCACGCCGTCGTGCCGCACTTCCGCAGTTGCAGCGGCGAGATCAACCGCCAGCCGCGCTTCTACCATCTCGCCGACAGCGCCGAGGTCGACTGGATCCTGCGCCGGCTCGCCGCGCAGCATCGCGGGCCGCTGGTCGCGGCGGGCGTGTCGCTCGGCGGCAACGTGCTGCTGCGCTGGCTCGGCGAGCACCGCAGCGACACGTCGATCGTGCATGCCGCCGCCGCGATCTCGACGCCGATCGACGTGCACGCGGGCGGCCGCGCGCTGTCGCAGGGGTTCGCGATGGTCTATACGCGCAGCTTCCTGAAGACGCTCAAACGCAAGGCACTCGCCAAGCTCGACCAGTATCCGGGCCTGTTCGACCGCGAAGCGATGCTGCAGGCCGTGACGATGCGCGACTTCGACGAGGTCGTGACCGCGCCGCTGCACGGTTTCGCGAACGCGGACGACTACTGGACGAAGGCGACCACGCGGCCGCTGCTGCCCGCGATCGACGTGCCGACCTTGATCCTCAACGCCCGCAACGATCCGTTCCTGCCCGAATCGGCGCTGCCGGGCCCGGCCGACGTGTCGCCGGCCGTCGAGCTCGACCAGCCCGCGCACGGCGGCCATGCGGGTTTCATGACCGGGCCGTTCCCCGGCCGCCTCGACTGGCTGTCGGCGCGGGTGTTCGGCTATTGCTCGAGATTCGTCGACCATGGATGACATCGTCAGGCAGGCGCTCGCCAAATGGCCGAACGTGCCGGATTGCACCGGCTGGCTGCTGCTCGACCGGCGCGGCGCCTGGCGGCTGCGCGACGACGCGGCGCAGGCGGCCGGCGAGCTCGGCTCGCCGGTCCGGCATGCGGCGCTGAACGCGTTCATCGGCCGCAACTATGCATGCGACGCGCAGGGCCAGTGGTTCTTCCAGAACGGGCCGCAGCGCGTGTACGTCGAACTCGCGTATACACCGTGGGTCGTCCGGCTCGCCGAACGCGACGGGCAGCTTGCGCTCACCGACCAAACGGGCGCCCCGTTCGAACCGGATGCGGTCTGGCTCGACGACGGCGGCGGCGTGCTGTTTCGCGAGGCCGGCACCCCCGCGCGCATCGCGGCGCTGCACGATCACGACCTCGGGCTGTTCTCCGATCACGCGGATTTCGATGCCGAGCCGCCCGTGCTGCGCTGGCGCGACGGCCGCACGCTGCCGCTCGGCAGCATCGCGTGCGCCGACGTGCCCGGCCGGTTCGGCTACGTCGCGAGCCCGGCGCGTCACGCGCGCGACGCGGCCGGCAGCGGCTGCTGACCCGTCGCGACGGCGTCCGCGTGCGCCGCGCGGCGGCCGCTACCCGCGGCCGTTCTTCTCGTCGTCGCGCTCTTCCTTGTAGCGCGCCTCGAATTCCAGCAGCCGCGCGCCGATGATCGACTGCTCGTAGAACGACACGTCCTTCGCGTCGCGCGCTTCCTTCAGTTGCCGGATCGCCGACGGCCACGCGCCGTCGAGCGCCAGTTTCTCCGCCAGCGCCCGGCGCCGCGCGAGCACGTCGCCCTTGCCGTCGCTCGACTTCGCGAGGTAATCCCACCAGTCCGGCTGTTCGGGGTCGGCCTTGGCCTGCGCCCGTGCGAGCGTCTGCGCTTCGGCGAAGCGGCGCGCCGCGATCAGCGCCTGCAGGTGCGCGACGATCGCCGCGTGCGACGCCGGCCAGCGCCGCTGCGCGAGCGCCGAGAGCCGTACCGCGTCGTCGGTTCGGCCCGCGCGGCGGGCGATGTCGGCGGCCAGCACGTCGAGACTCGGCGAGCTGCTCGCCGGGTCGTCGTCGCGCCGCTCGCGCGCATCGAACGCGCCGCGCGCCGACGCGAGCGCCTTGTCCGCCGCGTCGTACTGGCCGAGCAGCGTGTGCGCGAGCGCGATGCCGTACCAGTTCGCCGCGACGTTCGGGGCCGTGCGATCGTCGATCTCGAGCTGCATCCGGCGCGCCTCGGCCGAGATGTCGGTCGGCGCCCGGTTCTGCAGGATGCGCAGCCGCGCGCGCACGAACCCGTATTCGGCCGACTGGCGCGGCTGCCGGTACGGCGCGCGGCGCGCACGGTCCTCCATGTCGGCAATCCGCTCGCCGGTCAGCGGGTGCGTGCGCGCATAGGCCGGCACGCCCGCATCGCCCATCGACGCGCGATCGAGCCGCTCGAAGAAGCCCGGCATCCCGTACGGGTCGTAGCCGGCCCCCGCGAGCAGCTGGAAGCCGACGCGATCGGCCTCGCGCTCGGCCGAGCGCGAGAAGCGCAATTGGTTGTCGACCGCATACGCCTGCCCGCCCATCGCGATCGCGCTGCCGAGATCGCCGCTGCGCGCGAGCACGCCGGCCAGCACGCCGAGCAGCATCGTCGCGAGCGCCGTGTAGCCGGACTTCTCGCTCGCGCCGATCATCCGTGCGATGTGCCGCTGCAGCACGTGGCCCATCTCATGGCCGACCACCGATGCGAGCTCCGACTCCGTCTGCGTCGTCACGACCAGCCCGCTGTTGATCCCGATGAAGCCGCCCGGCATCGAGAACGCATTGATCTGCGGATCGCGCACCGGGAACAGGTCGAAGTCCGGCGTGTAGCCGCCGATGTAGCGCGCCGCCGCCGCGGCCGCGAGCCGCGCCGCCATCGCGTTCAGATAGTCGCGCACGAGCCAGTCGTCGAGATAGTCGGGATCGCGCCGCACTTCTCGCATCACGCGCTCGCCGAGCCGGCGCTCGGCGCGCGGCGTCAGCGAGCCGCCGGAGCCGTCGCCGAGATCGGGCAGCTCCAGCGCACGCAGCGGCGCGCGCAGGCTCGCGACTGGCACCGACGCACCGCCCGCGCCCGACAACCGGCTCTCCGCGCCGCCGTACGTGCCGAATACGCCGGTCGCGATGCCGGACGGCACGGTGGAAATCGACGTCGAGCCGCCGGCCGCCGGCTCGAGCGGTGGCGCGGATGCGCTCTGCGCATGGCCGCCCGGCGGCAGCACGAGCGCCGCCGACAGCGACACGGCAAGCAACTGTTTGACACGCATGGCAGGATGAAAAACGACGCCGTCCCGCGCACCGGCGCGCATCGCGGCGTTTGGTCTGAATATTCGGGTCATTGTACCGGCGCCGAGACGACTGTCCCGTGCCGAACGTGCGTCATCTGCGCCTGCGGCGACGCGAACGCCGCTGCTATGATAGGCGCCCGTTGAGAGGTTGGATCGGTTCTTAGCGCCGATACCTGATTCGGCGCCCGGCCGATCGCGAAGCAGGATCGACGGACGTGCGAGCGCACTCCGTTCCACTAGAGGAAGCCATGTCAGGACTCACCCATTTCGATGCCGCCGGCCATGCGCACATGGTCGACGTCGGCGGCAAGCAGGAAACGCAACGCATCGCGATCGCGCGCGGCACGATCCGGATGCTGCCGGCCACGTTCGCGCTGATCCGCGACGGCAAGGCCAAGAAGGGCGACGTGCTCGGCGTCGCGCGCATCGCGGCGATCCAGGGCGCGAAGCGCACGGCCGATCTCATTCCGCTGTGCCACCCGCTCGCGCTGACGCGCGTGGCCGTCGACTTCGAACTCGACGACGCGCTGCCGGGCGTGCATTGCGTCGTGCAGGTCGAGACGTTCGGCCGGACCGGCGTCGAGATGGAAGCGCTGACGGCCGTCCAGGTCGGGCTGCTGACCGTCTACGACATGTGCAAGGCCGTGGATCGCGGGATGGTGATCACGGATGTAAGCGTGCGGGAGAAGCGCGGCGGGAAGTCGGGGGACTGGAAGGCGGAAGACGCGGTGGGTTGAAGCCAGGGACCGCCCGCCTGTAAATTCGAGATAGAACCGGTTTTTCTCATACAATTACCGGATTCCGCACGGGAGAGCGTGCGAACCAGCACAAAAAAAGCGAGCACTGGTGATGAATTCGCAAGCGTCAAGAAGCGCATTGCTGGCCGGACCGGTTCAGCACGAGCGGCTTGTCAAACTGGATACGCCGCTCGGCCCCGACGTCCTGCTGCCGCATCGCGTCAAGGGACGATCGCGGCTCGGGCGCCATTTCGAGTTCACCGTCGATACCGTCTCGGTATCGGACAACCTCGAACTCAAGAAACTGATCGCCCAGCCGGTGACGCTGTGGATCCAGCAGGCCGACCGGTCGTACGCACCTCACCACGGCTACGTACATGCCGCCCGCCGGCTCGGATCGGACAGCGGCGTCACGCACTATCAGATCGTCTTTGCGTCGTTCCTGCACTTCCTGAAGTTCCGCCGCGATCAGCGCATCTGGCAGGACCGGTCGGCAGACGACATCATCGCCGACGTGCTGAACCAGCACCCGCAGGCCAAGGGGCGCTTCACCTTCAAGCTCTACCAGCCGCTGCCGTCCCGCTCGTTCTGCATGCAATACGAAGACGACTGGAATTTCATGCATCGCCTGATGGAATCGGAAGGCCTGTACGGCTTCTGGGAGCAGGCGGACGACGGCAAGTCGCACAAACTCGTCGTCGTCGACCGGATTGACGCGCTACTCGCGCTGTCGCCACAAACAGTCCGCTTTCATCACGCCGGCGCAAAAGACGAAGCCGATTCACTCGTCCAGTTCTCCGGCTCCCGAACGCTGCGAAGCGTCGCACGCACCACGCGCACGTTCGACTACAAGCAGCCGCCCACAGCATCGAATCCGAAGGCAACCCATACGCCGACGATCGCGAACCAGGGCGACCTGCCGCAGCAACTCGAAGTCTACGAATACACGGGCGCCTATACCTACCCCGAACAGTCCCGCGGCGACCATCTATCGAAAATCTGGATGGAGGAGCAGGAGTCGCACGCGAAGCGCTTTCATGGCATCGGCGGCGTGCGCCGCATGGACGCGGGACGCACTTTCGAACTGGCCGAACACCCCGCGCACGACAAGGATGATGCCGGCCAGCGCGAATTCGCCGTGATCGAGACTGCGTGGATCATCGCGAACAATCTGCCCGTCGCCGATCCGCAGGCCGGGTTCCCGCACAGCCTGCAGGCCGAAATCGGCGACATCGTGCAGTCGAGCGGCCCGGACCTGTCGCGCGTTTCCCATCCGGACGGCAGCGAGGGCTTTTTCCAGGTCAGCATCGAAGCGCAGCGCACGACGGTGCCGTTCCGCAGCCCGTTCGAGCATGCGAAACCGCCGATGCATCTGCAATCGGCGATCGTCGTCGCGCCGCAAGGCGAGGAAGTCCATACCGACGAACTCAACCGGATCAAGGTCCGCTTCCACTGGGATCGCCTCAACGACGGCGACGAAAAGGCGTCGTGCTGGCTGCGTGCCGCCGCGTCCGATTCGGGCAACGGCTATGGCGCCGTTCACCCCCACCGCAGCAGCGAAGAAGTGCTGATCGACTTTCTCGGCGGCGACTGCGATCGCCCGATCGTCGTCGGAAAGCTGTACAACGGCGCGACGAGCCCGCAATGGCACAGCAACGGCATCCTGTCCGGATACCGGTCGAAGGAATATGCGGGCGCCGGCTACAACCAGCTGGTGCTCGACGACGCGACAGCGCAAAACCGCATTCACCTGTACAGCAGCCAGGCCAACGCGCATCTGCACCTCGGCTACCTGATCGATCACACAGGCAATAACCGCGGCAGCTATCTCGGCAGCGGTTTCGACCTGCGATCCGACGCCTTCGGCGCAGTTCGCGCGAACCGCGGGCTGTACGTCACGACGCATCCGAAACGGCCGGCAAGCCAACCGCTCGATGTCGAGGAGACGCAACAGCAACTCGTCCGCGCGGAAGGCCTGATGGAGGCGATGTCGGATGTCGGCACCCAGCATCAAGGCGAGTCGCTCGACCCCGGCCACGCGGCGTTGAAGCAGTTCACCGACGCGACGCAGAACAGCGTGAGCGGCAATGCATCGGGTGGCCGAACCGCCGGCGGCGGAACCGGCAGCGCCAATGCGTTCAAGGAGCCCGTGATGCTGTTCGGCAGCCCGGCCGGCATCGCGATGTCCACGCAGCAGTCCACGCAGCTTGCCGCGGACCAGCACATCAACCTCGTCAGCGGGCAAAGCACGCACGTCGCCGCCGGAAAATCGCTGATCGCGAGCGTCCTCGACCGGATCAGCCTGTTCGCACAGAACGCGGGGATGAAGCTGTTCGCCGGCAAGGGCAAGGTCGAAGTCCAGGCGCACGCGGACAACATCGAGCTGACCGCACAGAAGGCGCTGAAGCTGATCGCCGTCACGCAATCGATCGAAGGTGCCGCGGCCAAGGAAATCCTGCTCACGTCCGGCGGCGCCTACATCCGCATCGCCGACGGCAACATCGAAGTGCACGCGCCCGGCAAGATCGACATCAAGGGTGCGCAGCATGCGTTCAGCGGCCCCACCCACCTGTCGCAAACCATGCCGGCGCTGCCGAACTCGACCGGCAACTACGATCAGGCGTTCATCGCGCACTGGGCCGGCACCGACATTCCGGTCGCGAACACGCGCTATCAGATGTTCTCGAACGGCAAGCTGCTCTCGGAAGGCGTCACCAACGCGGCGGGAGAGACGGGGCTCACACAGAGCCATGTGCCCCATGACGTCGTCGTCAAGTTTCTAGGGAAATCGAATGGCTGACGGACAACAGGAAAAGGTGCTCGGGACCGGCTCGGGGATGCTGACGCCGACGGGGTACAAGGATCGGCCGAAGGTAGAGATCAATATCTGTGACAAGCATGTAACGCCGGCGCCGAAATGGATCGTCGGCACCTGTCCGTTCTACTATCGACCGCTTCACGGCGCCTATCTGGAAACGGTTGAAAAGGTCAGCATGTCGAGCATTTGGTCGACCATCAAGGGCTTCGCCCTCTCGTGGGACCCATGGACCGACTCCGATGTCGCGCACCGCCTCCTGCATCGGCGCGAGCAACTGATCGAGCCTGGCAGTTCGGATTCCGACTGGTCGCGGCATGGAAACTTCATGATGCGTCATATCGGATGCGGACATAAACCGCCCGATTACTACATCAGCTACGGCTACTACTATTGCTCCGACTATGGCGCCAACCTTCTCCCGCGACTGTCCGCCCAGGGGAAAGCGTGGTTGAACAAGGCGCGGAAGCTGCTCCAGGCCAACATGGAAGACGGCCTGAACCAGAACATGATGGGCAATACGATCCAGATGGCCAGCCCGACACCGGGGAACGGCGGGGTCGATATGACCTGGCCGCAATTCGAACTGGAAATGAACAACGAAAAATTCAAGGAGTTCGCGTTCAAGACGCACCCGATGGCCTACCTTGACGGAGGATTGGCGGACCTGCCGATCACGGATCTCGTCAAGATCGGGATGCGTCCGAACATCCAGGAATGGGGCGAAGGAAAGACGTGGGGGCAGGCTTTCGATTCGGGCATCCCCGTTCTCCGGAAAAAGACCGAGGAATGGGATGTCGACGATCCGGTCGGCAAGGCGCTCGGAAGACTGCTGGTGAAGTGACATGCGAAAAGGCAAACGATGGCTTTTGATCGCGGGATGCGTTCTTGTTCTGCCGATCGCTATTTACGGATATACGGAAATGACTTCAGGGTGGGAAACGGTATCGACCGAATTCATGCGCAACGACAAGCCGTACGGCGCAGGCGCATTTCGCGTGCAACGCAACGACTTCATGTCGTTGAAGGTTGCGAGACCGGAACTCACGTTCAAGCCTGAAAGCGAGCAGAAGAACCCTGACGTCGCGGAGTTCGCCGAATCGTGGATGGACGACTCGAACGAGCGCCTGAACCGGTCCACCGTCAGTTTCCTGCGCGGCACCCTGGGCGGCAGCGTCGCACGTCACTTCCAGCAACCGGGCCAGACCGCGTCATGGTGGTACTCGCCCGACTGGCGCGTCCTGTACGTCAGTACCGGCTGGATGGATTACAAGGCGCCTCGCCCCGACGACGGCGCGGTCCCTCAGACCACCAAGCTCTGGAAATCGAGCGATGGCGGCCAGCACTGGTCCCAGCTCCAGTGGCCGGCGGACCATAACATCAGCCGGTTGCTGTTCATCGATGCTCAACGTGGCTACGCGATCGGCTGGGGGCCACACGTCTGGCGAACGGCAGACGGTGGCCAATCGTGGCAGGAAATCAAGGAGCCTCCAGGCGCGATCGTCCAGGGGAAGTCGCGTAGAACTTTCGACGGTACCAACCTCGGCCCGGACGGCACATTGCGCGTCGCCTATCTGAGCGCCGACGTCGCGCATCCGCAACCGACCGGCATCGTCAGTCGGCTCGGCTGGGATCAGCAGGACTTCACCCAGGAAGCGGTGCTGCCCGGACAAGTCGTCGTCGGCCTCGAATCACCGCCGGCCCCCGCTCGAGATTACACCCTGTATGCGCTGTCGCGCGCGAGTGGTGAATCCGGCGGCAGCCACGGTGCAGGTGTCATTTCAGCCTGGACCAGCGAGCACCCCGATCACATCCGGGAGTTGCACACATTCGAAGGCCACTTGACGCTCAACGGGCTGAGCGCGGGGCGCAACGGCGTCGTGCTAGTCCACGCTACCGATCCCAACACCGCCAACGGCGGTGGCTCGCCCATCGACCTGACCATCAGCAGCACCGACGACGGCAAAACGTGGCAGCAGACCACCGACAAGGCTTCGCAGGGCGGCTACTTTGATCCTGAATCGAATACGCTCTACTCGGTGTTTGCCTACACGCTGAGGAAGCGGCAATTCTGATTGCCGCCCGACGTGCTTGGCGCGGGCTGCGTCCGCAGAACTCGACGAAGCCCGCGACATAACCGGTCGCACGAGCAAACATAACGGCGCGGTTCAGTGATCAGGCAAAACCGTCGCGCGCGAGGCCAGTCAAGCGCCAACCCGAATTCGTCCTTCGACTTCCGTCGGTCCCCATGCGCAATCGATCCAAATTGAAGCGACTGGCCGCCATCGCGCTCGGCAGCGCCGCGCTAGCTTTTCTGTACGAAAGCACGGGCCCTCGATGGGAAACCGTTTCGTCGGAGGTCACGTGGCCGGACCCGCCGGTGGGTGGTGGGGATTTCTACCTTGATGGCAGCACGATCATGTCGCTCACGGTCTCCGATCCCGTGATTACGCTGAAGCCTGCCAGCGAGTGGAAAAGACCGATGGTCGCCGAACCCACCGAAGCGTGGATGAACAATGCGGGAGAAACGCTGAATCGGCGAACCGCGAATTTCTTCCGCGGCACGATCGATCACGGGCTGCAGCGCTACTTTCAGGCACCCGGCCAGAAAACCGCATGGTGGCATTCGCGCGACGGGAACATCCACTTGATCAGTGCCAGCTGGATGAGCTACACGTCTGCGCGTACTACAGACGATCTCGTCCCGCATCAAACCCGAGTCTGGAAATCGCTCGACGGCGGCCGCCATTGGTCACGGCTCGAATGGCCCGAGCACGAAGATATCGATCAATTCCTTTTCATCGATGCGGAGCACGGCTACGCGATCGGCTGGGGCCCTACCGTCCGACGCACATCCGACGGCGGCGAATCCTGGAAGCAGATCGCGCCACCGCCGGGCGCGATTGTCCCCGGTGAAACTCGGCGCCAGTTCAAAGGTGTGAGCCTGGGCCCGGACGGCGTACTGCGAGTGGCTTACCATGTCGATCGATCGGCAACAGCCCCTGCCCGCAGCGTCATATATCGGCTCGCCCCGGATCAGCAGGCGTTCGTCCCGGATGCCGTCCTGCCGGACCAGACAGTCGTCCGGCTCGAGTCGACACCTGCCACGGCGGGGAGCTACGCGCTTTACGCGCTGTCCCGCCTCGACAATGAGAGCAACATCGACGCAGCACGGGAGCGCGGACACCGGACCGGCGTACTTTCCACATGGACGAACGCGCAACCCGAGCATGTCCGGCAAGTGGCGACGTTCGACAAGAAGCTCATTCTGGGTGGCCTCGACGTGGGCCGCGACGGCTTGCTGCTCGTGTACGCGATCGATCCCAAGCAGGCGATCGATGATCCACCGGTCGCCCGGATGTTCAGTAGCACTGATGCTGGCAAGACCTGGAAACAGACTGACGACGAGACGATCTATCGCAGCAAGTACTTCGATCCGGATACGAACACGCTCTATTCGCTGCTCGGCGCGAGACTGAAGAAGCTGTCATTCCCGATGCGAAATGCCCCCGCTTCAAAAGACTGAACCCCCTCGCTACAACCTGAGAAACCATTCGATGATGAAGACGCTGCATTACGCCGCGCTCTCGCTGTGGATTGCCGCCACACCGGCCGCCGCGTTCGCGGCCGGCACCTGCCCCGCCGCCGACACCGCCGCACGCGCGGCAATCGACGCGCAGCACCTCGTCCAGCAGGTCCGCAATCCGCAAGGCGATGGCGGCGGCAACGTCGACGTCTCGCCGCCGCTGCGCGACGCGCTTCGCGCATACAAGCAGGCGCTCGTCGGCGCGATCGACGCACGGCTCGCGTGCAGCGACGAACACGTCGACCAGGCAGCACTGAAACGCACGTTCGCGGCTGCGCTCGGCGTGCCGGCCCAGTCGGCCGCGCCGAAAAACGGCGAATCGGCGTTCGGCCGCAATCCGGACGTCGATGTCGAGCGCGGCGGCACGTCCCGCCCACTTCTGTTCGTACGAGCCGGCTTCGACATCGCGTGCGGCGACGACAACCTGCTCACCGCGTACGCATGGGAAAACGGCGGCTGGCGGCGCGTGCTGCGCTGGCAGGCCGACGATTACAAGGACATCGGCGGCGCCTACGGCGGCGGCTTCTGGTTCTCGGCGCTGCCCGGCGGGCAGGTCGCCGTCGTCCACGGCACGCCGTGGTGCTCGTCGCGCTGGAGCCGGTTCGGCGCGGACGTGGTCGCACCGGCAAACGGCTCGACCGCGCAACGCACGCTGTTCCGTACCGAACACGGCTACGTGATCGACGACGACGCGATCCGGTTCAAGGTGCGCCCAGACGGCTTCGAGCTGCGCACGACGGTCGGCTCGCTCGACAGCGAAGTCATTACTCGGCCGGGCATCTTCCGCTACCGCGTCGACGGCGACACCGTGCAACGCGTGCAGCCCGCGGCGCTCAACGGCCGGGATTTCGTCGACGAATGGCTGAAGGTGGACGATGCGCTTGCGCGCGAATGGAGCGAGCCCGCCGCAGCAGCGGCCGCGCTGAAAACCCGACAGGCATTCAACGCGGAAAGCAAGGCGCCCGATACCGGCTTCGCGTACGGCCCCGTGCGCGGCTGCTCGGACAGCAAGGACCGCTTTCAGGTCGAACTGGATCTGACGGGCAAGAGCGGGGAAACGGTCGCGCGGCGCTATGCGCTGATTCGCCAGGAGCGCAACGGATTCACGATGCTCGGGCTGCGCAATTCGGCCGAACCGGCCTGCCGCGGCGCGAACCTGATGCCGCAGCACTGAACATCGGGCATGCGCGGCGCAACGGCCGCGCGAAACGGGGCCGCCGGCCAGCGGCAAAAACGGACGGAAAACGGCGCGCAGCGCGCCGTCCGCACATCACTGCCCGCGCTGCGGCTCGAACACGAACGGCTGGGTCAGCAGGAACGGATTCGCGGTCGCGCCCGTCTGCGCACAGGTCGCGTGCGTCATCGCTTCGACGGCCGCGCGATCGGCCGCCGCATTGCGGCTGCTCGTCGTCACGGTGACGTTCTGCGCTTCGCCGGACGTCGTCATCAACGCACGCACCAGCACGGTCACCGGACGCGTGAGCGGCTTCGCGGTATCCGGATAGACGGCACGCGGAATGTGGCAGGTCAGCTTGCTTTCCTGTGACGACGACAGCATCGCGCAGCCGGAAAACAGCATCGCGACGGCGGGCAGGATCAGGTAGGTCGAGCGAATGGCCATGGTCGAATATCGTTCTTCAGCACTGTTCTGGGCACACGCGCCGCGCGACGGAAGCCCTCCCCGCCCGCATCGCGTGTGTCGCACTGCGCCGCGGCCATCGGACCGGCGCCCCGTTACGGCCGCACGGCGAGCCAGGCTCGACCGCGATCCTGCCCGGCGAAATGCCCGGATAGCCGGGAAGTTTCCGTGTTCGCGCCGGCTACGCCCCACGCCGGCGCGCACGCCGACGCTTTCGCGCATTGTGCACGCGCCGCCCCGCCAGCGGCGGCAATTTGACAATGGTTGACGCGAATCGCCGCCCATTCGACCGGAATCCGCGCGATCCGCGAGGTAATCGAGACCCGACCGGATCGGCACGCTACGCGCCGCGTCGTGTTGCTCCGACGTCAGCCGCCTTCAGCGCGACGCAATCGACGCCGGCATTCCCCGTTCCGGCGGGCACGATCTGCGTCAATCCGAATCGTCGTCGTCCGAATCGTCGCCCTCATCGGCCGGCACTTCCCCGTACTTCGCGACGACGGCCGCCCGGAATGCCTTCAGCGCCGGCTCCTGGTCGCACAGCTTGTACAACGAGGCCAGCTGTTGCGGCCAGTCCTTCAATTCCTTCGCAAACACATGCAGGCGCGCGACGGTATCGAGGGCGTCGGCTTCGCGGCCGGCCAGCGCCTGCAGCACCGCGTAGCGGCGCAGCACCGTCTCGCCCGGCAGCAGCG
This sequence comes from Burkholderia sp. BCC1208, assembly GCF_902833095.1. Classification (NCBI taxonomy): domain Bacteria; kingdom Pseudomonadati; phylum Pseudomonadota; class Betaproteobacteria; order Burkholderiales; family Burkholderiaceae; genus Burkholderia; species Burkholderia sp. BCC1208. The sequence goes on along the minus strand of NZ_CADFDY010000008.1, from coordinate 325,610 downwards.
CGATCGCACGCTCGTGCGCGGCGAGCTTGGCCGGCAAATCGTCCCGCGAAATCGGGAGCAGCGTCGCCGCACCGTAATCGCCCCACGCGCCGAACAGCAGCGACGGCGCATCGCGGTACTGCTCGGCCGGGCTGCTGCCGTAATAGAGCACTTCCGCGCGCTGGTAGTCGCGCAGCACGGGCACCGCCGCCAGCACGCCGCCGAACGACAGCACCGCGAACAGCCCGAATGCCGCACGCCCCGGCAGGACACGCAGCGGCCTCACCTCAAGCAACCCGATCACGAACATCGCCGGCAGCAGGAAGAACATGTATTGCTGCGGATACTCGACCAGCGCATGCATCAGCAGGATGCCGATCAGCGCGAAGCCGAACACGCGCATGCTCGACTGCGGCGCCCGCACCGCGCGTACGAACCACGTGACGAGCGTGACGGCGAGCACGCCGAGCCCGACGAGACCGGACTTCGCGAGCAGGTCGATGAAGATGTCGTGCGAATTGTTCGCGATCTCGACGCCGCCGAGCGTGCGCACGAGCGCGAACTGGTGCGACGGAAATTCGCCCCAACCGACCCCGAGTAGCGGATGCTCGCGGAACATCGCGAGCCCGTACTTCCACAGCGCGAGGCGCGGCGCGATCTGCCCGGCGTCGCGCATCCGGTCGGCGGCCGACTCCGCGAGATTCAGGTGGTAGTGCACGTTGGCCCAGCGCACCGCGACGTTCACCGCGATGAAGGCGACCGCGAGCACGACCGGTATCAGCCATGCACGCGCATTGCCGGGCGTGCGGCGCGATTCGACCCACGCCATCCAGAAGCCCGCGACGACCATCACCGCGACCTGCAGCCACGGCCCGCGCGACACGGTCAGCGCGAGACCGACCGACAGCACGAGCGACAGCGCGAGCCACGCCCACACCGCGAGCCGGCGAGTCTGCACCAGGTACAGCGCACCCGCGAGCGCAAAGGCGATGTAGCTGGCCAGGTGATTCGCCTGCGCCATGTTGCCGTATGGACGGCGGTCGACCGCGATGTTGTACACCACGACGAACGGCGAGACGGCCGACTCGAGGTGGAACAGCTGCACGATCTGGGTCCCGACCGCGAACACGCCGCCGACCAGCAGCGCACCGGCCATCATCCGCGACACGATTTCCGCCATCCCGTCGCGCGCAAGCGCGTAGCCGGCCTGCATTGCAACCAGCGCGGCGGCGAGATAACCGATCGCCAGCCAGTTCATCGACGGCACCTTGAGCGGGATCAGCGCAACCTGCGCGATCAGCACCACCGCGAAGCCGAGCGGCACGGCGAACGCAGCCGGCGCGGCAAACGGCTCGGTCGGACGGCCGGTGCGCGCGAGCAGCACGACGGACACGCCTACCAGCAGATACAGCACCAGCGCGGAAAACTCGGAATAGAAGGTCGGGATCGGATACGTGTGATTCGTGATCGCGTACGGCAAGATCAGGGCGACAGCCAGCGCAACGAGCGACAACGAACGGGAAAAAGTAGAAGGCATGAGCGAACCGGATGTCAGCAACCGGCGCACTATACAAAACTTTCCCCGCTCTGTGCGGGGCTGTCGCTCCGCGAACCGGCGCGGGGCCGCAGCCCCCGCCGGCCGAATCGGCGGCCGGCAGGCCGCATGCGCGGCCGCCCGCCTTCTGCGCCGGCCTTACGCGCGGCACTCCGCGGGTGCATATTTCGCGGGCAGCGTCGCGGCGTCTCCCGGCAACGGCCCCGCTCCCGGCGCCGGCAGCGACGATGCGTCCTTGCCGGCGGCAAAGCATTCCCACGCAATCGCGCCCGCCTGTATCGCCCCCTTTTTGAGCGGCACGCGCGCGGTGGGCGCATCGGCCTTGTCGGGCGCAGACGGCACGAGCACCAGCGTATTCGCGCCGGCCGCGGCCACGTGGGAGGTGAACGCGACCCTGATCTGCCCGGTAGCGCCGTCGATCGTGACGGATTCGACGTTGCGGGTCGCGGCAGGCGGGCTGTAGCCACCGTCGAGGCTCGCGCCGCTCGCGGCATTGTCGGCAACCGCGAGCCGCGCGGACGACGCGAGCGCAAGCCCCTCGCCGACGCGCGACCGCGCGAGGTAATCCTGGTACGCGGGAATCGCGTAGGCCGCGACGACGCCGACGATCGCCAGCACGATCATCAGTTCGATCAGCGTGAAGCCGGCCGGCCGCCAGCGCGGCGACGGCCGGTTCGCGCGCCGGAGATCGGCGGCAACGCGACGGAACAGGGAAACGGAAAAGGCTTCGAACATGACAGGGGCTCCGGAAACGAAAAACGCCTGCCGATACAGGCAGGCGTCTCGATCGTAGCCAGCGGGCCGCGAGGCCGACAGTCGGCCGGATGGCCAGTCAGTGCGCGTGCGGCACGTTGCGGCGTTTCCTGAGCGCGTAACCGATCGCGACGACGAACAGCGCGCCGGCGATGCTCGCGCCGTACACCACCGACGGCGTATCGAGCACCGGCCAGCGATCGCCAACCGGGTCGTTCACGATCAACCCGCCCGCGATCCAGCCGAGCAGCCCGGCGCCCAACGCCACGACGACCGGGAAACGGTCGAGCAGCTTCAGCACCAGCGTGCTGCCCCATACGATGATCGGCACGCTGACGACGAGCCCGAAGATCACGAGCGCGAGCCGGTGCGACGGATCGGCCTGCTCGGCCGCGCCGGCGATCGCGATCACGTTGTCGAGGCTCATGACCGCATCGGCGATCACGATCGTCTTCACGGCGTCCCACAGCCGGTCGGCCGGCTTGATGTTGTCGTGCGCGTCGGCGGCCGGCGCCATCAGCTTGATGCCGATCCACAGCAGCAGCAGCCCGCCGCCGAGCTTCAGGAACGGCACGTCGAGCAGCGCCACCGCGAACGTGATCAGCGCGACACGCAGCAGGATCGCCCCTGCGGTGCCCCAGACGACGCCGCGCAGCCGCTGGTTCGCCGGCAGATTGCGGCACGCGAGCGCGATCACGACCGCGTTGTCGCCGCCGAGCAGGATATCGATGATGACGATCTGGAGAATGGCGCCCCAGTGCAGCGAGGTCAGGAATTCGAGCATGGCCGTGAGGAAAGGACGGCGGCCGCCCGCGGGCGACCCGGTTCATCGCCGGCACATGCAGGACGCATGCCCGGTGCTTACGAATTCATTGCGCGAGCATAACAAAAAACGCCGGCTAAGCCGGCGTTTTCTGCAGGACGAGCCCGAGGGAAATGATTACAGCGCCTTCTTCAGCAGACGGCCCATTTCCGACGGGTTGCGCGTGACGGTGATGCCGCACGCTTCCATGATTTCCAGCTTCGCTTCGGCCGTATCCGCACCGCCCGAGATCAGCGCGCCGGCGTGGCCCATGCGCTTGCCCGGAGGCGCCGTGACGCCAGCGATGAAGCCGACGACCGGCTTCTTCATGTTGTCCTTGATCCACTCGGCGGCGTTGGCTTCGTCCGGACCGCCGATTTCGCCGATCATCACGACCGCATCCGTATCCGGATCGTCGTTGAACATCTTCATCACGTCGATGTGCTTCAGACCGTTGATCGGGTCGCCGCCGATACCGACTGCCGACGACTGGCCGAGGCCGAGTGCCGTCAGCTGGGCAACTGCTTCATACGTCAGCGTGCCCGAACGCGACACGACGCCGATGCGGCCCTTGCGGTGGATGTGACCCGGCATGATGCCGATCTTCAGTTCGTCCGGCGTGATCGTGCCCGGGCAGTTCGGCCCGAGCAGCAGCGTCTTGCGGCCTTCGCGACGCATGCGGTCCTTCACTTCGATCATGTCACGGACGGGGATGCCTTCCGTGATGCAGATCGCGAGATCCAGATCGGCTTCGACCGCTTCCCAGATCGCAGCGGCTGCGCCTGCCGGCGGAACGTAGATAACCGACACGGTCGCGCCGGTTTCCGCCTTCGCTTCCTTGACGCTCGCGTAGATCGGAATGCCTTCGAAATCCTCGCCGGCCTTCTTCGGGTTCACGCCCGCGACGAATGCTTCGCGGCCGTTTGCGTATTCACGGCAGGCGCGCGTATGGAACTGACCGGTTTTGCCGGTAATGCCCTGCGTGATGACCTTCGTGTCCTTGTTGATCAGAATCGACATGTATTTTGACCTCTGTTCGATGGGCGTCGCGTGCAAGCCGCGCCGCCATGCGTATTCGATAGCGTTACTTGCCTGCGGCAGCCGCGACGACCTTCTGCGCAGCCTCTTCCATGCTGTCAGCCGAGATGATCGGCAGGCCCGAATCGGCCAGCATCTTCTTGCCGAGGTCTTCGTTCGTGCCCTTCATGCGCACGACGAGCGGCACGTTCAGGTTCACGGCCTTCGAACCGGCGATCACGCCTTCCGCGATCACGTCGCAGCGCATGATGCCGCCGAAGATGTTCACGAGGATCGCCTTCAGACCCGGGTTCTTCAGCATCAGCTTGAACGCTTCGGTGACCTTCTCGGTCGTCGCGCCACCGCCGACGTCCAGGAAGTTCGCCGGTTCGCCGCCGAACAGCTTGATGGTGTCCATCGTCGCCATCGCTAGGCCTGCGCCGTTCACGAGGCAGCCGATGTTGCCGTCGAGCGAGATGTACGCGAGGTCGAACTTCGACGCTTCGATTTCAGCCGGATCTTCTTCGTCCAGATCGCGGTACGCGACGATTTCCGGGTGACGGAACAGCGCGTTCGAGTCGAAGTTGAACTTCGCGTCGAGTGCGGTGACCTTGCCGTCGCCGGAGACGTTCAGCGGGTTGATTTCAGCCAGCGATGCGTCGGTTTCCCAGAATGCCTTGTACAGGCCTTGCAGGATCGCGCGCGCTTGCGGAATCGACGCAGCCGGCACGCCGATCTTCGCGGCGAGATCGTCGGCCTGGGCATCCAGCAGGCCCGTCGACGGCTCGACGATGACCTTGTGGATCAGTTCCGGATGCTTTTCGGCGACTTCCTCGATGTCCATGCCGCCTTCGCTCGAACCCATCAGAACGATCTTTTGCGACACGCGATCGACGACGAGGCTGACATACAGTTCCTGCTTGATGTCGGCGCCTTCCTCGATCATCAGGCGGTTGACCTTCTGGCCTTCCGGACCGGTCTGGTGCGTGACGAGCTGCATGCCGAGGATCTGGTTCGCGTATTCGCGCACCTGTTCGATCGACTTCGCCACCTTCACGCCGCCGCCCTTGCCACGGCCGCCTGCGTGAATCTGAGCCTTCACGACCCAAACCGGGCCGCCGAGCTCTTCCGCCACCTTGACGGCCTCGTCCACCGAGAACGCCGGCTTGCCGCGCGGTACCGCGACGCCGAATTTCCGCAGGATTTCCTTACCCTGGTACTCGTGAATCTTCATGCGTGATTCCCTTCAGTCTGAGAGTTGGATGAAATGTCGCTTAAGACGCTTCTTCGAATGATTTCCGTTCATTCCTTCGTGCTGCCTTCACCGGGCAGATCCGGCCGAATCGGGCCATACCAGCGCGGGTAGTACTGCCGCACGACCTCGCCGTCGAATCGCAGCGCACGGCAGCGGCCGAGCTGGAACGGCGGTTCGGCGTGCACGCCGTCATGATCCGGCCCTTCGCCGCCCTCCTCGCGCACGTTCCACACATCACCGGCGAACGCCTGGATCGCGGCCGTCGGCAGCACGGCGCACAGTTCGGTGAGATGGGAACAGCCTGCGACGCCGGCGAGCAGCCGGTTCGCGTTGCGGCGGAAATTGCGGAAGAGATTGAGCCCGATGAGGGCCCGATAGGCAGGCGGGGCGGATTGACAGTGACCGGGATAGGGCACCCATTCCGAAGACGCTTCGGCGTCGACGACATTGAGGTCACGATCGATGGTCACGCGCAGCCAGAGTTCGTGGATCGGCAGGCCCTGGGGCCGGATGCCCGACGCAAGTGCGACATCGCGCGGCTTGTGGTCGGTCAGGCAGGCTTCGATGTCCCACAAGCCGTCGCCGCGCTCGTAGGCTTCCGCTCGGATTGCGCGTCGATGTCGCAACTGACGGGGCACGGGCTCGGATAGCGGCATGCTGGAGGTTGAGGCCGAAGAGGAAAACCGGTGGATTTTAGCATATTGGGTATTTGAGACAGTTTGCCGCGACGGCGGGTATTCCCGCCTGCCGGAAGCGGTTGCAATGCAGCAAAATCGCGCGCCACACGCGCGGCCGGGCGCGTCAGTCGTCGATCGGGAAATCGTCGCCGACTTTCAGCAACTTCACGATGGTCGCACTCGAGAAGCCGCGGGCGGCAAGGAAGCGCGCCTGCTTCGCGCGCTCCGCGGGCGTTTGCGGCAGTGCACCGAATTTCTTGCGCCAGACGGCCTGCGCGCGCGTCAACTCGGTCTCGCGCAATTGCGCATTCACCTCTTCGACGAGACTGTCACCGACCGCATGGCGCTTCAGCTCGCTGACGATGCGCGCGACGCCGACGCGCGATGCGCGGCGATGCACGAGGCTCTCGGCGAAGCGCGCGTCGGACAGCCAGCCTTCCTTTTCCAGCGCATCGAGGACCGGTTCGACGGATTCGTCCTCGCCGACGTAGGGGGCGAGCTTGCGCGCGAGCTCCGTGCGGCTGTATTCGCGCCTCGACAGATAGCCGAGCGCGCGGCCCTTCAACGACCGCGGCGGCTTCGACGACTTGCGCTCGCCGGCGCCCGGAGCGTCGCTTGAAGCAGCGCCGGAAGACGCGCCGGCTGCGCGGCGTGTGCGGCGCGGATGCTGGCTGCTGCGCGTATAGACATCTTCTGCCGCGGGCGAATCGGCTGCGCGATCGCCCGGGAAGCGGACACCGGACACGCGACGGCGGGAGCGATCGTGTGCGTCGAACGACTCATCGTCGTCGAACGGATCGTCCGGTGCGGCAATCTCAAATGAAACGAGGGCATCGTCGGATGCCCTCGTCGCGGTGCGGTTCGCGGCGTTGCCGCCTGCGTCCCGCCGGTCGGCGCCCGAGGATCCGGCTCGCCGGCCGGAGCGACCCGCCGTTTCGGGCGCGTCGCTCTCTTCCGTCTCGCCAGCCTGACCTCGGCGCCCGACCATCACTCTTCTTCGTCCAACACCTCGGCTTCGTTGCCAGCGCCATCAGGCATTGCGACGACGCCGAGCGATTCGCGAATGCGGTTCTCGATCTCGCGTGCGATTTCCGGATTCTCACGCAGGAATTCGCGCGCGTTGTCCTTGCCCTGGCCGATCTTCTCGCCGTTGTAGCTGTACCAGGCGCCCGCCTTGTCGACGATCTTCGCCTGCACGCCGAGATCGATGATCTCGCCCTGACGCGAAATGCCTTCGCCATACAGGATGTCGAAGATCGCTTCGCGGAACGGCGGCGCCACCTTGTTCTTGACGACCTTCACGCGGGTCTCGTTGCCGATCACCTCGTCGTTCTTCTTGATCGAGCCGATCCGGCGGATGTCGAGACGCACCGACGAGTAGAACTTCAGTGCGTTGCCGCCCGTCGTGGTTTCCGGATTGCCGAACATCACGCCGATCTTCATCCGGATCTGGTTGATGAAGATCACGAGGCAGTTCGTGCGCTTGATCGTGCCGGTCAGCTTGCGCAGCGCCTGCGACATCAGGCGAGCCTGCAGGCCCGGCAGCGAATCGCCCATCTCGCCTTCGATTTCGGCCTTCGGCACGAGCGCCGCGACCGAGTCGATGACGATCATGTCGATCGAGCCCGAGCGCACCAGCGCGTCGGTGATTTCCAGCGCCTGCTCGCCGGTGTCCGGCTGCGAGATCAGCAGTTCCGGCACGTTCACGCCGAGCTTCGACGCGTACTGAACGTCGAGCGCGTGCTCGGCATCGATGAAGGCTGCCGTGCCGCCGATCTTCTGCAGTTCGGCGATGACCTGCAGCGTGAGCGTGGTTTTACCGGACGATTCCGGACCGTAGATCTCGACCACCCGGCCGCGCGGCAGGCCGCCGACGCCAAGCGCGATGTCGAGACCCAGCGAACCCGTGGAGACGACCTGGATGTCCTCGGCCGCCTCGGCGTCGCCCATGCGCATGATCGACCCTTTGCCGAACTGCTTCTCGATCTGCGCGAGTGCGGCCGCCAGCGCCTTGCTCTTCTCGGCGGTCATCCCGGAGCCCTTCTTGCTATCTTCCATGAATCGTCCTTTGCTATGATGAGCAGCGTCTGTTGGAGGCGCGCCCGCTTCAAGCGCTGCCCACGAATTCAGACACTGTATAAAAAAACAGTGTTTTGTGCAAGCCCGCAATGCAGAGCGTTGTACACGAATAACTTCGGAGACAGCCGCACCGGCGAGAACGCCCTGCCGGCATCGGTCAGCAACATGCGAATTCTCATCGCCGAAGACGACAGCATACTCGCGGACGGCCTCACCCGGTCACTCCGCCAATCGGGCTATGCCGTCGATCACGTGAAGAGCGGCGTCGACGCCGACACCGCGCTGTCCATGCAGACTTTCGACCTGCTGATCCTCGATCTCGGGCTACCGAAAATGTCCGGGCTCGACGTCCTCAAGCGCCTGCGCGCACGCAATTCCAATCTGCCCGTGCTGATCCTGACCGCCGCCGACAGCGTCGACGAACGCGTGAAGGGGCTCGACCTCGGCGCCGACGACTACATGGCCAAGCCGTTCGCGCTCAACGAGCTCGAGGCGCGCGTGCGCGCGCTGACCCGGCGCGGCGCCGGCGGCGGCCCGACCGTCGTGCGCCATGGCTCGCTCGCGTTCGACCAGGTCGGCCGCATCGCGTATGCGAACGATCACGTGCTCGATCTCTCCGCGCGCGAACTCGGCCTGCTCGAGGTGCTGCTGCAGCGGATCGGCCGCCTCGTGTCGAAGGAACAGCTCGTCGATCATCTGTGCGAATGGGGCGAGGAAGTCAGCAACAACGCGATCGAAGTCTACGTGCACCGGCTGCGCAAGAAGATCGAACCGAGCGGCGTGCGGATCTCGACCGTGCGCGGCCTCGGCTATTGCCTCGAGAAAGTCGCGCCCGCGACGCCGGCCAACACGGCGGCGCCCCAGCCCGCGGCGGCCGGCACGCCGCTGCGCTGACGCCGGGCGGCGCCGCGATGGCCACGCCGGCCCATTCCCGCCACCCGACCGGCGCGCCGTCGTCGGCTGCCGACGAGGCGCGCGACGCGCGCTACGAGAACCCGTTCGCGCCGCCCGACGAAACCGAATCGCCCGAAACGCCGCGCCCGCGCTCGCTGTTCGGCGAAATCCTCGACTGGATGCTCGCGCCGCTGCTGCTGTTGTGGCCGATGAGCATCGCCGTCACCTATCTCGTCGCGAAAACGATCGCGAACAGCCCGTTCGACCGCGCGCTCGAGACCAACGCATACGTGCTCGCACGGCAGATCCACCCGGTCAACGGCGTCGCCGAGCTGACGCTGCCGGAGCAAACGCGCGACTTCCTGCGCGCGGACAACGTCGACAGCGTCTACTTCCAGGTGCTCGGCACGCGCGGCGAGCTGGTCGCGGGCGAGGCCGACATGCCGCTGCCGCGCGACGAGGACCGCCCGCCGCCGGGCGTCGTCGTGTTCCGCGACGACCTGCTGCGCGGCAACGACGTGCGCGTCGCGTATACGACCGTCGAGCTGCCGCAGGCGAGCGGCGCGCAGCCCGTGCTCGTGCAGGTCGGCGAAACGCTCGACAAGCGCAACGCGCTCGCGAACGACATCATCAAGGGCGTGATCCTGCCGCAATTCGTGATCCTGCCGCTCGCGATCCTGCTCGTCTGGTTCGGGCTGTCGCGCGGGCTCGCACCGCTCAACGCGCTGCAGGCGCACATTCGCGCGCGGCGGCCCGATGACCTGTCGCCCGTCGAGGCGCAGCGCGCGCCGCCCGAGATCGAACCGCTCGTCACGTCGTTCAACGACCTGCTCGCGCGGCTCGAACAGAACATGGCGCTGCAGAAACGCTTCATCGCCGACGCCGCGCACCAGATGAAGACGCCGCTCGCGGGCCTGCGCACGCAGGCCGAGTTCGCGCTGCGCCACCCGGTGCCGCCCGACGTGCAGCGCTCGCTCGAGCAGATCGCGACGAGCTCCGAGCAGGCCGCGCGGCTCGTCACGCAACTGCTTGCGCTCGCGCGCGCCGAGAACCGCGCGAGCGGGCTCACGTTCGAGCCGGTCGAGATCGCCGCGCTCGCGCGGCGCACGGTGCGCGACTGGGTACAGGCCGCGCTCGCGAAACGCATGGACCTCGGGTACGAAGGCCCGGACGACGACGCGCCGCTCGACGTCGACGGCAATCCGGTGATGCTGCGCGAGATGCTCGGCAACCTGGTCGACAACGCGATCCGCTATACGCCCGAAGGCGGTCGCATCACCGTGCGCGTGCGTGCCGAGCCCGCGGCGCGGCTCGTGCATCTCGAAGTCGAGGATACGGGCCCGGGCATCCCGGCCGGCGAGCGCGAGCGTGTCGTCGAGCGCTTCTACCGGATCCTCGGCCGCGAAGGCGACGGCAGCGGCCTCGGGCTCGCGATCGTGCGCGAGATCGCCGCGCAGCACGGCGGCACGCTGACGCTCGACGATCACGTCTACCAGCACGCGCCGCGCCTCGCCGGCACGCTCGTGCGCATCAGCCTGCCGCTCACCGACACCGCCCCGGATTAACCCTGACGCGCATCGCCGCGGCTCGGCGCGAATACGTCGAAACCGGCGATTTACCGGACGTTCGTGCCACGATCGGCTCGCGAAGCGACCGATTCGACACGGGTTAACGCGCAGTCGTTTTGTACGCGCGAGTCAGTGCGCCGTAAGTTTCCGTGCCAATAATCGTCGACAGGCCCGCCCCTCCCAAGGCGGCCGCACATCTATATCAAGGGACTTGGAGACGATTCATGGCAACGTTAGGCGGGCAAATTTCGCACTCGCCGATGACGGGCGAAGAGAAGAAGGTGATCTTCGCGTCGTCGCTCGGCACCGTGTTCGAGTGGTACGACTTTTACCTGGCCGGGTCACTCGCGGCCTACATCAGCAAGAGCTTCTTCTCCGGCGTCAATCCGACCGCCGCGTTCATCTTCACGCTGCTCGGCTTCGCCGCCGGCTTCGCGGTGCGGCCGTTCGGCGCGATCGTGTTCGGCCGGCTCGGCGACCTCGTCGGCCGCAAGCACACGTTCCTCGTGACGATCGTGATCATGGGCGTCTCGACGTTCGTGGTCGGCTTCCTGCCCGGTTACGCATCGATCGGCATCGCCGCCCCCGTGATCTTCATCGCGATGCGGCTGCTGCAGGGCCTCGCGCTCGGCGGCGAGTACGGCGGCGCGGCGACCTACGTCGCCGAGCATGCGCCGGCCAACCGGCGCGGCTTCTACACCGCGTGGATCCAGACGACGGCCACGCTCGGCCTGTTCCTGTCGCTGCTCGTGATCCTCGGCGTGCGCACGTTCATCGGCGAGGAAGCGTTCGGCAGCTGGGGCTGGCGCGTGCCGTTCGTCGCGTCGATCCTGCTGCTCGCGGTGTCGGTGTGGATCCGGCTGCAGCTGAACGAATCGCCGGTGTTCCTGCGCATCAAGGCGGAGGGCAAGACGTCGAAGGCGCCGCTGACCGAAGCATTCGGCCAGTGGAAGAACCTGAAGATCGTGATCCTCGCGCTCATCGGCCTGACGGCCGGCCAGGCCGTCGTGTGGTACACGGGCCAGTTCTACGCGCTGTTCTTCCTCACGCAGACGCTGAAGGTCGACGGCGCCAGCGCGAACATCCTGATCGCGATCGCGCTCCTGATCGGCACGCCGTTCTTCCTGTTCTTCGGTTCGCTGTCGGACAAGATCGGCCGCAAGCCGATCATCCTCGCCGGCTGCCTGATCGCGGCGCTGACCTACTTCCCGCTGTTCAAGGCGCTCACGCACTACGCGAATCCGCAGCTCGAACTCGCGACGCAGAAGGCGCCGATCACGGTCGTCGCCGATCCGGCCACCTGTTCGTTCCAGTTCAACCCGGTCGGTACGTCGAAGTTCACCAGCTCGTGCGACATCGCGAAGGGCGCGCTCGCGAAGGCCGGCCTGAACTACGAGAACGTCGCGGCGCCGGCCGGTACGCCGGCTGAAATCAAGGTCGGCGACACGGTGATCCAGACCTACGACGGCAAGGCGGCCGACGCGAAGGCGCAGGGCGCCGCGTTCGACAAGACGCTCGCGTCGACGCTGAAGGGGGCCGGCTACCCGGCGAAGGCCGACCCGGCGCAACTCAACTGGCCGATGACGATCGTGATCCTGACGATCCTCGTGATCTACGTGACGATGGTCTACGGCCCGATCGCCGCGATGCTGGTCGAGATGTTCCCGACGCGGATCCGCTACACGTCGATGTCGCTGCCCTATCACATCGGCAACGGCTGGTTCGGCGGCTTCCTGCCGGCGACCGCGTTCGCGATCGTCGCGGCGAAGGGCAACATCTATTCGGGGCTCTGGTACCCGATCGTGATCGCGCTGGCCACCTTCGTGATCGGCCTGCTGTTCGTCAAGGAGACGAAGGACTCGGACATCTACGCGCAGGATTGATGGTGTGCGTGGAGCGGGGGACGGCCGGCGGAGATACGCCTTCCGGTGGCCGGCTCCCGGCCGTGATGGAGGTCGGCACGGGGCGGCGGCAACTTTTTTCGGGAAAGATGGAAAAAGGTATTGACAGCCGGACGGCCGATCGACATAATTCAAGTCTTCGGCGAATTAGCTCAGTCGGTTAGAGCGACGGAATCATAATCCGCAGGTCCGGGGTTCGAATCCCTGATTCGCCACCAAATGCGAAAAGCCGCTGTTTCGAAAGGAACAGCGGCTTTTTTCATTGCGTCACGCGTCAGTGACTTCCTGTCGCAACATCCCCGTCTGCATCAACACCCCACTCGCTCACGCATCGATGATGATCCAGCCCGGCCCATCAGCCACTCGGCCGCCCACGGCACGGATCGTGCAGCGGCGGCATTTGACGGAGCAACCGAAACGGCGCCAAGCGCTGCGCGCCGATGCGCAGCGTCACACGGCCACCGCCCCTCTCTGGAGCGCCGCCTGCACCTCCACCTTCCCCCGCCAGTTTTCCCCACCCTCCAGCGCCGGCGTCGACTCGAACAGCTCCGCGATCCAGTCGGCGAACACGCGCACCTTCTGCGACAGATGCCGGTTGTGCGGATAGACGATCGAGATCGGTTTCGGCTTCGGATTGCAGTCCGGCAGCACCTCGACCAGCGAGCCGTCGAGCAGGTTCGGCAGCACCATGAACAGCGTCGGCTGGATCATCCCGAAGCCTTCGAGCCCGCACGTCACGTACGCATCCGAATCGTTGACCGTGACGCTGGCGTTCATCCGCACCTCGAATGGCTTGCCGTCGATCATGAACACCCACGGAATCGCCCGCGCGCCATGGCTCGAACGAAAATTCACCGCATGATGATCGACGAGATCGGCAATCTCGTTCGGCTCGCCGTGGCGGGCGAGGTAATCGGGCGACGCGCACGTCACGCGCTTCAGCATCCCGATGCGCCGCGCGACCATCGACGAATCCTCGAGCGGCCCGACCCGGATCATGCAGTCGATGCCTTCCTCGACCGGATCGACGTAGCGGTCGGACAGCCCCAGCTCGAGCGTGATGTCCGGATAGCGCTGCCGGAAGACCGACAGCGACGGCAGCACGATGCGCCGCCCGAGCGAACTCGGCATGTGAACGCGCAGCATGCCGCTCGGCTTGCGGTTGCCGGCCTGGAAACTCGCGTCGGCCTCGGCGATCTCCGCGATGATCTTCATGCAATGCTCGTAGTACGCAGCGCCCTCCTGCGTCAGCGACAGCCGGCGCGTCGTCCGGTGCATCAGGCGCACGCCGAGCAGCGCCTCGAGATTCTGGATGATGGTCGTCACCGACGCGCGCGGCATCGCAAGCGTGTCGGCCGCCCGCGTGAAGCTGTTCGCGTCGACCACGCGGGTAAAAACTTCCATTGCCTGAATGCGGTCCATGCTGCTTCCCCCTTCGAATCGCCAACGGAACAGAATAGAGCGCGCGACGGGCGCGGCACAAGCCCCCGTCCATTGTTCTCATATCCTGAATAGTTCCAATGCTTCGGACTGGAAATCGACCCGTTTCCAATCAGTTCCGGGCGGCGTCGCGCCGGCCCCGCTCATCCGTCCAACGTTAGCGCACGAACCGCTCGCGATACCCCTGCGGCGACACGCCGAGCACGCGCACGAAGCTGCGCCGCAGCGTCTCCTCGGAACCGAAACCGCAACGCCCGGCAATCCGCTTGACGGGCCACGCCGTTTCGCCGAGCAGGCGTTGCGCGGCCTCGACACGGATCTGCTCGACCGCGCGCGCGGGCGTGCGGCCGGTTTCCGCGCGATAGTGGCGCACGAAGCTGCGCTCGCTCATGCTCACGCGCTCGGCGAGCGCGGGCACTGACAAGTCGGCCGTCAGGTGCTCGGCCATCCATGCGTGCAGCTCGCCGAACCGGTCGGCGGTGCGCTGCATCGACAGCATCGTGCTGAACTGCGCCTGCCCGCCCGGACGCTTCAGGAACACGACGAGTTCTCGCGCGACGTCGAGCGCGGTCGCCCGCCCGAGATCCTCCTCGACCAGCGCGAGCGCGAGATCGATGCCGGCCGTCACGCCGGCCGACGTCCACAGCGCGCCTTCGCGGATGAAGATCGGGTCCGGCTCGACGCGCACGTTCGGGTAGCGCGCCGCGAATTCGTCGCAGCGCGCCCAATGCGTGACCGCGCGCCGGCCGTCGAGCAGGCCGGCTTCCGCGAGCAGAAACGCGCCGGTGCAGACGGACGCCACGCGCCGCGCGCGCCCGGCCTGCTGCCGCACCCAGCGCACCACCCGCGCATCCTTCGATGCCGCATGCACGCCCTTGCCGCCGGCGACGATCAGCGTATCCGGACGGCGCGCGGCCGCGCTGAGCGACTCGGCCATCACGACGAGGCCCGACGACGTCTCGACGGGCCCCGCTTCGACGGCCACGACGCGCGGCGCATACGGCGCCGGCTGCCCGCGCTCCAGCGCGAGCTCGTTGACGGACGCGAACACCTGCAGCGGCCCCGTCACATCGAGCAATTGCGCACGGGGAAACGCGAGGACCAGGATCGAACGCGGGGCGGCGGCAGGCATGTCCATTGGCTGAAAACGTGGGGGATATGGCGATTTCGCCAAACACTACGCGCCTAGAATCGATCTGTCCATCCCGTGCCGAACGGCGCGCGTTCCCTTCCCTCTCGGAGCCTTCGCATGACCCTGCATATCGGCCTTCTCGTCTTTCCGGGCGTCCAGCAACTCGACCTCACCGGCCCGCACGACGTGCTCGCGTCGCTGCCGGATGCGGCCGTCCATCTGGTGTGGAAGTCGCGCGACGCGGTCGCGTCGAGCAGCGGCCTCGCACTCGCGCCGACCTGTACGTTCGACGACTGCCCGCCGCTCGACGTGATCTGCATCCCGGGCGGGATCGGCATCAACGAGCTGCTGCTCGATGCCGAAACGATCGCGTTCGTGCAACGGCGCGCGGCCACCGCGCGCTACGTGACGTCGGTCTGCACGGGCTCGCTACTGCTCGGCGTGGCCGGCCTGCTGCGCGGGCGGCGCGCGACGACGCACTGGAGATACCACGCGCTGCTCGAACCGCTCGGTGCGATACCCGTGCGCGAGCGTGTCGTGCGCGACGGCAACCTGGTCACGGGCGGCGGCGTGACGGCCGGCATCGATTTCGCGCTGACGATCGCCGCGGAGCTGGTCGGCGACGAGGAAGCGCAGGCGATCCAGCTGCAGCTCGAATACGCGCCCGCGCCGCCGTTCGACGCCGGCTCGCCCGACACCGCGCCGGCCGCGGTCGTGGAGCGCGTCACCGAGCGTTCGGCGGCCGGCTTCGCGAAGCGTAAGCAGATCGTCGAGCAGGCGCTGCGCGCCACGTCGCGCTGAATGCGGATGTCGGGAAAATCACTGGAAAGCGGCGCGCACGCGTGCCGGGGAACACATCGATGAACATCATCCGGAGCGCCGCATTCACGGCGGACCGCGCGTGGGGCGCCCTCGACATCGCGAACCTGAACGGCATCACGGTCCGGCTGCACTGGACCGACCAGCCGTATCGCTGGCATGTGAACGACGGCGAGGAGGTGTTCGCGGTGCTCGATGGCCGCGTCGAGATGCGCTACCGCGACGCAGGCGTCGAGCACGCGACGGTGCTCGAAACGGGCGACGTCTTCCACGCGACGGTCGGCACCGAGCACGTCGCGCATCCGCTCGGCGCCGCGCGCATCCTCGTGATCGAGACCGAAGGCAGCGCCTGACGGCAAGCGCCCGTGCATCGATGCCGCCCGGAGGGCAACTGCGTCCGCGCGGCTGCCTCCGCGTGGCTGCATCCGCGCGGCGCGTTTTACGCCGAGATGGTCCCGGTGGCCTGCGACGCGATCAGTTTCGGCTGCGGCGTGCACTGGCACTGGCACAAGTCGTGTTCGAGGGCAACGACCTTACCCATCACGGTCATCGTGCGCTCGCCGCCGTCCGACACGATCACGCCCGGCGACTTGCACGCCGCACAGAACACGGATGCGCCGAGGTATGCGAGTTCGCGCCCGTCGAACGACGAATTGGCGATCCCTTCGAGCACGACGCCGCCGTGATCGGTCGTGTCGCCCTTCAGAATGAATTTGCGGCTCATGATGTCGGTTCTTCCCTCGGAAACGCCGCGCAACGCAGTCGCGCGCGGGCAAACTGCCCGTCGATCGCGGGCGTTCCGCGAGCATATCATCGCTCGTCGCCGCGACACGCGCCTCCCGCGGCACCAACCGGCGGCTGCAAGAAGTATGCGTCGCGCGCGGCTATCCGGCGCCCCGGTGTGCTCACGAGCCGCGATGCGCTGCCCGGTTGCCTGCGGCTACCCGATCCACTGCTTCGTCGAAGCCATGCGTCGACGCAATCGCGCGAAGCTGCCGTGACGACAGGACACATCCGGCTCGGCATCACATTGCATCGAGAATAGCGGATGCTTTAATAAAAAATTAACCTATATTTTCGTACAATTACTAAATACAATCCCACCAAAAAGGTTTAATAGCAAACCGAATCAAATCATTGATTCAACGACCTACCCACCTCGGAACCCATCATTCTCCGGCCGTTCTCACACCCGATAAATACGCAATTCCATAATAATCATTCGTAAAAAAAGCCCATTAAAATTCAGTAAACCGATAGATAGAATTCAATCAACACTTTCTATATATCGATAAAAAAATGGACGAACTCCTACCGATGCGACTCTTCGTCAAGGTCGCCGAACTTCGTAGTTTCGTGCGCGCGGCCACGGAACTGAACATATCCAATTCGTCGGCCACCCGCCTCGTCATGAGCATCGAGGATCGGCTCGGCGCCCGCCTGCTGAATCGCACCACCCGCAGCCTGTCGCTGACCGACGCGGGCCATCTCTATCTGGCGCAGATACGTCACGTGATCGACGAAATCGACCGGGTCGAGGAAACGATCGCATCGATGCATCACGAACCGATCGGATCGCTGAAAATCGCCGCGCCGGTCATGTTCGGCATGCACGTGCTCGCGCCGGCCATCGACGCGTTCAAGATGCGCCACCCGGCCATCGTGCCGGAAGTCACGATCGTGGATCGTCACGTCGACCTCGTGTCGGAGGGCTTCGACGTCGGCCTGCTGCTGTCCCAGCACATCAGCAACAACACACTGGTGAAGCGCCCGCTCACGCGGCTCAAGCAGATCGTCTGCGCCGCGCCGCAATATGTCGACCGGCATGGCGCGCCCATGCATCCGCATGATCTCGCGTCGCACGCATGCCTGGCATTCCATGCCGATTTCATGGGCGAATACCTGTCGTTCGATCACGACCAGACGCGCATCACCGTGCGTCCGAACAAGTCCGCGTCGTCGAACAACGTCGGGCTGATCCGGAACTGGGCGTTGTCCGGCATGGGCGTCGCGGTCCTGCCCGACTTCCTCGTCGAGTCGGATCTCGACGACGGCCGGCTGCTGGCGCTGCTGCCCGGCTATCGGCTCGAGGCGCTCGAAATGAATGTCGCGTATCCGAGCCGGCGGCACTTTCCGCGCAAGGCCCGGCTTTTCGTCGATCACCTGATCGACCATTTCGTCAGTTGAATGAACCGTGGAATCGCGCACCATTTTTCACGCCGATTCACCGCTGCCCGTTCGACCGTCGCATGGCCCGGGCGGCGCGCCGGCTGGGGCTCCTGCGGCCGTTGGCCGGTCGCTCGGCCGGTATGGGCACGCCTGTTGCGCCGGCGCATCTCGGTAGTCAACCGGCCTTGGCAGCCCGCCGCGGAGGACTACACTAATCCTCAATAGGGTGCGGCCGGATAACCGCGCCCTCAGGGAGACGCCGCCATGAATCGGCCGCTGAATCGTATCCTGCCGCGCGTGACCGGTCTCGCATCGGTCTGGACGTGGGTCAAGTGGTCCTTGCTCGCCGCACTGCTGATCGCGGTGGCGATCGTCGCGCGGCTTGTGCAGACCGAGATCGAAACATCCCGGCTGCAGGCGCACTACCTGTCCGAGCTCACCCGCGACGTCGGCTACACGGTCGAAGCGGGGCCGAGCGATCACATCCGCTTCCCCGCGAACGGCCCGTACGACCAGCGCTTCGGCTACGCGATGATTCCCGCGTTCCAGCAGCGGCTGCTCGCGCGCGGCTTCGTCGTCAGCGAGCAGGCGCGCGATTCGCAACGGATGCTGTCGCTTGGCCAGCGCGGGCTGTTTCTCCCTTACGAAGAGAAAGACCAGACGGGCCTGATGCTGTTCGATTCGACCGGCTCGCCGCTGTTCGCGACCGTGTTTCCGCAGCGCGTCTATGCCGACTTCGACACCGTGCCGCGCGTGATCACCGATTCGCTGCTATTCATCGAGGATCGCTACCTGCTCGACGCGAACGAACCGAACCGCAACCCGGCGATCGACTGGGGGCGCTTCAGCCGCGCGCTCGCCGACCAGGCGCTGCACGTCGTCAACCGCCATCAGTCGCGCCCGGGCGGCAGCACGCTCGCGACGCAGATCGAGAAGTTCCGCCATTCGCCCGAGGGCCGCACCGCGACGCCGCCCGAGAAGCTGCGGCAGATCGCCTCCGCGTCGGTGCGCGCCTACCTGAACGGCCCGCAAACGATGCTCGCGCGCCGCACGATCGTCGTGCGCTACCTGAACTCGGTGCCGCTCGCCGCGCGGCCGCACGTGGGCGAAATCACCGGCATCGGCGACGGTCTCGCCGCGTGGTACGGCCGCGACTTCAACGACGTCAACCGCGTGCTGTCCGCGCCGACGACCGGCGACAACGTCGACCAGCAGGGCAAGACGTTCCGCGAGGTGTTGTCGCTGCTGATCGCGCAGCGCGCGCCGTCGTACTTCCTCAACCGCGGCTATCCGGCGCTGCAGAAGCTGACCGACAGCTACCTGCGGCTGCTGTCGAACGGCGGCGTGATCTCGCCCGCGCTGCGCGATGCCGCGCTCGCCGCGCAGATCGAACGCAGCGCGCCGCCGGCCGCCGCGCGCGTGCAGTCGTTCGTGTCGCGCAAGGCCGTAACCTCCGCGCGCGCGTCGCTGCTGTCGGCGCTCGGCATCGGCGACCTGTACCAGCTCGACCAGCTCGATCTGCAGGCTACCAGCACCCTCGACAACGGCGTGCAGCAGGCGGTCGCCCAGCGGCTCGCGCAGGCGTCGACGCGCGACGGCGCGCAGGCCGCCGGCCTGTACGGTTTCGAGATGCTCGCGCCGAAGGACGACCCGTCGCACCTCACGTACAGCTTCACGCTGTACGAACACCGCAACGGCGCGAACCTGCTGCGCGTGCAGACCGACAGCGTGAACCAGCCGTTCGACGTGAATCGCGGCGGCCGCATCAACCTCGGCTCGACCGCGAAGCTGCGCACGCTGATCACGTACCTGCAGATCGTCTCCGATCTGCATGCGCGCTATGCGAACCTGTCGAACGCGGCGCTGGCGCGCGTGAAGCCCGATCCGATCGACGGGCTGTCGCGCTGGGCACTCGACTACCTGTCGCATACGCGCGACCGCTCGCTGCAGGCGATGCTCGATGCGGCCGTCGAACGCAAGTATTCGGCGAGCCCCGACGTGTTCTACACGGGCGGCGGCGCGCAGGTGTTCTCCAACTTCGAGAAGTCGGACAACGGCCGCATCATGACGCTGCACGCGGCGTTCGAGCACTCGGTCAACCTCGTGTTCGTGCGGCTGATGCGCGACATCGTCCACTACGAGACGCTGCAAGCGGCCGGGCCGTCGTCGTCGTGGCTCGGCGATCCGGCGCAGCGCCAGCATTACCTTCAGCAATTCGTCGACGGCGAAAGCCAGGTCTACGTGAAGCGGTACTACACGCGCTATGCGGGCAAGGCGCCCGACGACGCGCTCGCGCTGATGCTGCGCGACGTACGCAAGTCGCCGCCGAAGATCGCGACGGTGCTACGCAGCGTCGCGCCGAACGAATCGCTCGCATGGTTCGATGCGCAGATGCGCGCGCAACTGAAGGGCACGCCGGCCGCGACGCTGTCCGACGACGATCTCGCCGCGCTCTATGCGAAGTACGCGATCGACCGCTTCAACCTCAACGACCGCGGCTATATCGCGAGCGTCCATCCGCTCGCGCTGTGGACGCTCAACTACCTGCGCGCGCACCCGGGCGCAGCGCTCGCCGACGTTCAGCGCGACAGCCGCGAGGTGCGTTTCTACACGTATTCATGGTTGTACAAGACCCGCTACCACGCGACGCAGGACCGGCGCATCCGCCGCATGGTCGAGCTGCGCGCGTATGCGGAGATCACGAAGTCGTGGCGCGCGCTCGGCTACCCGTTCGCGGAAGTGACGCCGTCCTACGCGGCCGCGATCGGCGCATCGGGCGACCAGCCCGACGCGCTCGCGAAATTGATCGGCCTGGTCGCGAACGGCGGCCAGAAGGCGCCGACCGAGACGATCACGCGGCTCGATTTCGCGAAGGGCACGCCGTACGAAACCCGCTTCGTGCGCGCGGCCGCGCAGCCGCAGCCGATGCTGTCGCCGGAGATCGTCAACGTGACGCACACGCTGCTGCGCGACGTCGTGCTCCACGGCACCGCGCGCCGCCTCGCGGGCGGGCTCACGCTGCCGGACGGCAAGACGCTCGACGTATATGGCAAGACGGGGACGGGCGATCAGCGATTCAACGTCTATGCGCGCGGCGCGCGGCTGATCGAGTCGCGCAAGGTCAACCGCAGCGGCACCTTCGTGTTCGCACTCGGCGACCGGTTCTTCGGCGTGCTGACGGCGACCGCGCACGAGCCGTATGCGGCACGCTACGACTTCACGAGCGCGATGGCCGTGCAGTTGCTGAAGTCGATGGCGCCCGCGCTCGCGCCGCTGATCGAACGCCCGGCCGACGCCGGCACGCGCACCGCGGGGCCCGCACCGCAGGCGGAAACGCCTGCGCCGAACGCGGCCGCCGTGCAACCGTCCTGATCCGATCGCGGCGCGCAGGCGCCCGCGCCGGCGCGCCGCTCAGCGCGAGCGGCCGTCGTAGTGCGTGACGGGCAGCGCGTCGAGGTCGACGCCCTCGAGGCAGCGCACGTTGATCGCGGCCATCGCGGTGCCGTCCGGGTGGACGCCTTCGCCGAACGCGTGAATCCCGCAGCGCTTGCAGAAGCGATGCCGGATCACGTGCTTGTTGAACAGGTAGGTCGCCAGATTCTCGTCGGGCGTCAGCAGCTTCATGTGGTCGCGCGGCACGAACCACATCAGCGCACCCTTGCGGTGGCAGATCGAGCAGTTGCACGCCATCACGCCCTGCAGGTCGCCTTCCGCCTCGAACGTCACGTCGCCGCAGTGACAGCTTCCGCGATAAAGCATGGTCGTCTCCCGGTGCGGCCCGTGCGCGTCGCCGGCGCCCGGGCGGGACACCGTTGGCCGGGCCGATCCAAACGCGTACAGTAGCGCTCGCACGCGCCGCACGCAATGTCCGGGCGGCGCCCATCCCTCACCGACCCAGGAGACCATCATGCTCGAACTGCGCCCCGGTTGCGAATGCTGCGACAAGGACCTGCCGCCCGATTCGGCGGACGCGCGCATCTGTACATTCGAGTGCACGTTTTGCGCGACCTGCGCGGACGACGTGCTGAAGGGCCGCTGCCCGAACTGCGGCGGCGACCTGGTCGCTCGCCCGCGGCGGCCGGCGAGCCTGCTCGCGAAGTACCCGGCGTCGACGGAGCGCATCCACAAGCCGGGCGGCTGCGCGAACGCCGCCTGACGGCGCGGCACCGGCCGCCCTGCTCCCGTCACGACATCTCGATTCGCGCGCGCGTCACCGCGAGCAGCGTCGCCATCGCGCGGCGCGCGCCGTCCTCGTCGCGCACGCGGATCGCGTCGCTGACGGCCGTGTGCTCGGCAAGCGACGCGTTGTACACGTCCGCCCGACGCGCGTTCAGCTGCAGTTGCGCCTCGAGCGTACGATCGATCAGCGCGCCGAGCGGCACCAGCAGCTCGTTGCCGCCGGCCTCCAGCACGCTCAGGTGAAAGCGCAGGTCGGCGCGCACCCATTCGTCGACGTTGCGCGCGGCCGCCATCGCGCGCGCCGCGCCCTCGATCGCGTCGAACGCGTCGGGCGTATGGGTGCGCGCGGCCAGCGCGGCCGCGTACGGCTCGATCATCTCGCGCATCTCCTGCAGCTTGAGCGCGAACGCGAGGGGCGGCGCGACGCGCGCATACCAGTCGAGCAGATCGGCATCGAGCAGGTTCCACGCACGGCGCGGACGTACGCGCGTGCCGACTTTCGGCCGCGATTCGACCAGCCCCTTCGACGTCAGCGTGCGCAACGCCTCGCGCATCACCGTGCGGCTCACGCCGTACATCTCCATCAGGTCGGGTTCCCTCGGCAACAGCGATTCGGGCGGATAGTCGCCGCGCAGGATCGCCGTCGCGAGCCGGAAGGCCGTCTGTCCATGCAGGTCGCGTTGAATGATCGTTCTCCGTCGGGTGCGGTGCCCACTATCTGCACATTAATGCTATTAATACTATTTTTTATTCGACTACGCTAGGATAATCGCGAAAGCACGGATCGTGTGCCGCGTCGGCACGGCCGCGCCGGTCAATCATGGAGACTCGCGTCATGAAAATCACCCGCCTCGAAACGTTCGTCGTCCCGCCCCGTTGGCTGTTCCTCAAGATCGAAACCGACGAGGGCATCATCGGCTGGGGCGAGCCGGTCGTCGAAGGTCGCGCGCACACGGTCGAGGCCGCCGTGCAGGAACTGGCCGACTACCTCGTCGGCCGCGACCCGCTCCTGATCGAGGATCACTGGCAGGTGATGTACCGCGCGGGCTTCTACCGCGGCGGCCCGATCATGATGAGCGCGATCGCGGGCGTCGACCAGGCGCTGTGGGACATCAAGGGCAAGCATCACGGCGTGCCCGTGCACGCGCTGCTGGGCGGCCAGGTGCGCGATCGCATCAAGGTGTATTCGTGGATCGGCGGCGACCGGCCGAGCGACGTCGCGAACAATGCGCGCGCGGTCGTCGAGCGCGGCTTCAAGGCCGTGAAGATGAACGGCTCCGAAGAGCTGCAGATCGTCGACACCTACGACAAGGTCGAGCAGGTGATCGCCAACGTCGCGGCGGTGCGCGACGCGGTCGGCCCGCACGTGGGGATCGGCGTCGACTTCCACGGCCGCGTGCACAAGCCGATGGCGAAGGTGCTGGCGAAGGAACTCGATCCGTACAAGCTGATGTTCATCGAGGAGCCGGTGCTGTCGGAGAACGCCGAGGCGCTGCGCGACATCGTCAACCAGACCAACACGCCGATCGCGCTCGGCGAACGGCTGTACTCGCGCTGGGACTTCAAGCACGTCCTCGCGGGCGGCTACGTCGACATCATTCAGCCGGACGCGTCGCACGCGGGCGGCATCACCGAGTGCCGCAAGATCGCGACGCTCGCGGAAAGCTACGACGTCGCGCTCGCATTGCACTGCCCGCTCGGACCCATCGCGCTCGCCGCGTGCCTGCAGCTCGACGCGGTCAGCTACAACGCATTCATCCAGGAACAGAGCCTCGGCATCCATTACAACCAGGGCAACGACCTGCTCGACTACCTGCGCAACCCCGAGGTGTTCCGCTACGAAGACGGCTTCGTCGCGATCCCGCAGGGCCCGGGGCTCGGCATCGACGTGAACGAGGAGAAGGTGCGCGAGATGGCGAAGACGGGCCATCGCTGGCGCAACCCTGTGTGGCGCCACGCGGACGGCAGCGTCGCCGAGTGGTGAGTGCGATGCGCAACGCGCGCGGCCGCGGCCGGCGCGATCCGCATCGACTCGAGTACGGCCGCCCGATGAACTGACAGGCGGCCGTTTTTGCATGCGCGGCGAGCATGCCATGCGTGGCGCACGCCCTTCGCGTCCCTGCATTGCGCGCTTGCATTGCGCCGCGCGGAACCTGCCGTCAGCCGAGCGCCGCGAACCCCGGCACGCTGAACGACAGCACGGCGGCCGCGACGAACACGCCGATCATCGTCATCCCTTCGAGATGCAGGATGTTGCGAAACGTGTGCGCGTCCTCGGTCGACGCGGTGCGGCGCAGGCGCGGCAGCGCCGAGAAGCGGTTGAGCCCGCCGAGCACGAGCGCGAGCGCGACGAGCAGCAGCTTCAGCAGCAACACGCGCCCCCACGTGCTGCCGTCGAGCGGCGCGAGCGAGCCGCCGAGCCCGCGGATCGCGTTGAGCACGCCGGTGCCGAGCACGAAGACGACCGCGGCGATCGACGTACGCGACAGGCGCTGGCCGATGCGGATCAGCGCGCCGCGCGCGACCGACGTACCCAGCGCCGGCAGCACCGCGAGCCCACCCGCGAGCACGAGGCCGCCCCAGACGGCAGTGGCCAGCAGGTGCAGCGTCTGCACGCCGACCGCCGCGGACAGCACGCCGCTATCGGCCGCATGGCCGAGCGACGCCTTGCCGGCCGCGACCACGATCACCGCGAGCCACAGCACCGCATGCGCGAGCGGACCGTCCGGCTTCGCGAGCGCCACGAACGCGAGCACCACCGCGCCGGCGAACGCGACGCTCCACGCGAATCCCGTATGCGTCTGCATCAGCATGACGGGCATCGCGGCGAACGCGCCGCCGAGCCCCGCACCGCTCATCGTCGCGGCCTCGTAGACGAGCCAGCCGAGATCGGCGAGCACCAGCGCCAGCGCCGCCGCGACCAGCGAATGTTGCGCACGCAGCCATGCGGGATGCGACGGCGCGACGACCGGCCGCGCGCCGTCCTTGCCGAGCCACGCCTTGAGCAGCGCCGAGCCGACCGCCATCGCGAACGCCGCATCCATCAGCGCCGCGAGCGCGACCTGACCGATCCACAAGCTGTCGAACTTCATCGCGCATTCCCTCCCGCAAGCGGCAGGCCGGCAGTGCGGCGGCAACGGGACGGACAGCGTGAGGCAGGCAACGGCACGGTAAGAAACGTCATCGATGAATCCGGAAACGGGAGAAATGACTGGACCTGCGGCGGAGGCGGCGCCGCGCGACCCGCGAGTGTACGGTCTTCGAGGGCGAAAGCGCACGCCGGTTCACTCGAGCGTTGCGCAATGCGCGTCAAATTGTCGCAAGTCGCAAACAGACAGGAACCGATGTCCTTTCGTCAAATAGCCGTCATTACCCATCGATGATAGAATGCCGCGTCGCAGCAGCCCGGCTGTCCTGCCGTCCATGCGCCGAGCCGATCGTAGCCCGGACAAGGTCCCCGACGAATAAACATGGAGTCTCGTGTGTCTTCAAGACGCCTCTTCCGTCCGCTGTTCGCCGTTCTGATGATCGGCGGCGCGGGCCTTATGAGCGCTGCCCAAGCGCAGACCAAGCCCACGGAGCAAGCGCACGCCCAGCAGGCGCCGCTCAAGGCACCCGATACCATGGCCGAGCGCGTGCGCGGCTGTACCGCATGCCACGGCGTTCACGGCCAGGGCACGGACAACGACTATTTCCCGCGTCTTGCCGGCAAGCCGGCCGAGTACCTGTACAACCAGCTCGTCAACTTCCGTGACGGCCGGCGCAAGTACCCGCCGATGAATTACCTGCTCACGTACCTGAACGACGACTACCTGCGCGAAATCGCCGAGCACTTCTCGGCCGAACGTCCGCCGTACCCGACGCCGGCGAAGCCGACGCTGCCGGCCACGACGCTCGCACGCGGCAAGCAGCTCGTCACGCAGGGCGACCCGTCCCGCAAGCTGCCGGCCTGCGTGGCCTGCCACGGCGCGGGGCTGACCGGCATGCAGCCGGCGATTCCGGGCCTCGTCGGCCTGCACGCCGATTACCTGAGCGCGCAGCTCGGCGCATGGCGCTCGGGCAACCGCCACGCGAAGGCGCCCGATTGCATGCACGACATCGCCGCGAAGCTTTCCGACGAAGACGTGACGGCCGTGACCGCATGGCTCGCCGCGCAACCGGCGCCCGCCAACCCCGTGCCGGCCCCGGCGCGTTCGATGAAGACTCCGCTCGCCTGCGGCAGCGAACCGCAATAAGGCAAGGGAGACAGACACAATGAAACGCAAGTCCCTGTTTGCACTCTCGGCCGTCGCGATCGTCGCGGCCGCCGCCCTCGTACCGGTCCTGTGGCCGGGCAACGACACGCTGCACGGCGCTGCCGCCGTCGCGGCCACGCCGGCCGATCAGGCCGCGCTGATCAAGAAGGGCGAATACCTCGCGCGCGTCGGCGACTGTATCGCGTGCCACACCGTGCGCGGCGGCAAGTCGTTCGCGGGCGGCCTGCCGATGGCGACGCCGTTCGGCACGATGTACACGCCGAACATCACGCCGGACGACCAGAACGGTATCGGCAAGTGGACGTCGGACGACTTCTACCGTGCGATGCACACGGGTCGCTCGAAGGACGGCAGCCTGCTCTACCCGGGCTTCCCGTTCGCGAGCTACACGAAGGTCACGCGCGCCGATTCGGACGCGATCTACGCGTACCTGCGCTCGGTGGCGCCGGTGTCGGTGCCGAGCCGTCCGCACGAACTGAAGTTCCCGTTCAACAACCGCAACCTGCTGATCGGCTGGCGCACGCTGTTCTTCAAGGAAGGCGAGTACAAGCCGGATCCGACGAAGTCGGTCGAATGGAACCGCGGCGCGTATCTCGTCGAAGGCCTCGGCCACTGCTCGATGTGCCACACGTCGATCAACATGATGGGCGGCCCGGTGAGCTCGTCGGCGTTCGCCGGCGGCCTGATCCCGCTGCAGAACTGGTATGCGCCGTCGCTGACGAACGACAAGGAACTCGGCCTCGGCGACTGGCACGTGCAGGAGCTGTCCGACCTGCTGCAAGCCGGCGTGTCGCACAAGGGCGCAGTGTTCGGCCCGATGGCGGACGTGGTCCACAACAGCCTGCAGTACATGAGCGACGAAGATACGCGCGCGATGTCGACGTACCTGAAGTCGATCCCGCAGAAGGCTGAAGCGCCGAAGAACATGCAGTACGAGCCGTCGAAGCAGTTCGGCAACGCGCTGTTCGACCAGGGCAAGAAGATCTACGCGGACAACTGCGCGACCTGCCACGCCGAAACCGGCGCCGGCAAGCCGCCGGCCTATCCGCCGCTCGCGGGCAACCACTCGATCATGATGGAATCGGCCGTCAACCCGATCCGCATGGTGCTGAATGGCGGCTACCCGCCGAGCACGTTCAAGAATCCGCGTCCGTATGGGATGCCGCCGTTCGCACAGTCGCTGTCGAACCAGGAG
This sequence comes from Burkholderia sp. BCC1208, assembly GCF_902833095.1. Classification (NCBI taxonomy): domain Bacteria; kingdom Pseudomonadati; phylum Pseudomonadota; class Betaproteobacteria; order Burkholderiales; family Burkholderiaceae; genus Burkholderia; species Burkholderia sp. BCC1208. Next base: position 297,940 of record NZ_CADFDY010000008.1, on the reverse strand, counting down.
GTAGCGGCGGTCGTCACGTATATTCGGATGTCTTGGGGTAACAACGGTACGCCGATCTCGCCGCAACAGGTGAGCGATCTGCGTTCCGCGCCGCTCGACTAAGAAGCGGCTCACACACACGGGGCGCGGCTGCGGGAAACCGCGGCCGCGCCCTTTTGCTTTTTGGCTGTTTTGCGATGCGGGTTTGCCGCGCGGGCCGCGCGACGCATCGCCGATCATAAAACTCAAGAGTGGTATCTATGTCTTTCGAATCTCTCGGCCTGGCCGAACCGCTGGTCAAGGCGGTCAACGAGCTCGGCTACACGTCGCCGACCCCGATCCAGCAGCAGGCGATCCCGGCCGTCCTCGGCGGCGGCGACCTGCTCGCCGGCGCACAGACCGGCACCGGCAAGACCGCCGGCTTCACGCTGCCGATCCTGCAACGCCTGCACACGTTCTATGCCGAGCACCGTGGCGCGAAGCGCGCGGTGCGCGCACTGATCCTCACGCCGACGCGCGAACTCGCCGCCCAGGTCGAGGAAAGCGTCCGCGCGTACAGCAAGTACGTGAAGCTGCGCTCGACCGTGATGTTCGGCGGCGTCAGCATCAATCCGCAGATCGATGCGCTCAAGCGCGGCGTCGACATCGTCGTCGCGACGCCGGGGCGCCTGCTCGACCACATGCAGCAGAAGACCATCGACCTGTCGAATCTCGACATCCTCGTGCTCGACGAAGCCGACCGGATGCTCGACATGGGCTTCATCCACGACATCAAGCGCGTGCTCGCGAAGCTGCCGCCGAAGCGCCAGAACCTGCTGTTCTCGGCCACCTTCTCCGATGAAATCAAGGCGCTTGCCGACAACCTGCTCGACTCGCCCGCGCTGATCGAGGTCGCCCGCCGCAACACGACCGCCGAGAGCGTCGCGCAGAAGATCCACCCGGTCGACCGCGACCGCAAGCGCGAGCTGCTCACGCACCTGATCCGCGAACACAACTGGTTCCAGGTGCTCGTGTTCACGCGCACCAAGCACGGCGCGAACCGGCTTGCGGAGCAACTGACGAAGGACGGCATCAGCGCGATGGCGATCCACGGCAACAAGAGCCAGTCGGCCCGTACGCGCGCGCTGGCCGAGTTCAAGACCAGCACGCTGCAGGTGCTCGTCGCGACCGATATCGCCGCGCGCGGGATCGACATCGACCAGTTGCCGCACGTCGTCAACTTCGACCTGCCGAACGTGCCCGAGGATTACGTGCACCGGATCGGCCGCACGGGCCGCGCAGGCGCGACCGGCGAAGCCGTGTCGCTCGTGTGCGTCGACGAAAAGCAGCTGCTGCGCGACATCGAGCGGCTGATCAAGCGCGAGATCCCGCAGGAAGTGATCGCGGGCTTCGAACCCGATCCGAACGCGAAGCCGGAACCGATCCAGCAGCGCCGCGGGCAACAGCAACCGCGCGGTGGTGGCGGTGGCGGCGGCGGCGGCAATCGTCAGCCGCGTGGCAGCGGCTCAGGCCAGCCGGCCGCGAAACGCGACGGCAACGCGCAACCTAAGGCCGCGCAAGCGAAAGCTGCACCGCAGAAGGCCGCGAAGCCGCGCACGCAAGGCGGCGCCGCGGGCAATAGCGGCGGACGTCCGGCGGGCGGCGGCAACGGCGCGCGCCCGGCGAGCGGCAACGCCGCGCACGCGAACCGCAACCGTTCGTCGCGCAGCGGCCAGCGCGGTCACTGAAGCCGCGCGGCCGCGCGCCGCAGGTGCTCGATCTGGCGCTGCCAGCGTGCGAGCACCGCGGCGCGCTCCCCTTCCAGCGTGAACGTGACGCCTGTCGCGAGACGCGCATAGCCGACCCGCTGCGCATCGCCGTGCGCGATCGTCGCGGCGAATCCGGCCAGTCCGCCGAAGTCTCCTTCGAGCGGCGCCATCTCCAGTTGTGCCTGAAAGAACGCACCGTCCGCGACGAGCGTCAACGCGGCGGTGCGCCGTTGCGCGATCGCGCGCGCCGCCCGCGACTGCGGCCAGAGCGCGATCAGCAGCGTGCGCGCATCGTGTGCATAGATCTCGCCGACGCCGAGCAGCGTCGTGCGCAACTGGCCGTCGTCGGTCGCGACGATCAGCGACGCGGCGATATCGGCATGACGCTCGAGTGCGGTGCCGTCGAACAGCGACACGACGGCGGACGGCCACGCGTCGAACGTCCATTGCTCGAGCGCGTGGCGATGGGGATCGGTCATGATGGCGTGGCCCGGGTGCGGATCGGATGAGGATGCGCCAGCATACGCGCGACGGGCCGCGCCGCGGCGATCAGCGCATGAAAACGTGCCGCGTGATCTTCGTGAGCGGATAGTGCACGCCCGGCTGGATCCTCGCGGGCAGATCGAGCGGCTTGAGCAGCATCTTCACGCACATGTCGGCCGACAGGTTGCGCCGGACCAGCGAACTGATGCGTGCGACGCGCTCGCGGTTGTATTGGCTGTCGCCGACGCGATCCGGATAGCGGATCGCGAATACGTGGCGCAGCGCGATCTCGGAATCCTCGTTCTTGATTTCCATCACGCGGCGCGCGAGTGCCCCGAGCACCGCGAGCCGGCCGTTGCCCTCGACCTGGTTGTACTTCTTGAAGAACTTGAAGAAGTGCTTGTAGTGGCGCACTTCGTCCGTGCGGATGTTGTCGGTGATTTCCTTCAGCACCGGCTCGTCCGAGCATTCGTTGATCGCGCGATAGAGCGTGGCCGTGCCCGTCTCGACGACGCAGCGTGCGACCATTTCAAGCGCGCGGGTTTTTTCGAAGGCCTCGACCGAGCAGGTCTTCGAATACTCGGCAAAGAAATTCGCGAACGCGGTATCCCAGTCGAACTCGGGCCACACGTGCGCGATGTACGCCTTCAGCGCGCGGCCGTGCTGCAATTCTTCGTGCTCCCATGCATTGTTGAGCCATGCGGAGACTTCCGGATCGTCGTTGAAGAACTCGCTCAGATTGCTCGTATAGAGATCCGAGCCGCTTTCGATGAACGACGATGCGCACAGCAGCAGCAACAGATCCTCGTTCGCGGCGGCACGCTGACGATCGATCCGGTTCAGGTCGATGTCCTCGATACGCCACGGCATCACATGCGTGGTTTTGGTGTCCATGGTGGTGCGCTCCCAGTCGTCGCGCGGAGGCCGGCCCATGCCTGGGGCACAGGCGCCAGCCGATCCGCAGGCGGCGTTTTACTTGCGTTTATAGTGAATCGGTCCGGCCGAACCATGCTGGCATCTTAGCCGGACTTTGATGTTCGTGCTCCAAAGCACTGACCATGCCCGAGAGGCGCAGTTCCACGGCGTCCGTTGCCGTTCGTTAGACGGGACCTTCAAACCGCTTGCGCGCATTCGATGGTATGCGCCGGTGCCCAAACGAAAACGGGCGGCCGCAGGGCCGCCCGTGATGCAGGGAAACTGCCGGAAAACCGCCGGGAAAGCTGGAAGCGATCCGTCAGAAACCGGCCGCCAGCCCGTCGCGCCGGCTGTCGCTCGCGGCCACGTAGCCGCGCTCCGGATCGTCGGGATCGAGGCGCCAGACGAACTGCCCCGAACCGAAATCCATGTAAGGATCGTCGACCGACTTGATCGTGTGGCCGCGGGCGGCCAGCGCGTCGACCGTCGCGCGGTTCATCGTCGCCTCGACGTCGAGCGTGAAGTCGCGGTTGACCTTCCAGCGCGGCGCGCAACACGCGGCCTGCGGCTGCTGGCCGTAACCGAGCATCCGCACGACGGTCTGCAGATGGCCCTGCGGCTGCATGTCGCCGCCCATCACGCCGAAGCTCATCACGGCCTCGGTGCGGCCGTTGGCTTCCTCGGTGACGAACGCCGGGATGATCGTGTGGAACGGCCGCTTGCCGCCCGCGACGACGTTCGGCGAAGCCGGGTCCATCGAGAAGCCGTGCCCGCGGTTCTGCAGCGCAATGCCCGTGCCGGGCACGACGAGCCCGGAACCGAAGCCCATGTAGTTCGACTGGATGAAGCTCACCATCATTCCGCGTTCGTCGGCCGCCGACAGATAGATCGTGCCGCCCGAATGCGGGCGGCCGGCGGCGAAGTGCGTCGCACGTGCAGGATCGATCAGCTTCGCGCGTTCGGCGAGATACGCATCGTCGAGCATCTGTTCGGGCGTGACGTCCATCGCGCGCGGATCGGCGACGTAGCGATAGACGTCCGCGAACGCGAGCTTCATCGCCTCGATCTGCAGATGCTGCGAATCGACCGAGTCCACTGGCCATTCGGTCACGCCCGCATACTCGGCGATGCCGAGCGCGATCAGCGCGGCGATGCCCTGCCCGTTCGGCGGGATCTCGTGAATCGTGTGGCGGCCGAAGCGCTTGCCGATCGGCTCGACCCATTCCGGCCGGTACGCGCGCAGGTCGGCTTCGGTCAGCGCCCCGCCGCCTTCGCGTGCGAACGCGGCGATACGCTCGGCGAGCGCGCCTTCGTAGAATGCACGGGCACCGTCCTTCGCGAGCGTGCGCAGCGTCTGCGCATGACCGGGCAGGCACATGCGTTCGCCGACGAGCGGCGCGCGGCCGCGCGGCATGAAGGTGTCCGCGAAGCCGGGCAGGCCCTGCAGTTCGGGAACGGCCGCCGCCCACTTGTGCGCGACGATCGGCGGCACCGAATAGCCGCGCTCCGCGATCTCGATCGCCGGCTCGAGCAGGTCCGCGAACGGCAGCGAACCGAACTTCGCGTGCAGCGCTTCCCAGCCCGCGATCACGCCCGGCACGGTGACGGTGTCCCAGCCGCGCGTCGGCTTGTTCGCGATGCCGCGCGCGTCCGCGCCGTGACGCTTGCGGAAGTAGTCGACGTTCCAGGCGGCGGGCGCCACGCCCGATGCATTCAGCCCGGACAGCCGCTCGCCGTCCCACACGAGCGCGAATGCGTCGCCGCCGAGCCCGCACGACACGGGCTCGACGACCGTGATCGCGGCGGCGGCGGCCAGCGCCGCATCCACCGCGTTGCCGCCCTTCCACAGCATCCGCAGCCCGGCCTGCGCGGCAAGCGGGTGCGACGTCGACACGACGTTGCGCGCGAACACCGGGATGCGGGTCGACGGATACGGGTTGTGCCAGTTGAAGTCAGTCATCGCTACCACCTCGTCGAAAGCCGAATGAACGCGCCCGCACGAGCGGGCAATCCGCCATTGCAGCGCGATCGGCGCAATCGCGCAAATTCATTTGTCACATGAATCCATGCAATTTCCGCATGAATCATGCGCGCCGACGTCCGGCAGGCCGGCCGAACGCCGTTGCCGCCCTTACAATACCCGCTCCGTCTCACGACACGACCATCGAGCCATGACCCGAGATCCCCGCCTCACCCTCAACGCGCGCCAGCAGGAACTGCTCGAATGGGTGCAGCGCGACGGCTTCGTGACCGTCGACGATCTCGCCGCGCATTTCGCGGTGACGCCGCAGACGATCCGCCGCGACGTGAACTGGCTCGCCGACCTGAATCTGCTGCGCCGCTACCACGGCGGCGCGAGCCTGCCGACCAGCTCGGAGAACGTGTCGTACACGGCGCGCCAGCGGATGTTCCACGACGAGAAGCGGCGCATCGCGGCGCTCGCGGCGTCGCACATCCCCGACCAGGCGTCGCTGTTCATCAATCTCGGCACGACGACCGAGGAAGTCGCGCGCGCGCTGAACCGCCATCACGGGCTGCACGTGATCACGAACAACCTGAACGTCGCGTCGATGATGAGCGGCTACCCCGACTGCGAGGTGCTGATCACGGGCGGCATCGTGCGGCCGTGGGACAAGGGCATCGTCGGCGAACTCGCGATCGACTTCATCCGCCAGTTCAAGGTCGACTACGCGATCATCGGCACGTCGGCGATCGAGGCCGACGGCACGCTGCGCGATTTCGACACGCGCGAGGTGCGCGTGGCCGAGGCGATCATGCAGCATGCGCGCACGGTCTACCTCGTGACCGACCATTCGAAGGTGGGCCGCCCGGCGCTGGTGCGCCAAGGCCATCTGAGCCAGGTGCACGCGCTTTTCACCGACAAGCCGCTGCCGTCCGACATGGCCGATACGGTGGCCGCCGCCGGCACCCAGGTGTACGTCGCGGAATGACGCTCGCGATGCTGCACCGCACCTGAAACTTCAAGTGAAATCAAGAAGTTGGCGCCGCGCGCGAACCGCTTGTGGCATGCGTTTCTGTCAAACGGAAAATTAACGGGGCACGATTTGTCGTTGCCTGCGCGCTCGACTAGACTCCAGTTCCCCGGCCCGTTCGCCGATCCGCCTGTGCCAGGGCGGTGCGAATCGCAGGCCGGCGAATGCAGCTTTTCCCCCCAAGCCATACCCCCGCGGGGTATCGCGCGGCGGCGTACGCGCCGGCCGCGCGGGCAGTCCGATTGCCATGGAGAGAACGATGCTGAGTCCGCATGAATTCGCCACGCTCTTGCTTGTGAAGGACGCGCCTGATCAGCGCGATATGGATCGGGATGAACTGGACATCCTGCTCGAACAACAGCTCGTCCGCCTGGAAGGGCTCGGCTCGGGGCGCAAATACTGCGTGACCGAGACCGGCGACGCCGCGCTGCGATCCATCAAGTACCGCTATTCGTAAGTCCCGCTGTTCCTGACCTGATCGCGCGGCCGGCATCCGGCCGCGCGGTCGTTCCGGCCTCCCGCCCGTCCGTTCGCCGCTGCCGGCTTCAGCCGCCGCGCAGCGTCGGATCGACCGCCGCCCGCCAGCTGATGGCCTGCGCGCGCGCCCCGTTGAAATAGGCGATCCAGCCGGCGCGCGCCGCCGCGTCGGGCGCCACATAGTGGGCCGAAAGTTCGTTTACGAACGCACAATAGTTCGCTTCGCTCAGCCCGCGATACCGTTTCGCGACGTACGCGTCGTACAGCGTCGAGTAGACCGGCCGCGCGTCCGCGCCCCAGTCGCGCGCCGCGCCGCCGCACGCCGTCTGCAGGTCGACGAACGACGGCGCCCGCCAGTTGCCGGCGAGCGGCGGCGTACCGACGCCGCACCCCGCCAGAAGGACGGCGCACACGCCGGCCCACATCCCAATACGCATGATTCACCTCGCGAAACGGTCGATTCCGCCAGTATCGTCCGGGATCGTGTCGCGCGCTACTGGCCCCGCTTTTTCGAACTTTACTTTTTCGATTTCGTTCGTTAAATTTCGAATTCGAACATTTCATGTTCGCCCTATTTCAACAGACGATAAGGACAGCAGGTGACCCAACCGAATCGCTACGATCTGCTCGTCGTCGGCGGCGGCATCAACGGCGCGGGGATCGCGCGCGACGCGGCCGGCCGCGGCCTGTCGGTCATGCTCTGCGAGCAGGACGACCTCGCGTCGCACACGTCGTCGTCCAGCACGAAGCTGATTCACGGCGGCCTGCGTTACCTCGAGTACAACGAATTCGGCCTGGTGCGCAAGGCGCTGCAGGAACGCGAAACGCTGCTGCGCGCGGCGCCGCACATCATGTGGCCGCTGCGCTTCGTGATGCCGCACATGCCGAACCTGCGCCCGGCCTGGCTGATCCGCATCGGCCTGTTCCTCTACGATCACCTCGCGAAACGCGAACTGCTGCCCGGCTCGCGCGGCATCGACATGCGCCGCCATGCGGCCGGCGCGCCGCTGATCGACTCGATCAAGCGCGGCTTCGTGTATTCCGACGGCTGGGTCGACGACGCCCGCCTCGTCGTGCTGAACGCGATGGATGCGAAGGAGCGCGGCGCCGCGATCCTGACGCGCACCAAGCTCGTTTCCGCCGAACGCCGCGGCGAAGAATGGGAAGCGCGGCTGCAGCAGGCCGACGGGTCGATCCGCGTCGTGCATGCGCGCGCGATCGCGAACGCGGCCGGCCCGTGGGTCGGCGAAGTGCTGCACGGCGCGCTCGGCCGCGGTGCGCATCACAGCGTGCGGCTCGTGAAGGGCAGCCACATCATCACGCGCCGCCTGTTCGATCACGATCACGCGTACATCTTCCAGAACCCGGACAAGCGGATCATCTTCGCGATTCCGTACGAGCACGACTTCACGCTGATCGGCACGACCGACGTCGAATACACGAACGATCCCGCGAAGGTCGCGATCGATCGCGACGAGACGCAGTACCTGTGCGATTCGATCAACCGCTACTTCAAGCGCAAGATCTCGCCGGCCGACGTGCACTGGACCTATTCGGGCGTGCGCCCGCTGCTGGAAGACGAGAACGCGACGAACGCATCGGCCGTGACGCGCGACTATCGTCTCGAACTCGACGACGGCGCGGGCGCCCCGCTGCTGTCGGTGTTCGGCGGCAAGATCACCACGTTCCGCAAGCTCGCGGAAGAAGCCGGCGACATGCTGTGCCGCGCGCTCGGCCGCGACGCGAAGACCTGGACGGCCGGCGTCGCGCTGCCGGGCGGCGACATCGCGAACGCGAAGTTCGACGTATTCGCCGGCGCGTTCGCGAAACGCCATCCGTGGCTGCCCGCCGCACTCGCGCGCCGCTATGCGCGCGCGTACGGCACCCGTGCGGAGCGCGTGATCGACGGCGCGAAGTCGCTTGCCGATCTGGGCGCCGAAATCGCGCCGGGCATCCACGACGCGGAACTGCGCTACCTGCGCGACGCCGAATGGGCGACCTGCGCGCAGGACGTGCTGTGGCGCCGCTCGAAGCTCGGGCTGCACGTCGCGCCCGGCACGCTCGATGCCGTAACCGCCGCGGTCGACGCATGGTTCGCCGCCGCGCATGCGCCGCACGCCTGATTCGAATGCAGTTGCAGTTGCCTGACCGACGTTGACTCACCGACGCGCCGCCCACATGCGGCGCGCATCACAACTAAGCCAATCCACGGATGGAGATGAGAGACATGCAGGACCAGTACATCCTCGCGCTTGACCAGGGCACCACGAGTTCCCGCGCGATGCTGTTCGATCGCCAGGGCAATATCGTATCGATCGCCCAGAAGGAATTCGAACAGATCTACCCCCAACCCGGCTGGGTCGAGCACGACCCACAGGAAATCTGGTCGACGCAAGCCGGCGTCGCCGCGGAAGCCGTCACGCGCACGGGCCTGAACGGCACGTCGATCGCCGCGATCGGCATCACCAACCAGCGTGAAACGACGATCGTCTGGGATCGCGAGACGGGCCAGCCCGTCTACAACGCGATCGTCTGGCAGGATCGCCGCACGGCCGACTTCTGCGATTCGCTGAAGAAGCAGGGCCTCGAAGCGAAGGTGCGCGCGAAGACCGGCCTGCCGATCGACTCGTACTTCTCCGCGACGAAGATCCGCTGGATCCTCGACAACGTGCCGGGGGCGCGCGACAAGGCCCGCCAGGGCAAGCTCGCGTTCGGCACCGTCGACAGCTGGCTCGTGTGGAACTTCACGAAGCACGAACTGCACGTGACCGACGTGACCAACGCGTCGCGCACGATGCTGTTCAACATCCATACGCGCGAGTGGGACAGCGAGCTGCTCGAACTGCTCGACATTCCGCGCAGCATGCTGCCGGAAGTGAAGGCGTCGTCGGAGATCTACGGCCACACGAAGACCACCGTGTTCGCGTCGAAGATCCCGCTCGCGGGCATCGCCGGCGACCAGCACGCTGCGCTGTTCGGCCAGATGTGCACGACCTCGGGCATGGTGAAGAACACCTACGGCACCGGCTGCTTCCTGATGATGAACACCGGCGACAAGCCGATCGAGTCGAAGAACAACCTCGTCACCACGATCGCGTGGCAAATCGGCGACGACGTCCAGTACGCGCTCGAAGGCAGCATCTTCATCGCGGGCGCGGTCGTGCAGTGGCTGCGCGACGGCGTCGGCATCATCAAGACGGCCGCGGAAATCGAGGCGCTCGCGGCCAGCGTGCCGCATACCGACGGCGTCTACCTCGTACCCGCGTTTGCCGGCCTCGGCGCGCCGCACTGGAACGCGCGGGCGCGCGGCTCGGTGTTCGGCGTCACGCGCGGCACGAGCGCCGCGCATCTCGCCCGTGCGGCGCTCGATGCAATCGCATACCAGTCGCTCGACGTGCTGGCCGCGATGGAAGCCGATTCGGGCATCAGCATCGGCGAGCTGCGGGTGGACGGCGGCGCAAGCGCGAACGACCTGCTGATGCAGTTCCAGGCCGACCTGCTCGGCGTCGACGCGGTGCGTCCGCAGATCACCGAGACGACCGCGCTCGGCGCGGCCTACCTCGCGGGCCTCGCGATCGGCTACTGGAAGAACCTCGACGAAGTGCGGAACCAGTGGCAGCTCGATCGCCGCTTCGCGCCGTCGATGCCGAAGGAGCAGGTCGAGCAGCGCATGGCCGGCTGGCAGCGCGCGGTACGCGCCGCGAAGGCCTGGGCCGACGACACGCAGTAACCGCAACACGCTCGAACGAAATACAACAACACCGGCGGACCGCGCGACGCGCGAGTCCGCCGCAATCTACGAGAGACAACATGTCACCTTATATTGCGGAATTCATCGGCACGGCGATCCTCGTGCTGCTCGGCAACGGCGCGGTCGCGAACGTGCTGCTTGCAAAGACCAAGGGCAAAGGTGCGGACCTGATCGTGATCGTGATGGGCTGGGCGATGGCGGTATTCGTCGCCGTCTACGTGACCGCGTCGTTCAGCGGCGCGCACCTGAACCCGATCGTCACGATCAGCCTCGCGCTCGCGGGCAAGTTCGCGTGGTCGAAAGTCGGCGGCTACGTGCTCGCGCAGATGCTCGGCGGGATGGCGGGCGCGTTGCTCGTGTGGCTCGCGTATCGCCAGCACTTCGCGAAGGAAGCCGATGCGGACCTGAAGCTCGCCGTGTTCTGCACGGCGCCGGCGATCCGCAGCGTCACGCACAACGTGCTGACCGAAGCGATCTGCACGTTCGTGCTGATCCTCGGCGTGCTGTACCTCGCGTCGCCGCAGGTCGGCCTCGGCGCACTCGACGCGCTGCCCGTCGGCCTGCTGGTGCTCGGCATCGGCATCTCGCTCGGCGGCCCGACCGGCTATGCGATGAGCCCCGCGCGCGACCTGTCGCCGCGCATCATGCACGCGCTGCTGCCGATCCCCGGCAAGCGCGACAGCGACTGGCGCTATGCATGGGTGCCGGTCGTCGGCCCGCTGCTCGGCGGCGCGGCGGCAGCCGGCCTGTATCTGCACCTGCACGCGACGATCTGATCGCGGTTTGAACGAAGCGCGCGGCCTGCCCTGCCGCGCGCTTCACTGCCTTGCGTTTTTCTACCGGTCGTTCACGGCCGCCACCAGCGACTTCAGCTTCACGCCGACGTCCGCGACCGCCGCCGGCGTCACCTCGATCCCGCGCTCGACCAGCATTCTCGCCACCCGCATTTCCTTCGCGAATCCCGCTGCACGGCCGAAGCCGCTCGCCGCGACGAGCCGAGAGGCCGCGTCGAAATGGAAATGGATGTGCGCATCGTCGCCGAGCACGCGCGCGACCGACTGCGTGCCGAGCGCCGGCTCGCCGGCCACCTGCAACTGCGCATCGTATTGATCGGACCAGAACCACGGCGTGTCGCGATACGGTTCGCCCGCGCCGAGCATGTTGCGGGCGGCGACGTGCGCCTGCGTCTCGGCGCCGTGCCACGTCTCCTGCCGAAGCGGGCGGCCCGACAACACGCTCGGAAACACCGCGACGTCGCCGGCCGCGAAAATGCCGCGCGCCGAGGTCTCGAGCTGCGCATTCACGATGATGCCGCGCTCGACCGCGAGGCCTGCGTCGCGCGCCAGCTCGTCGGCCGGGTCGATGCCGATGCCGGCCACGACCGTGTCGGCGAGCAGCGTGTCGCCGTCGTCGAGCACGACGGCCAGCGCACCGCCCGAGGTCCGCTCGATCGCAACCGGTTTCCGGTTCAAACGGATCGCCACGCCCTGCTCGTCGTGAAGCGCATGCACGCGCGTCGCGATGGCTTGCGGCACCGCGCGGCCCAGCAGCCGCGGCGCCGCATCGAGCACGGTCACGCGGCAGCCGCGCTGGCGCGCCGACGCCGCGACTTCGAGACCGATGAAGCCGCCGCCGATCAGCACGATCCGCGCGTCGGGCACGAGCCGCGCGCCGATCGCGGCCGCGTCGTCGAGCGTGCGCAACGCGAATACGCCGTCGAGCGCCGCGCCCGGCACGGCCAGACGGCGCGCGCGGCCGCCGGTGGCCAGCAGCAGCGCGTCGTAGCCGAGCACGCGCCCGCCCGACATGCGCACTTCGCGTGCGGGCGGATCGATGCGCTCGACGGTCGCGACGATCCGCTCGATACGATCGGCCGCCCATGCTTCGGCATCGCGCAACCGGCATTGCGCCGCGTCGCGCTCGCCCGTCAGCACGCCCTTCGACAACGGCGGCCGCTCGTACGGCGGATGCGGCTCCGCGCCGATCAGCACGATGCGCCCGCGCCAGCCGGACGCGCGCAACACCTGCGCCGCGCGGCCGCCCGCATGGCCGGCGCCGACGATCGCCATCACCCGGTCGCTGGTCATCGCGTCATACCTCGATCAGGATGCGGCCGTCCTCGATCTTCGCGCGGTACGTTCGCAGCTTCTCGCAGGCGGGCGCGGACAGCGGCCGGCCGTCGCGCACGTCGAAGCGGCCATTGTGCTTCGGGCATTCGATCACGTGATCCATCACGAGCCCGTCCGCGAGATGCACCTGCTCGTGCGTGCACAGGCCGTCGCTTGCGTAAACCTCACCGTCGATCCGGTAGATCGCGTACGTGCGGCCGGCATGATCGAAGCGCGCGACGTCTTCGTCATCGATGTCGTGGAGCGCGCCGGTGTCGATCCATTGCGTCATGGTGTGTGTCTCCTTCGTTGGATGTTCGGCAACGTTCATGCACGCGCGGCATCGGGCACCGGCCGCACGACGCAATCGGACGGGTCGCGGGTCTGCCGAATCAGCGCCGGCACGATCTCCGCATAGGCCGCCAGCGTGCTGCGGTACGGCGGCGGCATGTCGGCCTTCACGGCGTCGTGCAGCTTCGGCAGCGCATGGAACGGCACCATCGGGAACATGTGGTGCTCGACGTGATAGTTCATGTTCCAGTACAGGAAGCGGAACACCGGATTCATCATCACGGTCCTGCAGTTGCGCCGGTGATCGAGCACGTTCTCCGGCATGCCCGCGTGCTGCGTGAGGCCGAAATACAGGTACAGCCACGCGCCGTAGAGGCTCGGCAGCCCGATGTAGAGCAGCGGCAGGATCGTGTGCCAGTACACCGCGGCGCCCGTCACCAGCATGTAGATCGCGAGATGGATGCGCGACTCGCGCACGACCTTCGGCCATTCCGATTCGGGCACGTAGGTCCGCTCCTCGTCGTCGAGCCGGCCGGTGACCGACACCGCGATCATCTTGCGCAGCTCGCCGGCCACGTGCTTCAGCGCGACGACGTTCAGCGCGAGCGCGAGCCAGTCGGTCGGCTTCGGCGCGGCGATTTCCGGATCGCGCCCGACGACCAGCGTATCGGTGTGATGGCGTGCATGGCTCCAGCGCCAGGCGGTCGCGCGGCGGAACACCTGGAACGACGCGACCTGATACAACGCGTCGTTCATCCAGCGCGTGCGGAACGCGGTGCCGTGCCCGCATTCGTGCCAGCGCGAATCGGCCGGGCTGCAGTAAAGCGTGCCGTACACGAAGAACGCCGGGATCGCCCACGCCGAATGCGCACGCCACGCCAGCCACGCGAGCGCGCCGCTGATCGCGATCGCCGCGTACCAGACCAGCGTATCGCGAATCGCACGCGCATCGCCGCGCTGCATCAGCTGCTTCATCAGCGGCCGCGGCACCGCGCACCGGTACCACGCGGCGTTGACGAGCCCGGCCGCATGCGCGCGCTCGCCGGCGCCGCCGATCATTCGGTATTCCTGACGGCGCGCTGCCGCGCGCTCGCGCGCCGGGTCGTCGGTATGGGCCACTTCTGTCTCCTCGGGTTCTCGTGCGCGGCAAGCGCTTCGCAACAAGACCGAAATTAGGCGACCGGCCGCCCCGCCTCAATCGAAACGTTGACGAAATTTCGCCATGGCTTTAGCGTTCCCGACAACGCCACGCGATCGATGGCGACCCTCACGATGGAGACGACCATGGCAGGTGAATCCGGGCCGCGCTGGCGCAAGCGCACCGCGCGCTTCGACGAGATCGCGGCGCTCGCCGGCGTCAGCACGACGACCGTCGACCGCGTCCTGAACGAGCGCGGCAGCGTCTCCGCGCAGGCGCGCGAACGCGTGGTGGCGGCCGCGCGGCAGCTCGGCGTGCCGCGGCAACTGCCCGACACGCGGCATGGGCTGATCCACGTCGACGTGCTGCTGCCGGATACCGACGCGCCGTTCTTCCGACGGTTGCAGCAGGCGCTGCAGCGCTCGCTGCAGATGCTCGACCGGCGCGTGGTCGTGCACCGGTCGATCCTGCCCGCCGCCGACGACGAGCGCGCCGCCGTGCTGATCGAGCGGCCCGCGTACCGGCGCGCGGCGCTGATCGTCACCGCGCACGACACGGCCCGCATGCGCGACGCGCTGGCCGGCGCGATCGCGCGTGGCGAGACCGTCGTCACGATGGTCACCGACATCGGCGGCATCGACCGTGCGCACTTTGCCGGCATCGACAACTATCGCGCCGGACGCACGGCCGGCTACTACATCGGCCGCCTCGCGGCGCGTCCCGGCCGCGTGCTGCTGCTCGGCGGCCGGATGGGCTACCGCGCGCACGCCGACCGGATGGCCGGCTGCCGCGACCAGCTCGCCGACGCGTTCGCCGCCCTACGCTGCGACGACGCGCCATTCGAGACGCTCGACCAGGACGACCGCTGCTATCGCGTCGTGTCGAAGGCGCTGCAGGCGCACGACGACGTGGTCGCGATCTACAACAGCGGCGCCGGGTCGGCCGGCATCGAAGCGGCGCTGCGCAAGGCCGGCGCGGTCGGGCGCGTCGTGTGGATCGGCCACGAGATGATCGACCAGCACCGCACCTTCATCGAAGCCGGCGCGATGGATCTCGCGATCGACCAGGATCCCGACGGGCAGGCGATTTCCGCGCTGCAGCACGTGCTGCATGCGTGCGGCATCGTCGAACAGCCGCCGCCGGACGACCCGGTCGAATTCCGCGTGTTCTGCCCGGCGAACGTGAGGACCAGCGCGTACCTGCAGGCGTGAATCCCGCCGCCCGGCGGGCCGCGTGCGCGTGGCGAAAAAATCGACCACGCCATTGGCGATTTTTCGTCAACGTTTGTCATGCAGTCCGCGCCACGCATCCGTACATTGGTCAGTCATCGATAGACGACAACGGACAGGAGACGATGGCTGAACCGATCCTCATCGGCGTGAACCTCGACGGCGTGCTCGAGCACGACGGGCTGCCGCCGCCCTCGCCCGCCGAGCGTTTCCGGAGGGTCGCCGCCGCCGGCGTGTTCGATTACATCGAAAAGAATCCCATGCGCGGCGAAGACCTGTCGCCCTATTTCGCGCTGGTCGACCGCCACGCGCTGCCCATTCGCGTCATCGGCGGCATCTGGTACGCGGGCCGCGACGAAGCGCATGTCGCCGAGATCGTCGCGGCAGGCGCGCGCTTCGGCAGCACGGTGCTCAACTGCCAGTTGTTCGCGCATCACGCGGACGGCCATCCGCTGTCGGACCGCGAAGTTGCCGACTTCTATCTGCGCGCGTACGCATTGGGCGAGCCGGTCAACTGCCTGCCGAGCCTCGAAGTGCACGTCGACATGTGGAGCGAGGATTTCGCGCGCGTGGCGCGCGTCGCGCGGCATGTCGAGCAGGCCGGCGCACCGTTCCGGATCACCCTCGATCATTCGCACCTGCTGTTCAAGATCGGCAATCGCGCCGAACTCGACGCAGCGGGCCTGCGCGAATCGGCCGACGGCGGCCGCGCGATGCTCGACCCGGCGTCTCCCGCCGCGATCTATGCCGACTGGATCGCGCGCGGTTGGGTCGGCCACGCGCATGCGCGCAGCGTGACGCCGAACAATCCCGACAACCGCTGGATGCGCCGCACGGACGGCAGGCCCGGCCGCGGCATCCAGTACCCGTTCGTCGCACCCGCGCCGGGCGCCTATCACGGCGAATGGCGTGCGGCGGCGCTCGACCCGTGGAAAGCCGCGCTGCGCCAGTTGCTGCAGACGCAAGTGCAAGCGCGGGCTCCCGCTCACGCGCAGCCGCCACGACTCGAACAGATCAGTTGCGAGTTCATCCCGTTTCCCGACTACGGCGGCGGCGCACGCTATTCGATCTTCGACAACAACGTCGCGTGCGCGCAATGGCTGCGCGACGCGTGGCAGGCACTCGCCGCGCACGCCGGCGCCTGATTCGGACCCCGCCCCACTCAAGCCCCAAGGACAGAACGATGACGCAAGCCTTCCACTTTTCGCTGAACCGGATGAGCGCGCCGCGCTTGCCGTTCGACCGCTACGTCGCGCTGTGCCAGCGCCTCGGCGTCGACACGATCGAGATCCGCAACGATCTCGATGGCGTCGAGCTCGCCGACGGCACGCCGGCTGCCGCCGTACGCGCGACGGCCGAGGCCGGCGGCGTGACGATCCTGACGATCAACGCGCTGCAGCGCTTCGAGCAATGGAACGCCGAACGCGCGGACGAGGCGACCGTGCTGGCCGACTACGCGGCGCAATGCGGCGCGCGTGCGCTGGTGCTGTGCCCGACCAACAGCCGCGGCGACACGCGCGGCGCCGACGCCCGCCATGCGGATCTCGTGACGGCGCTGAAGGCGTTGAAGCCGATCCTTCAAGCCCGCGGCCTGCTCGGCTTCATCGAGCCGCTCGGTTTCGAGGAATGCGCGCTGCGCCGCAAGTCGGACGCGGTGAAGGGCATCTACGCGGCGGCGGGCGAGCCGGTGTTCCGGCTCGTGCACGACACGTTCCACCATCACCTCGCCGGCGAAGACATCTTCTTCCCGAACCTGACGGGCCTCGTGCACATCTCGGGTGTCGAGGAAGCCGACCTGCCGGTCGACCGGATGCGCGACGGCCACCGCGTGCTGGTCGGCGGCGCCGACCGGCTCGGCAACATCCGGCAACTGCGCGAGCTGCTCGCGCGCGGCTACCGCAGCGCGTTGTCGTTCGAGCCGTTCGCGAGCGAGATCGCCGAAGCCGGCGACATCGAAGACCGGCTGCGGGCGAGCATCGACTACGTGCGCGGCGAGCTGACGGATCGCTGAGCGGACGGTCGTAACGGTGCGCAGGCCCACACCGGTCGCACATCGGGAAAACAACGGAATCCAGAGGAAGACGAAATGATCGAATTCGCTTTGTTCGGCGCGGGCAGAATCGGCAAGATCCACGCGGCGAATCTCGCGCGCCATCCGGGCGCGACACTGAAGTACGTGATCGACCGGCACGCGCCGTCGGCCGAAGCACTCGCCCACACGCATGGCGCGCAAGTCGCCGACATCGAGCGCGCGCTCGGCGATGCGTCGGTGCGGGCCGTCGTGATCGCGTCGAGCACCGACACGCACGCGGACCTGATCGTCGCGGCCGCGAACGCGGGCAAGGCGGTGTTCTGCGAGAAGCCGGTCGACCTCACCGTCGAACGCTCGCGTGCGTGCGCGGACGTCGTGCGGCGCACCGGCGTGACCTGCATGATCGGCTTCCAGCGCCGCTTCGACCCGACCTTCGCGGCGCTGAAGGCACGCGTCGAGCGCGGTGAGATCGGCGCGCCGGAAATGCTGGTCGTCACGAGCCGCGATCCGGGCGCGCCGCCGGCCGACTACATCCGCAGCTCGGGCGGCATTTTCAAGGACATGCTGATCCACGACTTCGACGTGTTCCGCTGGATCCTCGGCGACGAAGCGCAGACGCTGCACGCGACGGGCAGTTGCCTGACCGATCCGGCCGTGCGCGACGCCGGCGACATCGATTCGACCGCCGTGACGATTCGCACGCGACGCGGATTGCTGTGCCAGATCAACACGTCGCGGCGCGCGGCCTACGGCTACGACCAGCGCTTCGAACTGCTCGGCAGCCACGGGATGCTGCAGGCCGGCAACGTGCGGCCGACCGAGGTGAGCGCATGGCTCGCGGGCGGCATCGCGACGGACGTGCCGGAGCCGTTCTTCCTCGAACGCTACCGGCATGCGTACGCGGCCGAGATCGCGCATTTCGTCGACGCGCTGCGCGACGGCACGCCGGTCAGGACGACGATCGACGACGGGCTCGCCGCGCTCGAACTGGCCGAAGCCGCGATGACGTCGTGGCAAACGGGGCGCGTGATCGAGCTGTAACGCAGCAAACGGGGGCGGCGATCCGGGCAAGCGGGCCGCCGCCGCGCGCCCGGCGGCACACCGGCACGGCATGCCGCACCGGCACGGCCGCATCGGGCAAATTTGCCGCCCCGTCGCGCGGCCCGCGCGTGAAAGCACGTATGATGGCGAATCGATCGGCGTCGCCGATATCCCGCGTTTTCATCACCATGCTCGATCACCTCATCTGCGACTGCGACGGCGTGCTCGTCGACAGCGAAGTCATCGCCGACCGCGTGCTGCTCGACACGCTGTCCGCCACGTTCCCCAACCTCGATTTCGAAGCCGCCGCGAAGTCGGCATTCGGCCAGCAGACGTCGCGTTTCCTCACCGGCATCGAATCCCGCTTCGGGGTCGAGATGCCCGCCAACTTCATCGAGACCATCGAGCACAACATCGAAGTCGCGCTCGCGCAATCGCTCGCGCCGATCAGCGGCGTGCGCGACGCGCTGCTGAAGGTCACGCTGCCGGCCGCCGTCGTGTCGAACAGCAGGCTCGTGCGCGTGCGCAGCTCGCTGAAGCGCGCATCGCTCACCGAGATCTTCGGCGAGCGCGTGTTCAGCTCCGAACAGGTCGCGCGGCCGAAGCCCTACCCGGACGTCTACCTGCATGCGGCGCACACGCTCGGCGTCGCGCCGGCGCGCTGCGTCGTCGTCGAGGACAGCATCTCGGGGTTGAATGCCGCGCGGGCGGCCGGGATGAAGACGATCGCGTTCGTCGGCGCGAGCCACATCCCCGACAACTACGCGGATGCGCTGCGCGCGATGGGCATCACGCGGATCATGCGCAAAATGGACGAACTGCCGGCGCTCGTCGAAGCCGGCATGCGCGGCGAATTCGGCGACGTGCAGTCCTGATTGTCATGCGGGCCGGATCGGGTCGATCCGGCCGCGCCCCGGGCGCGCGAACGCGCCCGCCCTTCCCTCGCTCAGGCCGGCTCGCAGCAGCGTTCGCGCGCCGCCGCCAGCGCCTCGCGGAACTCGACGAGCTCCGCGATCGTCAGCATCGGCAGCCCGTGCCGTTGCGCGAAGCGCTCGACATCGTCGCCGCGCGTCATCGTGCCGTCCGGATTCATCAGCTCGCACAGCACGCCGGCCGGCTTCAGGCCCGCGAGGATCGACAGGTCGACCGTGCCTTCGGTGTGACCGCGGCGCGCCAGCACGCCGCCCGGTTGCGCACGCAACGGAAACACGTGGCCGGGCCGCACGATGTCGTGCGGCCTGGCGCCGTCGGCGATCGCCGCGCGGATCGTCGTCACGCGATCGGCCGCCGACACGCCGGTATGCACGCCTTCGCGCGCCTCGATCGACACGGTGAACGCGGTGCCGTTGCGGCTTTCGTTGGTCTGCACCATCGGCGGCAGCTCGAGCGCGCGCACCGTGTCGTCGGTCAGGCACAGGCACACGATGCCGCTGCACTCGCGGATCAGCAGCGCCATCGTCTCGGGCGTGATGCGCTCGGCGGCGACGATCAGGTCGGCTTCGTTCTCGCGGTCGTGGTCGTCCTGCAGCACGACCGCGCGGCCGGCGCGCATCGCGTCGAGCGCAGCGGCGATGCGCGGCGGCACCGGTTCGGAATCCAGCAACGGGAGATCGGCAAAGGCGTCGGCGGGCGCCGACGAAACGGACATCAAGGACATGTGAAACGCTCCTCGCAAATACGATTTGGGCGAAAAACGTTTCAGGGCATTGCAAACAGACAGAACGACAACCCGCTTCGCATGCAGCGCGAAGCGGCCCTGACGGACATGACTATCTGCACATCTTCTCTCATCCGGACTGTAACCGTCGGCTCTGGCATTCGACCAGATCTGCTGACCCCGCGCGGATGCGCGGGCGCTCGCGGGCTCGCCGGCTTACGCCAGCCTACCGCCGGTGGGGAATTTCGCCCCGCCCTGAAGACGCACTGATTGCCGGACGGGAACGCCCCGTCACCGGCGGGCCAAGCATACAACAGCCGCGCGCGACGCGCAGCGAACTACCGGTAAAACCTTACTGACGACCCCGTCTAACGGCGTCGTCCAAACGGCCGGCGGACCGACCCGCGGTCCAGCGAAAGTCGGGGAACGCAGTCGCGCCGCGCGGCCCGCGCGATCAGTTGGCGGCCGCGTGCGCCGCGTCGGGCACGAGCCAGCGCGGCGGCACCTCGGGGCTCACGGTCACGCGGAACGCACGCGCCTCGCTGTCGCCCGGGTTGCGCAGGCTGTACGGCTGGTCGGCATCGAACACGATCGCGTCGCCGGTCGCGAGCAACTGGCGGCGGTCGTGCACGCTGACTTCGAGCGTGCCTTCGCTGACGACGAGGTTGACCGTCGTGCCGGGTGCGCGGCGCGCGCCGGGTTCGGTATGCAGCGGCGCGATCCGCAGCTCGTGGAATTCGGCCGCGGCCGGCTCGCCTTCCGGGTACAGCGCACGTGCCGAGAAGCGGCCGTTCGAGCTGACGACGCGCGACGCGCGCTCGGCCGCCAGGTGCTCGAAACCGTTCACCGCATGGCGCCGCAGGAACGCGGCGACCGACACCTTCAGCGCCGCCGCGATCTTGCAGAGCACCTTGATCGACGGCACGCTGCGCGCCGATTCGATCTGCGCGAGCATCGCGCGCGACACGCCGGACAGCCGCGCGAGCGCATCGAGCGACAGTTGCCGCTCGGCGCGCAAGCGCGCGAGGTTCACGCCGACGACCTGCTCGAGCGCGTCGAGCGACGCGGACGCGCGCAGGTCGGCGGCATTGCCGGACTCGAAGGAAGACACGTCGCGCACGAGCGCCAGGGATGAAGACATAGCATTGCCTCCGGGCCGCCGCGCGGCCCTGCGTAGGGGGTAAGCCGGAATCGGAATCGGGTTGCGCCGGTCATGGCGCGTATCGAGACGCTATCACCCGCCCCTGCACGGGCAAACGAAGTTATCTTCACACCGTTATCAGCATCGCGGAGGAATGCGTTTCTCGCGAACCTTTTCCTGCCGCCATGGCGTCGCCCGCGGCAAGCGCCGCGGCGACGCTCACTGCGCCGCCCGCGCCGCGCCGCGCGCCGGGCCGCGCGCATCGAGCCGCATCGCGAACCCCGTGACGACGAGCGCCGCGAACGTCACCGCGACCGCGACCCACGGCAGCGCATCGAGCGCGAAGCCGTGCTCCAGCGCGACGCCGCCGAGCCACGCACCGCCCGCATTGCCGACGTTGAACGCGCCGATGTTCAGCGTCGACGCGAGATGCGGCGCGCTCGCGGCCTTCTCGACCACGCGCGCCTGCAGCGGCGGCACCGTCGCGAACGCGGCGATCCCCCAGACGAATACGGTGACGGCGGCCGCGACCGGCAGGTGGCTCGTCTTCGCGAACACGGCCATCACGGCCATCAGCGCGACGAGGATCGCGATCAGCGACGGCATCAGCGCGCGGTCGGCGAGCTTGCCGCCGATCGTATTGCCGATCGTCAGCCCCGCGCCGAACAGCACGAGGATCAGCGCGACCGCGCGCGGCGAATAACCCGACACGGTCTCGAGAATCGGCGCGACGTAGGTGAACACGACGAACACGCCGCCGAAGCCGAGCACGGTCATCAGCAGCGCGAGCCACACCTGCGGCTCCTTCAGCACGCGCACTTCGTGGCCGAGGCCGACCGGCCCGCTGTCGTGGCGGTTCGGCACCAGCGCGGCCACGCCGCCGAGCGCGAGCACGCCGAGCGCGGCGACGATCCAGAACGACGCGCGCCAGCCGAGCAACTGGCCGACGAACGTGCCGAACGGCACGCCGAGCACATTCGACAGCGTGAGCCCCGTGAACATCAGCGCGATCGCGCTCGCGCGCTTGTCGGCCGGCACGAGCGACGCGGCGACCACCGCGCCGATGCCGAAGAACGAACCGTGCGCGAACGACGTGACCACGCGCGCGACCATCAGCATCGCGTAGCCGGACGCGATCGCGCACAGCACGTTGCCGACGATGAAGATCGCCATCAGCAACTGCAGCGCGGCCTTGCGCGGCATGCGGCTCGTCAGCACCGCGAGCAGCGGCGCGCCGACCGCGACGCCCAGCGCGTAGCCGGTGACGAGGAGACCAGCCGACGGCAGCGACACGGCCAGGTCGTGCGCGACTTCGGGCAACAGGCCCATGATGATGAATTCGGTGGTGCCGATGGCGAAGGCGCTGATCGCGAGCGCCAGTAACGGAAGGGGCATGACGTTCTCCGGAAGGCGGCGGCCGCGGCGCCGGGTCGGTGCCGCACCGCACAAGAAGCGGGATGTGCGCGCATTGTCCCGAAGACGCCTATATTTGATAATTGGCGTGGCATTTGAACCATTTTCAAATATTTCTGGAAAATCGCATGGACCGACTGGGCGACATCCGGCTGTTCGTCGAGGCGGCCGAGCTGGGCAGCCTGTCCGCCGCCGGGCGCAAGCTGAACCTCACGCCGGCCGCCGCGAGCGCACGGCTCGCGAAGCTCGAGGCGAAGATCGCGACGCGCCTGTTCGAACGCTCGACGCGGCAATTGCGGCTCACCGACGAAGGCAAGCTGTACCTGAACTGCTGCCGCCAGGCACTGCAGGCACTCGACGACGCGGATGCGATGCTGCAGGAGGGCCGCAACGTCGTGAGCGGCAAGGTGCGGCTGTCGTCGACGTCCGATTTCGGCCGCAACCAGCTGCTCGACTGGCTCGACGCATTCACGACGCTTCATCCGGGCGTCACGTTCTCGCTGACGGCGTCCGATTCGTCGTCGAACCTTTGGCAGGACGAGATCGATCTCGCGATCCGCTTCGCCGCGCCGCCCGACGGCGCGCTGATTGCCCGCCGCCTCGCGACCAACCGGCGCGTGCTGTGCGCGGCGCCGTCGTTCGTCGAGCGCCATGGCGTGCCGGCCGATCCGCACGATCTGGCCCGCTTTCCGTGCAACGTGATCACGATCGCGTCCGGCCCGATGAACGTCTGGCACTTCACGCGCGGCGACGAAGTGCAGATCCATACGGTACCCGTGTCGACCGCGTTCGAGACCAACGACGGCGGCCTCACGCGCGAATGGACGCTGCGCGGCCACGGCATTGCGCTGAAGTCGCTGTGGGATATCGCCGACGACGTCCGCGCGGGCCGGCTGCGCGTGCTGCTGCCCGACTGGCGGCACCAGGATGCGCCGCTGCACGCGATCTATCACGGCAAGCGCTACATGGCGCCGCGCGTGCGCGTGCTGCTCGATTTTCTTGTCGAACGCTTCGCGCGCGAGGAAGCGGCGCTCAACGACTTGCTGAACGCGTGCCAATGACGGCCGCCCTCCCGTCATAGAGGGGTCGGAACCCGCGAGCCGGCGTCGCGCGCCCGCAACCGGCCGCCCGTCCGCCGTGGCGTGAAAAGCTATAATGGACGGCTTTCCCGACGGCCTTTCCTGCCCGCTGCGCGCGATTCGCGTGCCGCGCACGGCCGTCCCGACTCACCCTTGACGACGCCCCCAGGTCAACCACTGCGAACGGCGAATCCCCATGACCAAGAAAGTTTACGTAAAGACCTTCGGCTGCCAGATGAACGAGTACGACTCGGACAAGATGGTGGACGTGCTCAATGCGGCCGAAGGCCTCGAAAAGACCGACACGCCGGAAGACGCGGACATCATCCTGTTCAACACGTGCTCGGTGCGCGAGAAGGCGCAGGAGAAGGTGTTCTCCGATCTCGGCCGGGTACGCGAGCTGAAGGAAGCGAAGCCGGGCCTCCTGATCGGCGTCGGCGGCTGCGTCGCGAGCCAGGAAGGCGCGTCGATCGTGTCGCGCGCACCGTACGTCGACCTCGTGTTCGGCCCGCAAACCCTGCACCGCCTGCCGCAGATGATCGACGCGCGCCGCGCGAGCGGCCGCGCGCAGGTCGACATCACGTTCCCTGAAATCGAGAAGTTCGACCACCTGCCGCCCGCGCGCGTCGAGGGGCCGAGCGCGTTCGTGTCGATCATGGAAGGCTGCTCGAAGTACTGCAGCTACTGCGTGGTGCCGTACACGCGCGGCGATGAAGTGTCGCGCCCGCTCGACGACGTGCTGACCGAAGTGGCCGGCCTCGCCGACCAGGGCGTGCGCGAAGTCACGCTGCTCGGCCAGAACGTCAACGCCTACCGCGGCGCGCTGACGGCCGGTTCGACCGACATCGCCGATTTCGCGACGCTGATCGAATACGTCGCCGACATCCCCGGCATCGAGCGGATCCGCTACACGACGTCGCATCCGAAGGAATTCACGCAGCGCCTGATCGATACCTACGCGAAGGTGCCGAAGCTCGTGAACCACCTGCACTTGCCGGTCCAGCACGGCTCCGACCGCATCCTGATGGCGATGAAGCGCGGCTACACGGTGCTCGAATACAAGTCGGTGATCCGCAAGCTGCGCGCGATCCGCCCCGACCTGTCGCTGTCGACCGACATGATCGTCGGCTTCCCCGGCGAGACCGAGGAGGATTTCGACAAGATGATGGCGCTCGTGCACGACATGAGCTACGACACCAGCTTCTCGTTCATCTACAGCCCGCGCCCCGGCACGCCGGCCGCGAACCTCGCCGACGACACGCCGCGCGAAGTGAAGCTCAAACGCCTGCAACATCTGCAGGCGACGATCGAGGAGAACGTCGCGCGCATCAGCCAGTCGATGGTCGGGAAGGTCGAGCGGATCCTCGTCGAGGGCCCGTCGCGCAAGGACCCGAACGAACTCGCGGGCCGCACCGAGAACAACCGGGTCGTGAATTTCCCGGCGCCGCTCGCGTCGCACCCGCGCCTGATCGGCCAGATGATCGACGTGAAGATCAACCATGCGTACCCGCACTCGCTGCGCGGCGAGCTCGTGCTCGTCAGCGACGACGCGAGCGCGGCCACCCACTGACCGACTGACGCCCGACAGGAGCCCGACGCTACTTTGAAGACCGTCCAAGCACTGGAATTCACCGCCCCGCGCGACGACAACGCGCGCCTCGCCAACCTCTGCGGCCCGCTCGACGAAAACCTGCGGCAGATCGAACAGGCGCTCGACGTCACGCTCGCGCGGCGCGGCCACCGGATCACGATCCGCGGGCGCGGCGCCAAGCTCGCGCTCGCCGCGCTCGAAAATTTCTACAACCGCGCGCGCGATCCGCTGTCGGTCGACGACATCCAGCTCGCGCTGGTCGAAGTGCGCCACACGGCCGGCAACGGCCGCCAGGAACCGCTCGACGTGCGCTTTCGCGGCGACCCCGACCATCCGTTCGACGAACCCGCCGGGCCGCTCGACGACGAAGCGCTCGAGGAAGCCGCGCCGAAGCTCTACACGCGGCGCGCCGACCTGCGCGGCCGCACGCCCGCGCAGCGCGAATACCTGAAGCAGATCCTGTCGCACGACGTGACGTTCGGCATCGGGCCGGCCGGCACCGGCAAGACCTATCTCGCGGTCGCGTGCGCGGTCGACGCGCTCGAGCGCGACCAGGTCAAGCGGATCGTGCTGACGCGTCCGGCCGTCGAGGCCGGCGAGCGGCTCGGCTTCCTGCCGGGCGATCTCGCGCAGAAGGTCGACCCGTACCTGCGGCCGCTGTACGACGCGCTGTACGACCTGCTCGGCTTCGACAAGACGGCCAAGATGTTCGAGCGCCAGATGATCGAGATCGCACCGCTCGCGTACATGCGCGGCCGCACGCTGAACCACGCGTTCATCATCCTCGACGAGGCGCAGAACACGACGCCCGAGCAGATGAAGATGTTCCTCACGCGGATCGGCTTCGGCTCGAAGGCGGTCGTCACGGGCGACACGAGCCAGGTCGACCTGCCGCGCGGCCACAAGAGCGGCCTCGTCGAGGCGCAACAGGTGCTCGGCGGCGTGCGCGGCATCGCGCTCACGCGCTTCACGAGCGCGGACGTGGTGCGCCATCCGCTCGTCGCGCGCATCGTCGAGGCGTACGACGAATTCCACGCGCAGCATCAGGACGGCTGAGCGGCGGCGCGCTGCCCCGACCTGCCGGCCCGGCCCGCCAGACGGCGCGCCGGGCTTTTTTTCGCCCGGGCGAATTCGGGCGCGATCGGTCGTTTGGTGTATCCTCAACGCGTCCCAATCGCCGCACGCGTCATGAAATCCTCCCGTTCCCGCAAATCCGGCCGCGCCCCGTCCGCCGCGTCGGAATCTCCCCGCCTTTCGCTGTTCGACGCGAAGGGCAAGGCCCGGACCGTCAACGCACAAGGGCTGCGAATCGACTTCCCGGACGGCCGCAGCCTGATGTTCGACCTGTCGGGCAGCTCGGGCGACGCGGCTGTCGCGATCGTCGCGCAGCACAACGATCCGGCGATGCGTGCGAAGCTCGCGCTGCAGCCCGAGCACTACGACAGCGTGACGCTGCACGTCGGCGCCGAATTCGCGCCGCGCGAGGACGATCCGGAAGACGAGCCGCGCGCGCTGGAATTCGAGCTGTCCGTGCAGTACGGCGACGAGATCACGAGCGACGTGCGCAAGACGCTGCCCAAGCGCAAGCTGATCGCCGAATGGATCGAGCCGGCGCTGTTCGCGAGCGCGCAGCTCACCGTGCGCTTCGTCGGCGAAAACGAAGGCCGTACGCTGAACGCCGGCTACCGCCACAAGGACTATCCGACCAACGTGCTGACCTTCGCGTACGACGCGGCGCCCGACGGCACCGTGATCGGCGACCTCGTGCTGTGCTGCCCGGTGGTCGAGAAGGAGGCGCACGACCAGGGCAAGCCGCTCATGGCGCATTACGCGCACCTGCTGGTGCACGGCGCGCTGCACGCGCAGGGCTACGACCACGAGACGAGCGACGAGGACGCGGCCGAAATGGAAGCGCTCGAAGTCGACATCCTCGCGAAACTGGGTTTCCCGAACCCGTATCAGTAAGCCTTCCCCCGATGCGTAACGCCGCGATGCTGCCGCCCGCCTACCCGCCGTCGATCGGCGAAGGCCGTCTGCTGACGGAGGACGAGCTCGCGGCGTCGCTCGCGCATACGATGCGCGACTGGGACGGCCGGCAGGATCTCTGGCTGTTCGGCTATGGCTCGCTGATCTGGAACCCCGGGCTGCCGACCGTCGCCGCCGTGCGCGGCAAGGTGCACGGCTATCACCGCGGGCTCTACCTGTGGTCGCGCGTGAACCGCGGCACCCCCGAACGGCCGGGCCTCGTGCTCGCGCTCGATCGCGGCGGCTCGTGCGCGGGCATCGCGTTCCGGCTCTCCGGCCCGACCGCGCAGCCGCATCTCGAGACATTGTGGAAACGCGAGATGCCGATGGGCTCGTACCGGCCCGCGTGGCTGCCGTGCTCGCTCGAGACCGGCGAACGCGTGAACGCGCTCGCGTTCGTGATGCGCCGCGACGCACCGACCTATACGGGCAAGCTGACCGACCCCGTCGTGAAGGAAGTGTTCGGCTGCGCGGCCGGCCGCTACGGCACGACGCTCGACTACGTGAGCCGCACGGTCGACGCGCTGCGCGCGAGCGGCATCCCCGACCGCGCGCTGGAAGGGTTGCTCGCGCGATGCCGGTGATCCGACACGACGCCCGGCCTGCCGCCATGCGACACAGCGCCGCCCGCGCATCCGCACGAGGAGACTGCCGATGAAACCGTCACGCTGGTCCCGCTGCAGAGTCGCCGCGCTGCTCGTCGCCGCGAGCGTCGCGCTGTCCGGCTGCGGGATACTCGGCTGCGGCGGCGCCGCGACCAACGGCGCGGCCGCCGGCGGCTGCTCGGCCGGCATGCGGTTCTGAGCCGCGCACCGGCGGCGCCCGCCTGCGGCAGAATGCCGCCGTCGTCGGCCGTTTCCCGCGTCGGGGCGCGCAGCCCTTCCCGCAGCCCTTTCCGCCACCGTTTTTTGGCCATCGCGCCCCGCCGGCTCTTTCTGCGATAGGATGGACCCGAGGACGACGTCGCGCCCGGCGCGGCCGCCTGCGAGCGGGGCCCGCGCGTGCCGCCCATCCTGGCCGTGCGGCCGGGTGACACGGCCGCGTCGTGCCCTTGGTGTATCCTTGCCTACTCCGTGACCGCGCGCCCCGGCATGACCCGGGCGCACCACCATGAACGATTCGTATCCCAGTCGTAAGCCAACCGACAAACCGCAAGAAAAGCGCTCGCTGCTCGAGCGCCTGACCGACTTCATCTCGCCCGAGCCCGAATCCCGCGGCGAATTGCTGGAAATCCTCCAGGACGCCCACGAACGCAACCTGATCGACGCCGATTCGCTGTCGATGATCGAAGGCGTGTTCCAGGTATCCGATCTGTGCGCGCGAGACATCATGGTGCCGCGCGCGCAAATGGACGCGATCAACATCGCCGACAAGCCCGAGGATTTCATCCCGTTCGTCCTCGAAAAGGCGCACTCGCGCTACCCGGTGTACGAAGAGAACCGCGACAACGTGATCGGCGTGCTGCTCGCGAAGGATCTGCTGCGCTTCTATGCCGAGGAAGAGTTCGACGTGCGCGGGATGCTGCGCCCGGCCGTGTTCATTCCGGAATCGAAGCGGCTGAACGTGCTGCTGCACGACTTCCGCGTGAACCGCAACCATCTGGCGATCGTCGTCGACGAATACGGCGGCGTCGCGGGTCTGATCACGATCGAGGACGTGCTCGAACAGATCGTCGGCGACATCGAGGACGAATACGACTTCGACGAGGAAGCCGGCAACATCATCGCGGGGCCGGACGGCCGCTACCGCGTGCGCGCGCTCACCGAGATCGAGCAGTTCAACGAGGTGTTCGGCACCGATTTCCCCGACGACGAAGTCGACACGATCGGCGGGCTCATCACCCATCATTTCGGACGCGTGCCGCACCGCGGCGAGAAGCTGCAGCTCGGCAATCTCGTGTTCGAGATCCAGCGCGGCGATGCGCGCCAGGTTCACGTGCTGCTGGTGCGCCGCAACCCGCTCGCCAGCCGTCGCGCCGAAACCTCGCACGAAGACTGACCGTTGCGCGCCAGCCGCGCCTCCTTCAACCGCTCGCCCCTCTTCCGCTTCACATGGACGATCCGATCCCGTCCCGCCCGGCTGGCGGCCTTCTTGCGCCGACGCCCGGCCGCGCACTGCCGCGCTGGCACTATCCGGCCGCGCTGCTCGCCGGCGCGGCCAACACGCTCGCCTTCGCGCCCACGCCGCATGGCGGCTGGCTGCAGCTCATCGTATTCGTCTGGTTTTTCGCGCAGCTGACGCGCACGTCGAGCTGGCGCGGCGCCGCGCTCACCGGCGGCGCGTTCGGCTTCGGCAACTTCATCAGCGGCGTGTGGTGGCTCTACATCAGCATGCACGTGTACGGCGAGATGGCCGCGCCGCTCGCCGGCGGCGCGCTCGTGCTGTTCTCGCTGTATCTATCGCTGTACCCCGCGCTCTCGGCCGGGCTGTGGTCGTTCTGCGCGGGCCATGCGTGGCATCGCCGCGAGCCCGACCCGCGGCCGTTCTCGCCGACCTGGCACGGCGCATTCGCGTTCGCGAGCGCGTGGGCGCTCGGCGAATGGCTGCGCGGCACCGTGTTCACCGGCTTTCCCTGGCTCGGCAGCGGCTACCCGCAGGTCGATGGCCCGTTCGCGGGCTTTGCGCCGGTGGTCGGCGTGTACGGGATCGCGTGGGTGCTCGCGCTGTTCGCCGCACTGGTCGTGCAGGCGCTCGCCGCCGCCCGCCCGTCGCCGGCGCGTGACGGCGGCGACGGCTCATCGAACGGCAACGCCCGCGTGCGCATCGCCGCGCCGGCAGTCATCGCCGTCGCGCTCGTCGCGGCCGGCCTCGGGCTGTCGCAAATCACGTGGACCGTGCCCGCGAACGCGCCGCTCACCGTGCGGCTGCTGCAGGGCAACGTGAAGCAGGACATCAAGTTCGAGCAGGAAGGCATCGACGCGGCGATCAAGATGTACCAGCAGATGATCGTCGAGAAGCCGGCCGACCTGATCGTCACGCCCGAGACCGCGATCGCGGTGATGATCCAGGAACTGCCCGAACCGTTCGCCGTCGCGATCCGCAAGTTCAGCGACACGACCGGTTCGGCCGTGCTGTTCGGCGCGGTCGGTGCGTCGGTGACGGAAGACGGCCGCTACGTCGATTACACGAACAGCCTGTACGGCGTGACGCCGAACTCGCGCGACATCTATCACTACGACAAGCATCACCTCGTGCCCTTCGGCGAATTCATTCCGTGGGGCTTCCGGTGGTTCGTCAATCTGATGAAGATGCCGCTCGGCGACTTCGCGCGCGGCGCGCCCGTGCAGAAACCGTTCCTCGTGCACAACCAGCCGGTCATGGCCGACATCTGCTACGAGGACTTGTTCGGCGAGGAAATCGCCGCGACGATCCGCGACAACCCGCAGCCGCCCGGCGTGCTCGTCAACGTGACGAATCTCGCGTGGTTCGGCGACACGATCGCGCTCGACCAGCATCTGCAGATCGCGCGGATGCGCTCGCTCGAAACGGGCCGGCCGATGCTGCGCTCGACCAACACGGGGATGACGGCCGCGATCGACGCGCACGGTCGCGTGCTCGGCCAGCTGAAGCCGTTCACGATCGGCTCGCTCGACGTGCGGATCGAAGGCACGAGCGGCTTCACGCCGTACGTGACGAGCGGCAACAACATCGTGCTCGCGGTGTCGTTCGTGCTGCTCGCGTTCGGCTTCACGTTCGGGCCCGGGCTGCGCCGACGCAACGGCCGGCGGCACGGCGGCGACGAAGCGCAATGACGCAACGGGCCGGCCGCGCGGCGGCCCGTGACCGCGAACCGGCCGTTCAGGCCTGCCGGGTCGACTGGTCCGATTGATTCGATTGATTCGACGGTTCCTGCCGCGCGGCGACCCGCCGCAGGTCGCGGCTCACTTCCTCCATTACCGGCCCCCACGCGCCGAACGTCGGCTGCCGGTACAACGTCGCGGTCGGATACCACGGGCTGTCCCGGCGATCGAGCAGCCACGGCCAGTGCGGATTCACGTCGAGCAGCACCCAGGTGCGCGCGCCGAGCGCGCCGGCCAGGTGCGCGACCGACGTGCACACGGTGATCACGAGATCCAGCGCGCCGATGAACGCCGCCGTATCGTCGAAGCTCTTCAGTTCGGCCGTGTAGTCCTCGATCGCGAAACCTGCCGCGCGCGCGGCGGCGACATCCGCGTCCGCCCCCGGCTGCAGCGAATGGAACGTGACGCCCTCGATGTCGCGAAACGCGTCGGCATAGCGCTCGAGCCCGACGCGCCGGAACGGATTGCGCTGATGGCCCGCACTGCCCGTCCACACGAGGCCGACCTTCAGCCGGCCGTCGCCCGCGAGCCGCGCGCGCCATGCGTCGCGTGCGCCCGGCTCGGCCCGCAGATACGGCACCGATGCGGCGAGCGTCGATGCCTCCATGCCGAGCATCAGCGGCAGGCCGATCAGCGGCACTTCGTAATCGAATGCCGGCAGCGCGTCGACGCCGCCGCCCGCGCCGAACGTGTCCGCGTGCGCGCCGAGGCTGCGCTGCATCAGCGTGCCGAGCGCCGGAAACGTATTCCACGCGAGCCGGCCGCCCTCGCGATGCACGCGTTCGGCGAGCGGCGCGACGAAGCGGCAGAACTGCAGCACGTCGCCGAGCCCCTGCTCGCCCCACACCAGCAGCGTCTTGCCGGCGAGCGGCTCGCCCTGCCAGCGCGGGCCCGGCAGCGCCGGCCGGCGGCCTCGCAACTCGCCCGCGCCGTCCCAGCGCGCCTCGTGGCCGCGCCAGCCGGCCGCGTGGTTGCCGCGCACGAGCTGGATGATCGCGAGATTGAAGCGGTACGACGCATCGTCGGGCGCCAGCTCGCACGCGCGCGTCGCATGGCGCTCGGCATCGTCCCAGCGCTGCGCCTCCTTCATCGCCATCGCGACGTTGTTCATCGCCAGCGCGTTGTCGGGCGCGAGGTCGGCGAGCCGCGCGGCGCACGCGAGCGCACCGTCCAGATCCTGCGCCGCGATTCGCGCGACGACGAGATTGATCCACGCCTGCACGTCGTGCGGATCGTGCTTCACGGCCGCATCGAGCAGCGCGATCTCGTCCGCGCGGTCACCGCCCGACAGCCGCAGCGCGATCGCGAGGTTGTTGCGCAGCGACGGCCAGCCGGCATCGAGCGCCAGCGCCGCGCGGTACGGTGCGACGGCATCCGCGTGGCGGCCGGCCATCTGCAGCGCGTAGCCGTGGTTGAAGTACGCGTCCGCGCCCGGCTGCGCACGCGCCGCGCATTCGGCGAGCGCAACCGCGTCGGCCATGCGCTGTCGGGCAACCAGCGTGGCCGTGAACTGCGCGATCGCCGCCGCATCGACCGCATGCAGATGGGCGGCGGCGGCGAGCCACAGCTCGTGCGCGGAGCGCTCGCCGCGCGCCTGCGCGTCGGCGGCGCGCCCGAGCAGTGCGAGGAACGGCGGAAGCAGCGGAATCAGAATGTCGGTCGGTTCGTCCATGCAATCGGCATCGGCAAGCAGTGACGCGGCACGCACGACGCGCACCGCAATACGCGCATCTTAACGCCCGCGCGAAGCGCCGTGACATGGGCGCCCGAGCCCGTATGCGCGGGCCGCCGGACCGGTGCGGCAATGCCTGCATCCGCCTTCCGGCCGCATCCGGTCGCCGATCCGGTAAAATTACGCGTTTCAGCACACTAACAAGCCGCGCCGCCGCGCGAGCCGACCCTCCGGGCCCGCCCGGAGCGCCGTCCGCAACGGAGCGCCAGCGCCACGAAGGCTCTTCATGCTTACGTTTCAGCAAATCATCCTGACGCTGCAGTCCTACTGGGACAAGCAGGGTTGCGCCTTGCTCCAGCCCATCGACATGGAAGTCGGCGCGGGCACGTCGCACGTCCACACGTTCCTGCGCGCGGTCGGCCCCGAGCCGTGGCGCGCCGCGTACGTGCAACCGTCGCGCCGCCCGAAGGACGGCCGCTACGGCGAGAATCCGAACCGCCTGCAGCACTACTACCAGTACCAGGTCGTGCTCAAGCCGGCGCCGGAAAACATCCTCGACCTGTACCTCGGCTCGCTCGCAGCGCTCGGCTTCGACCTGAAGCAGAACGACGTGCGCTTCGTCGAGGACGACTGGGAGAACCCGACGCTCGGCGCGTGGGGGCTCGGCTGGGAAGTGTGGCTGAACGGCATGGAAGTCACGCAGTTCACGTATTTCCAGGAAGTCGGCGGTCTCGAATGCAAGCCAGTGCTCGGCGAGATCACGTATGGCCTCGAACGCCTCGCGATGTACCTGCAGAAGGTCGAGAACGTGTACGACCTCGTGTGGACCGAGTGGGAAGAGCAAGGCCCGAACGGCCCCGAGCTGCGCCGCCTGTCGTATGGCGACGTGTACCACCAGAACGAGGTCGAGCAGTCGACCTACAACTTCGAGCACGCGAACGTCGACCTGCTGTTCACGTTCTTCAACAGCTACGAGGCGGAAGCGAAGAAGATGATCGACGCGCAGCTCGCGCTGCCCGCGTACGAACTCGTGCTGAAGGCCGGCCACACGTTCAACCTGCTCGACGCGCGCGGCGCGATCTCGGTCACCGAGCGGGCAGCGTACATCGGCCGTATCCGCGCGCTGTCGCGTCTCGTCGCGCAGGCTTACTACGACTCGCGCGAGAAGCTCGGCTTCCCGATGCTCGGCAACCCGCCGGGCGTGCCGGGCCTCACCACCGACGCCCAGGACGCCGCGCAGCCGGCATGGGCGCCGCCGCTCAAGGTCGAACGCAAGATCGATCAGGACTGACGAGACGAGATTCATTCCAACCATGACGCATAATCATCCCGCCCCCCTGCTCGTCGAACTGCTGACCGAAGAGCTGCCGCCGAAGGCCCTCGCGCGCCTCGGCGACGCATTCGCCGAAGGTCTCGCGCAACGCCTCGCGGCGCGCGACCTCGTCGAAGGCGAACTCGTGTTCGAACGCTACGCCACGCCGCGCCGCCTCGCGGTCGTCGTGCAGAACGTGCGCGCCGTCGCGCCCGATCGCCAGGTCCGCGAAAAGGTCCTGCCCGTGTCGGTCGCGCTCGACGCCGAAGGCAAGCCGACCGCCCCGCTCGCGAAGAAGCTCGCGGCGCTCGGCCACCCGAACGCGTCGATCGCCGATCTCGAGCGCGCGCAGGACGGCAAGGCCGAAGCGTTCTTCATCAACTATTCGGCGGCCGGCGCCACGCTCGCCGACGGCCTGCAGGCCGCGCTCGACGAAGCGCTCGCGAAGCTGCCGATCCCGAAATTCATGACGTACCAGCGCCCGGACGGCTCGGACGTGAAGTTCGTGCGCCCGGTGCATCGTCTGACGGTGCTGCACGACGACCGCGTCGTGCCCGTCACCGCGTTCGGCGTCGACGCCGGCGACACCACGCTCGGCCACCGCTTCCTGTCCGACGGCCTCGTCGCGATCCAGCATGCGCACGCGTACGCCGACACGCTGCGCGACAAGGGCCGCGTGATCGCGCATTTCGCCGATCGCCGCGAAACGATCCGCACGCAGCTGAACGAGCACGCGAACGGCGACACGGTCGTGATGCCCGAATCGCTGCTCGACGAAGTGACGTCGCTGGTCGAATGGCCGGTCGTCTATCCGTGCCGTTTCGAGGACGAATTCCTGCAGGTGCCGCAGGAATGCCTGATCCTCACGATGCAGACGAACCAGAAGTATTTCGCGCTGACCGACGTCGGCGGCAAGCTGCGCTCGCGCTTCCTGATCGTCTCGAACATCGAGACGAAGACGCCGGGCGAGATCATCGAAGGCAACGAGCGCGTCGTGCGCCCGCGCCTCGCCGATGCGAAGTTCTTCTTCGAGCAGGACAAGAAGAAGCCGCTCGCCGAGCGCGTGCCGCAGCTCGCGAACGTCGTCTATCACAACAAGCTCGGTTCGGCGCTCGCACGCGTCGAACGCCTCGAGGCGCTGGCCGGCGAGATCGCCCCGGCGATCGGCGCCGACACCATCCATGCGAAGCGCGCCGCGCGTCTCGCGAAGGCCGACCTGCTGACCGACATGGTCGGCGAGTTCCCGGAACTGCAGGGCACGATGGGCACGTACTACGCGCGCCACGACGGCGAAGCCGACGACGTCGCGCTCGCCTGCGCCGAGCACTACCAGCCGCGCTTCTCCGGCGACGCACTGCCGACCACGCCGGTGTCGACCGCCGTCGCGCTCGCCGACAAGCTCGAAACGATCGTCGGCATCTGGGGCATCGGCCTCGCGCCGACCGGCGAGAAGGATCCGTTCGCGCTGCGCCGCCACGCGCTCGGCGTGCTGCGCCTGCTGCTCGAGAAGCAGCTGCCGCTCGATCTCGTGGCGCTGCTGCGCACGGCCCATGCACGCTTCGACGGCGTGCCGGGCGTCGCCGAATCGACCGACGCCATCTTCGCGTTCTTCATGGATCGCCTGCGCGGCCTGCTGCGCGAGCGCGGCTATTCGGCCGGCGAAATCGACGCAGTGCTGAGCCTGAACCCGACGCGCATCGACGATCTCGTCGCGCGCCTCGACGCGGTGCGCGAATTCACGCACCTCGCGGAAGCCGAAGCGCTCGCGGCCGCGAACAAGCGGATCTCGAACATCCTGAAGAAGTCGGAAGGCGGCGCGAACGGCGCGGTGCAGCCGACGCTGCTCGTCGAGGCCGCCGAGAAGGCGCTGCACGAACAGCTCGCGGCCGTCACGCCGCACGTGCAGTCGCAGCTCGAGGCGCGTGCGTACACGGGCGCGCTGTCGGCGCTCGCCGCGCTGCGCGCGCCGGTCGACACGTTCTTCAACGACGTGATGGTCAACGCGGACGATCCGGCACTGCGCGCGAACCGTCTCGCGCTGCTGTCCGCGCTGCACCAGCAGATGAACTGCGTCGCCGACATCTCGAAGCTCGCCGCATAAGGGCCGCACGATGCCGATCAGCCCCAACCGAAAGCTCGTCGTCCTCGACCGGGACGGCGTGATCAACGTCGATTCGGACGCGTTCATCAAGACGCCCGACGAATGGATCGCGCTGCCCGGCAGCTTCGAGGCGATTGCCCGGCTCAACCACGCGGGCTACCGCGTGGTCGTCGCGACCAACCAGTCCGGCATCGGTCGCGGGCTGTTCGACATGGCCGCGCTCAACGCGATGCACCTGAAAATGCATCGCGCGGCGGCCGCGGTCGGCGCGCGCATCGACGCGGTGTTCTTCTGCCCGCACACGGCCGAGGATCACTGCGACTGCCGCAAGCCGAAACCCGGCATGATGCAGATGATCGCCGAGCGCTTCGAGATCGATCCCGGCCACACGCCGGCCGTCGGCGATTCGCTGCGCGACCTGCAGGCCGGCGTCGCGGTCGGCTTCCAGCCGCACCTCGTACTGACCGGCAAGGGCAAGAAGACGCTCGCCGCGGGCAATCTGCCGGACGGCACGAAAGTCCACGACGACCTGCGCGCGTTTGCGCTCGATTTTCTTTCACACGAACACGAGTGATGCGGCTGCCGCGCGCATCCTCCCCAACGCCAGACTCACGCCGATGCGCTTCGTCCGCTCCCTGCTGCTGCTGATCTACTTCATCCTGTACACGGTGCCGTACGCCACCGCGTGCTTCATCGCGTTTCCGTTCATGCGCCCCGACGCGCGCTACTGGATGGCGGCCGGCTGGTGCAAGTCGACGCTGTGGGTCGTGCGCTGGCTGAACGGCATCCACTATCGGATCGAAGGGATGGAGAACCTGCCCGACGGCCCGGCCGTGCTGCTGTCGAAGCACCAGTCCGCGTGGGAGACGCTCGCGTTTCCGGCGCTGATGCCCAAGCCGCTCTGCTACGTGTTCAAGCGCGAGCTGCTGTACGTGCCGTTCTTCGGCTGGGCGCTCGGGCTGCTGCACATGGTCAACATCAACCGCAAGGAAGGCAAGAACGCGTTCACCTCCGTGATCCGCCAGGGCAAGAAGCGCCTGTCGGAAGGCGCATGGATGATCATGTTCCCCGAAGGCACGCGCACGCCGGTCGGCAAGCAGGGCAAGTACAAGACGGGCGGCGCGCGTTTCGCGATCGAAACCGGCACGCCGGTCGTGCCGATCGCGCACAATGCAGGTCGTGTGTGGCCGCGCAACTCGTTCACGAAATTCCCGGGCGTCGTCACGGTGTCGATCGGCAAGCCGATCCCCAGCGAAGGGCTGACGCCCGACGCATTGAACTCGCAGGTCGAAGCATGGATCGAAGCGGAAATGCGCCGCATCGATCCCGATGCATATCGTCAGGCGGGCAACGCCGGCACCCGCGATGCCGCGCGCGCCTGAAGCCCCGGATTGCAGCCGTTGCGTACGACAAAAAGAAGCGAACTGATGAAACAGCGTCCGCGGCCACGGCCTGCCGTCGTGGCCCTCGATCATCGCCAGATGGATCTGCCGCTCTTCGACGGGCCGGCCGCGGCGCCGTCGGCGCCTGCCGCGCCGCCGGCGCCGCCCGAAGCCGCCCCCGCCGCGCCGCTCGATCCGGGCCCGGCACCCGATCGCTCACGCGTGCGCACGTTCGCGCTCGACAGCCGCGTGCTCGAATACCGGCTGAAGCGCTCGGCGCGCCGCACGATCGGCTTCACGATCGACGGCAGCGGGCTGTCGATCACCGCGCCGCGCTGGGTCACGCTCGCCGACATCGAAGCGGCGATCGCCGAGAAACAACGCTGGATCTTCGCGAAGCTCGCGGAGTGGAAGACGCGCACCGAGCAGCGCGCGCTGCCGCAGATCGACTGGCGCGACGGCGCGCAACTGCCGTATCTCGGCAAGACGGTGACGATCGCGCTCGGCGCGGGCGCCGTCGCCTTCGATGCCGATGCGCTGCGTCTGTCGCTGCCGCTGCCCGTGCAGGCCGACATGCAGCAGATCAAGGATCGCGTGCAGGGCTGGCTGCAAGGCGAAGCGAAACGCATCTTCGGTGAACGCCTCGTGGTCTACGCGGAAAAGCTCGGCGTCACGTATTCGATGTACGCGCTGTCGTCGGCCGCGACGCGTTGGGGCAGTTGCTCGAGCGACGGCAAGATCCGCCTGAACTGGCGGCTGATCCATTTTCCGATGTCGATCATCGACTACGTCGTCGCGCACGAGCTGTCGCACCTGCGCGAGATGAACCACAGCCCGGCCTTCTGGCAGACCGTCGAATCGATCTTCCCCGAGTTCCGCGAAGCGCGGCACACGCTCAAGCATCACCCGCCCGAACTGCTGCCGTCGCTCTGACACGCGCGGCTTGGCCGCCAACGAAACAGGGCGGTGCGGGTTACCCCGCACCGCCCTGTTTCGCTGCTGCGGCGCACGTCGCACGCCGCAGCCCGGTTCATCCGCCGCTTACTTCTTCTGGATGAACTCGATCTTGTAGCCGTCCGGATCCTCGACGAACGCGATCACGGTCGTGCCGTGCTTCATCGGGCCCGCCTCGCGCGTGACCTTGCCGCCTTGCGCCTTGATCTTCTCGCAGGCCGCGTATGCATCGTCGACCGCCACCGCCAGATGGCCGAAGCCGTTGCCGAGATCGTAGGACGGCGTCTCCCAGTTGTGAGTCAGCTCGATCACGGTGCCCGTGCTCTCGTCTTCGTAGCCGACGAACGCGAGCGTGAACTTGCCTTCCGGATAATCCTCGCGGCGCAGCAGCTTCATGCCGAGCAACTCGGTGTAGAACTTGATCGAGCGGTCGAGATCGCCGACTCGCAGCATCGTATGCAGCAAACGCATGTGTTGTACTCCTGTGGGGACTTTCCAGAGCCGGAAATTCTACCGGAGTCGGGTGTATTTCGCTGGCGGCGCCGGAGCGCCTAGTTGGGGCGCCTGGCTGGGGCGCTTAGCCGGGCGCGCCGAGCCAATGCGTGGCCGATGCGGCGCATCGGTTGGCCCCTCGCGAGCACGAGCGCCGCGGCGGAAAACGGCACGACCCGGCTCGCCCGGCCCCCACGCCGATCGGGTAACATCCTTCTACTTCGCACCAAAAGCGGGCATGCATGCCGCCGCCCGACCGCGACCACCCACTCTTCCCTACGTCCCACTGCCGTGCGAAACCGCCGATCCGAGCGCGCCGGACGCGCCGCCCGCCTGACCTCGTCGTCGCCGTACCGCACCCGCGAGGTTCGCCGATGACCGCGCTTGCCGCCGCCCCCGTGCGCCGCGCGCTCGACACGCGCGCCGTCGGCCTGATGCTGCTGCTGTGCGCGATCTGGGGCTTCCAGCAGGTCGCGATCAAGAGCACGAACGCCGCGATCGCGCCGATGTTCCAGGCCGGGCTACGCTCGGTGATCGCCGCGATGCTGCTCTGGGGCTGGGCCCGCACGCGCGGCACGCCGCTGTTTCAGGCGGACGGCACATTCGGCGCGGGGCTCGCGGCCGGTGCGCTGTTCGCCGGCGAATTCGTCTGCGTGTTCTTCGGGCTGACGCTCACGAGCGCGTCGCACATGGCGATCTTTCTGTACACGGCGCCCTGCTTCACCGCGCTCGGCCTGCACCTGTTCGCACCGGGCGAGCGGCTGCAGCGCACGCAATGGGCCGGCGTCGGCCTCGCATTCGCCGGCATCGCGCTCGCGTTCGCGGACGGTTTCCTGAAGCCGCGCGCGCCCGGCGCATCCGTGCTGGCCGGGCTCGCCGGCGACGCGCTCGGGATCCTCGGCGGTGCGATGTGGGCCGCGACGACGGTGGTCGTACGCTCGACGGCGCTCGCGCGGGCCAGCGCGAGCAAGACGCTGTTCTACCAGCTCGCGGTATCGGCGGTCGTACTGGTCGCGCTCGCCGCGCTGTTCGGCCAGGTGTCGTTCGTGCGGGTCACGCCGATCGCGCTGGCGAGTCTCGCGTACCAGTCGGTGATCGTCGCGTTCGTCAGCTACCTGTCGTGGTTCTGGCTGCTGACGCGCTACAGCGCGTCCCGGCTGTCCGTGTTCACGTTCCTGTCGCCGCTGTTCGGCGTCGCGTTCGGCGTGCTGCTGCTCGGCGAAACGGTCGGCTGGCGCTTCATGTCCGCGGCCGCGCTGGTGCTGACCGGCATCGCGCTCGTCAACGCGCCGCCGCGCCGGCGGACGTGACGACCGGCGCAAGACGCGCGGGCAATAAAAAAGCTGCCGGTCAGGCAGCCTCTTCGATACGGTCGACGGCTCGCGCCACGCGCGTCATCCGGCCTTGCGCCGCGCCGCAAGCACCTGTGCGACGCCGACGTATTCGGCCACGCTCACGTCCTCCGCACGGCGCGCGAGATCGAAGCCGAGCGCATCGAAATCGATGGTCTCGCGGTAATCGCCGAGCGTATTGCGCAGCATCTTGCGGCGCTGCGAGAACGCGGCCGTGACGATTTCGCCGAGCAGCACCGGGTCGACGTCCGGCAGTTCGTGCGGCTCGTACGGAATCATCCGGACGATCGCCGAATCGACCTTCGGCGGCGGCTGGAACGATTCCG
This sequence comes from Burkholderia sp. BCC1208, assembly GCF_902833095.1. NCBI lineage: Bacteria > Pseudomonadati > Pseudomonadota > Betaproteobacteria > Burkholderiales > Burkholderiaceae > Burkholderia > Burkholderia sp. BCC1208. The sequence continues at coordinate 257,458 of NZ_CADFDY010000008.1, read as the reverse complement.
GCGGCACGTCAAGCATCTTTTCCATCACGTAGCGGTACTGCAGCATCACCGACAATCGCGAAAACGCCTTCGTGCCCGGCTCCGCGACCATCCGCTCGACGACTTCGTTCTGCAGCATGAAATGCTGGTCGATGACCGCATCGGCGAACGTCATCAGATGAAACAGCAGCGGGCTGGAAATGTTGTACGGCAGGTTGCCGACGATCCGGAGCGACGGCTTGTCGCCAGGCGACGCGAGCGAACGGAAGTCGAACGCGAGCGCGTCGCCCGCGTGCAGCTCCAGCAGCGCGCCGAAGCGTTGCTGCAGGCGCCCGATCAGGTCGCGGTCGAGCTCGACCGCGTGCAGCGGCGACTCGGGCGTCGCGAGACGCTCGATCAGCGGCCCGGTCAGCGCGCCGAGCCCGGGGCCGATCTCGACCATCCGCTGGCCGCGCGCGGGGCCGATCGTCGCGACGATCGAGTCGATCACGCCGTGATCGACGAGGAAGTTCTGCCCGAAGCGCTTGCGCGCGAAATGGCCTTGGTGCTGTCTGCTGTTCGACATCGACTCAGTAAAACGAAAAATACGACGAATGGGGTAAAACCGGCAGCGTCAGGCTGCGCGGCGATGGCGCGCCATCGTGACGGCCGTGTCGAGCGCGGCGATCATGCTGCCCGGATCCGCGCGGCCCGTGCCGGCCAGATCGAGCGCGGTGCCGTGATCGACCGACGTACGGATGATCGGCAGCCCGAGCGTCACGTTGATGCCCTCGCCGAACGTCGCGTACTTCAGCACGGGCAGGCCCTGGTCATGGAACATCGCGAGCACGCAATCGGCGTCGGCCAGATGGCGCGGCTGGAACAGCGTGTCGGCCGGATACGGGCCGCGCGCGTCGATGCGCTGCGCGTTCGCGCGGGCCAGCGCCGGCGAAATCACGTCGATCTCCTCGCGGCCGAGATAACCGTTCTCGCCCGCGTGCGGGTTCAGGCCCGTCACGAGGATGCGCGGCGCGGCAAGACCGAAGTCGCGCCGCAGGTCGCGATCGATGATCGCGAGCGTCTCGACGAGCCCGTCGATCGTCAGCGCGGCCGATACGTCCTTCAGCGGCAGGTGCGTGGTCGCGAGCGCGACGCGCAACGGCCGGTCGCCGGTGCCCGCCAGCATCATCACGACGCGCGGCGTATGCGTGCGTTCGGCCAGGTATTCGGTATGCCCGGTGAATGGCACGCCCGCATCGTTGATCGTGCTCTTCTGCAGCGGCGCGGTGACGATCGCGTCGTACCGGCCCGCCAGCGCGCCGTCGATCGCCGCGTCGAGCAGCCCGAGCACGTAGCGGCCGTTCGCCGCGTCGAGCTTGCCCGCCTGCGCGGGCACGGCCAGCGCATGATGCGCGACCGACACCTGCGTGCTGCCGGCCAATGCGGCCAGCGCGGCCGGGCCAGCGCCGACCGCCGCCGCCCGCGCGTCGAGCAGCGCCGCATCGCCGAGCACGGTGAAATGCGCGTCGGGCCAGCGCTGCGCGGCGTCACGCAGCGCCTGCACGGTCAGCTCCGGGCCGACCCCCGCGGGTTCGCCGGTCGTGATCGCGATCTGCAGCGCGGGCGTGGTCATCCGATGCTCGCTCAGTTCGCCGGGCCGACGCCGCCGATCTTGTACTGCACGTACGACGAATCGCGCAGTTCGCGCAGCCAGTCGGCATACGCCTGTTCGGCCTTGCGCTGGCCGATCGCCTGACGGGCGATGTCCATCTGCTGCTGCACCGACCCTTCCGCCTCGCGGCGGTTCAGCACCTGGATCAGGTGGTAGCCGTATTCGGTACGAATCGGCTGGCTGATCTGGCCGTCCTGCAGGTTGTTCATCGCGCGCTCGAATTCCGGCACGGTCTCGCCCGGGCTGATCCAGCCGAGATCGCCGCCCTGCGAGGCCGAACCGTCCTGCGAGTAGGTGCGCGCGAACTTCGCGAAATCGCCGCCGGCCTCGACCTGGTTGCGGATGTCGACCAGTTGCTGACGCGCCTGGCCTTCCGACTTGCCTTCGCCGACGCGCAGCAGGATGTGGCGCACGTGCGTCTGGACGATCTTCGGCGCCGCGGCGCTCGCGCCCTGGCTCTGGCGGCGGTCGACGAGACGCACGATCTCGAAGCCGTCCGGCACGCGGATCAGCGTCGGGTTGACCTGGCCCGGGCGCAGCTTCGACGCGGCGTCGACGACCTCGGCCGGCAGCGCGCTCGGCGCCTTGAAGCCGAGATCGCCGCCCTTCTTCGCGTCGTTCGCTTCGGAGTTGTTCTTTGCGAGCCGCTCGAAATCGGCGCCCGACTTCGCCTGCTGCAGCAGCGCTTCGGCCTTCTTCTGCGCGGCTTCGATATCGGCCTGCGGCGCGTTGGTGGGCGCCTTGATGAAGATGTGCTGGAAGCGCAGGTCCTGCTGCTGCGACGCGTTCGGCCCGCGCTGGCTCGCAATGTAGTTCGCGACCTCGGCGTCCGACACCGTGATCTTGCCGTCGACCTCGCGCTCGCGCAGCTTCGACAGCATCAGCTCGGTGCGCGCGTCGTTCGTGAAGATGCTCCAGGGCACGCCTTGCGCCTCGAGACGCGCGCGGTACTGGTCGAGCGTCATCCCGTTCGCCTGCGCGAGGCGCTGCAGCGTGGCCTGCACGGTCGCATCGTCGATGCGGATCCCGTCGTCCTTGGCCTTCTGCACCTGGATACGTTCGAGCACCATCTGGTTCAGCACCTGCGCGCGCAACTGGTCGGCCGGCGGCACCGGCGCGTTCTGCTGCTGCAGCCGGCGTGCGATCAGGCCCACGCGCTGGTCGAGTTCGCGGCCCGTGATCACGTCGTTGTTGACGACCGCGACGACTTCGTCGGCGAGCTGCGCACCTTGCGAACCGAGCGCCTGCGCCGCGGCCGGCGCGGCGGCGAGCAGCGCGGCGGACGCGGCGAGGCTGGACACGACTGCCGCGAAACGAAGGGTTTTCTTCATTGCCACTGAAACTCCATTGAAATCGTGCTGACCGGTGCAGACATGCCGGCGTTACTCGTAGTTGCTGAAGCGGGACATCGGCGGCGGCGGCGGCGGCAACGGCGTGTAGCCCGGCACCCCGGCGCGGAATGCGGACACGAGGCCGTTGTCGACGGTCGACAAGCCCTTGAGCGTCAGTTGCATCATGAATCGCGTCGACGAGTTCTGCTGTCCCGACGAATTGATGCCGTTCGCGGCCCGCTGCACCCCGACTCCGAGCGCCCAGCAATCCGCGTCGTATTGTAAGCCGACCAGACCGTCGACCACGCGATCTCCGGCGAGGTCGTAGTTGAAACGGCCGATCGCATACAGGCGGCGCGTGAGCGGCCATTGCGCGGACACCAGGAACTGGTTGATCGGCTGGTTGTCGAGCGTGGTGTTCGCGCGCGTATAGCGGTAGCCGACGTTGATCACGCGGCGCTCGCCCGGGCTGTAGCCGAAACCGACGCTCGACTTCACGAGCTGGTTGTTGTTCTGGTTGTACTGGAACGCCGTTTCCGACATGAAGCCCGAGCCGAGCTTCAGCGCGGCGCCGACGATCAGGTCCGAGTGACGCGCCAGCACGGCGCTCTGCCCGGGGTTCAGCGTGACGCGCTGATCGGCGAAGTAGTACTGCTGCGCGATCACGAAGCGCGCGCGCTCGTCGCCGGTGCGCGGATCGATGAAGCGCGACGTCAGGCCGGCCGTGATCCGGTTCGCATCGGCGATCCGGTCGTTACCGACGTACGTGTTCGGCTGGTAGATCTCCGCGAGGCCGAAGTCCGATTCCGCGGTGTCGAACAGCGGCGCGTTGGACTGGTCGCGATACGGCGTGTACACGTAGTACAGGCGCGGCTCGAGGGTCTGGATGAAGTCCTGGCCGAACAGGCGCACCGAACGATCGAAGATCAGGCCCGAATCGAAGCTCACGGTCGGGATCGACTCGGTGAAACGCTTCGGGCTGTTCGGCGTGGTCGACGACAGGTAGTTCAGGTCGTACGACGCGAAGTGGTACTGGACCTTCGGCACGGCGAAGTAGCCGGGGCCGTACACGCCGTACGAGATGTACGGGTTGAAGACGATCCGGTCGCCCTGGGTCGCATCGGCGGTCGTGATGCGAAACCGCGAATAGTCGGCTTCCGCGCCGAAGTCGAAGCCGCCGACGTTGTACTTCGTGTACTTCACGTTCAACTGCGGCTCGCGGCTGTACGGCGCGATCGACGGCGGCAGCGTCTGCCAGTGCTGGTAGCGCGCGAGCACCGACCACGGGCCGTTGTTGTACGTGAGGCCGGCTTCCTGCTGGTACAGCGTCTGCGTGCCGTTGATGAACTGGTTCGCCGACCCGAGGTCTTCGGGATACGTGTTGTCCGAGACCTTGTTGAAGTAGACGTAGCCGCCGAAGCCGCCGCCGAAATTCTGCTGGTGCTGCCAGTAGATCGCGTAGCGGTTGCGGTGCGCGAGCCGGTCATCCGGCAGGTAATTGGCCGTAAACGTGCCCGAATACGACGGCGACAGGTAACGGAACGTCGCTTCGGCCATCACGCCGCGCCGCGAGATGATGCGCGGCGTGAGCGTGAGGTCGCGGTTCGGCGCGATGTTGAAGTAGTACGGCAGCGACAGCTCGAAGCCGTTGTTCGAGTTCATCGAGAACGTCGGCGGCAGCAGGCCGCTGCGCCGCTCGCCCGACAGCGGGAACGTCATCCACGGGCTCGCGAAGATCGGCACGCCCTGGAAGAACAGCACGCCGTTGCGCGCGGTGCCCTCGTCGGCGCCCGTATCGAAATCGAAGCGGCTGCCCTTGATGTACCACGCGGGGTTCGTCGAGCACTGGCACGCCGTATACGTGCCGTTGACGAACACCGAGCGCTCGTTGTCGACCATGTCGACGCGCTCCGCGCTGCCCGACCCGCCCGTCACGTTGAAGTGATACTTCGGCGCGGTCATGAAGCCCTGGCTCGCCTCGATCTTCAGGTGCGCCTCGGGGCCCGCGAACGACGTACCGCCATTGACCACCTTGACCTGGCCGTACGCATCGGCCATGTCGGTATCCTGATCGTAGTGGATCGCGTCGGCCTTCACGACGGCGTCGCCGCGCCGCAGCTCGGCCGAACCCTTCGCGGCGAGGTCCTGCTCGGCGGTGCCGCTCGTATGGTCGGCGATCACGAAGGCGGCCGGCTTCGCGCCGTCCTTCAGCGGATGATCCTCGAGCTGGGGCGCGAGACGCAGATCCCACGGCGAGTCGAGCGGCTGCGGCTGCGCAGCCGCACCCGACAGCTGCGCGTACGACACGGCCGGCACGAGGCCGGGCACGGCCAGCAGCGCGAGCGCGAGCCGCCGTTTGCGCGGCGCCCCGTCACCGGGGAAAACATTCGGGAATAGCGGTTTGGGCGGCATCTATCGTTTGGCGAATCGCCCCTTGTCAGCCGCATCTGCACGGCACCTTCGCGCGCGGCGGGCCGCGCCGTCGAGCCGCGACTGCGGCTCTTCGCAAACCGGGGAGGCGATCGGGCGGACGGCGCGACAGGCGGCGGGCCTGCACGGCGGAAGCTGACGCGGGGCGCGTCAAAAAAGTCGTGGGGTATTATATGGCAAGACGTTCCCCCCTCCGCCGAGTTTCATGACGCCCCCATCCGCCGCATCCCAGCCCGACGCCCGCCTCGAAGCGCTCACCGCGTGGCTGCACCCGCTCGCCGAGCGGTATGCCCTCGACCTGTCGACGCTCGCGCCCGCCTCGTCGGACGCCAGTTTCCGCCGCTATTTCCGCGTCGCGTCGGCCGCCAGCACCGGCGGCACGCTGATCGCGGTCGATGCGCCGCCGCCCGAGAAGTGCCGCGAGTTCGTCCAGGTCGCGCAGCTGCTCGCCGCGGCCGGCGACCACGTGCCGGACGTGCTGGCCCACGATTTCGACGCGGGCTTCATGCTCGTGACCGACCTCGGCCGCACGTCGTACATCTCGGTGCTCGATCCGGCCGATCCGGCCGCCGCGCGAGCCCTGATGCGCGCCGCGCTCGATGCGCTGATCCGCTTCCAGCTCACGTCGAAGCCCGACGTGCTGCCGCCGTTCGACGAAGCGTTCCTGCGCCGCGAAATGGAGCTGCTGCCCGAATGGTTCGTCGGCCGCCACCTCGGCAAGCCCGTCACCGACGCGATGCGCGGCACGCTCGACCGCACGTTCGCGCTGCTGGTCGCGAGCGCGCACGCGCAGCCGCAGGGCTTCATGCTGCGCGACTTCATGCCGCGCAACCTGATGGTGTGCGAGCCGAACCCGGGCGTGCTCGACTTCCAGGATGCCGTGTACGGGCCGCTGACGTACGACGTCGTGTCGCTGCTGCGCGACGCATTCGTCAGTTGGGACGAGGAGTTCGAGCTCGACTGCTTCGCGTACTACTGGGAAAAGGCCAAAAAGGCCGGCCTGCCGGTCGATCCCGACTTCGGCGAGTTCTACCGTCAGCTGGAATGGATGGGGCTGCAACGCCATATCAAGATCCTCGGCCTGTTCGCGCGCATCAACTACCGCGACGGCAAGCCGCATTATCTGAACGACCTGCCGCGCTTCCTCGCGTATGCGCGCAAGGTCGCGCTGCGCTACCGCCCGCTCGGGCCGTTCGCGAAGCTGCTCGACGAGTTCGAGGGCAACGCACCGGCCGACGTCGGCTATACGTTCTGAGCGTCCTCACACCCAGTCGAACATGAGCACTACCCTGACCACGGCGATGATTTTCGCCGCCGGGCGCGGCGAACGGATGCGCCCGCTGACCGACACCCGCCCGAAGCCGCTGCTCGAAGCCGGCGGCAAGCCGCTGATCGTGTGGCAGATCGAGGCGCTCGCGCGTGCGGGCATCGAGACCATCGTGATCAACCACGCATGGCTCGGCGAGCAGATCGAAACCGCGCTCGGCGACGGTTCGCGCTGGGGCGTGCGGCTCGCGTATTCGGCCGAGGGCGAAGCGCTGGAAACCGCCGGCGGCATCGCGCAGGCGCTGCCGCTGCTCGAGCGCGACGGCCAGCCGGCCGTGTTCGCGGCCGTCAGCGGCGACGTGTACTGCGCGTTCGACTACCGGACGCTCGCACCGCGCGCCGCCCGGATGGCCGTGCTCGATACGCCGGCAATGCACCTCGTGATGGTGCCGAACCCGCCGTTCCATCCGGCCGGCGACTTCGCGCTCGGCGACGACAGCCGTCTCGCGCTCGACGGCGCCGCGCGCTTCACGTTCGGCAACATCGGCCTGTACGACACGCGGATGTTCCGCGACCTGGCGCCCGGCACGCGGCGCGCGCTGACGCCGTACTATCGCGCGGCGATCGAAGCCGGCCACGCGAGCGGCGAACTGTACGAAGGAATCTGGGAGAACGTCGGCACGCCCGCGCAGCTCGGCGAACTCGACGCGCGGCTGCGCGCCGCCGCGGGCTGATCGTTTCGCGGCTGACTGCCGGTTCGCCGGCGCGGCGGCCGATGGGCCGATGGGCTGACGGGTCGACGACGGCGCCCGGTCAACCGGCCGCGAACCGATCCGGAATCGAGTGGAGCGAACGCCCCGCCGGTTCACCCGGCCGTGCCGCCGCCACGCTGCCGGACAGCCGGCAACCCGCCCGCCCGGGCCGCGCACCGCCTCGTGCGACACCCGCACTCACGCGGCCTCGGCCTCTTCTCCGCCGGCCGCCGCGCGTTGCTGCTGCAGCGCCCACATCTGCGCATACAGCCCGTCGGCGCGCACGAGTTCGTCGTGCGTGCCGCGCTCGACGATCCGCCCGTGGTCCATCACGAGGATCTGCTGCGCGTGCACGACCGTCGACAGCCGGTGAGCGATCACGAGCGTCGTGCGATGCCGCGCGATCTGGTCGAGTTCGTGCTGGATCGCGCGTTCCGAGCGCGAATCGAGCGCCGACGTCGCTTCGTCGAACAGCAGCACCGGCGGATCCTTCAGCAGCGTGCGCGCGATCGCGACGCGCTGCTTCTCGCCGCCCGACAGCTTCAGCCCGCGCTCGCCGACCGGCGTGTCATAGCCCTTCGGCAGACTTTCGATGAAATCGTGGATGTGCGCGGCGCGCGCGGCCGCGACCACCTCGTCGCGGGTCGCGGTCGGCCGGCCGTACGCGATGTTGTAGTAGATCGAGTCGTTGAACAGCACGGTGTCCTGCGGCACGATCCCGATCGATGCACGCAGCGATTCCTGAGTGACGTCGCGGATATCCTGGCCGTCGATCCGGATCGCGCCGCCCGCCTGCCGATCGAGATCGTAGAAGCGGAACAGCAGCCGCGACAGCGTCGACTTCCCCGAACCGCTGTGGCCGACCACCGCGGTCGTCGTGCCGGCATCGATCGTAAACGTCACGTCGTGCAGGATCTGCCGCGACGGCTCGTACGCGAAGTTCACGTGCTCGAAACGCACCTGCGCGCCGGCCACCGCGAGCGGCGGCGCATCGGGCCGATCGGCCACCTCCTTCGGCGCCGACAGCAGCCCGAACATCCGGTCCATGTCGGTCAGGCTCTGCTTCAGCTCGCGATAGACGACGCCGAGGAAGTTCAGCGGAATGTACAGCTGCAGCATGAACGTGTTGATCAGCACGAGATCGCCGAGCGTCAGCTTGCCTGCGAGCACGCCCTGGGTCGCGCGCCACAGGATGAACACGAGCCCCGTGCCGATGATTGCCTGCTGGCCGAAGTTCAGCACCGACAGCGAGTTCTGCGAGCGGATCGCGGCCTTCCGGTAGCGCTTCAGGTTCTCGTCGTAGCGCTGCGCCTCCCACTCCTCGTTGCCGAAGTACTTCACCGTCTCGTAGTTGATCAGCGAGTCGATTGCCCGCGAGTTCGCGCGCGAATCGAGTTCGTTCATCGTGCGGCGAAAGTGCGTGCGCCAGTTGGTGACCTTCACGGTGAACACGATGTACGTGACCAGCGCCGCGAACGTCACGTATGCGTAGTAGGCCTCGTACTTGACCACGAAGAAGCCGAGCACGAGCCCGACCTCGACGAGCGTCGGCAGGATGCTGTACAGCGAATACGAAATCAGTTGCTGGATGCCGCGCGTGCCGCGCTCGATGTCGCGCGACATGCCGCCCGTCTGGCGTTCGAGGTGAAACCGCAGCGACAGCCCGTGCAGATGCCGGAACACCTGCAGCGCGAGCTGGCGCACCGCGCTCTCGGTGACCTTCGAGAACAGGATTTCGCGCAGCTCGGTGAAGAGCGACGTCGACAGCCGCACGAGCGCATACGCGAGAACCAGGAGCCCGACGCCGCCCGCGAGCACGATGCCGGCCGACTGCTCGGCACGGCCGAGCGCGGTGAGCTGCTGCACGTAGGACAGATGGTCGACGATGCGCTTCATCACGACCGGCACGCCGAGGTTCGCGACCTTCGCACCGATCAGGCAGCCGAGCGCGAGCGCGACGCGCCATTTGTAGGTGGTCAGGTACGGCAGCAGCGACCGGATGGTCTGCCAGTCGTTGCGAGGCCCGGTCGAAGCCGGCGCGGGCTCGCCGGAAGCGGGAAATCGGCGCATGGAGGGAAGGGTTGTGCGGCGACACCGGACGCGCGTATCGGCGGCCGGCTCGCGCGCTTTCTCGTACAATTTGCGAACGTTGTATTGTCGCAGAAGCCGCTTCGCGCCGCTGCCGGCGCCCTCGCCGGCCGGGCTGCGCGCGGCGGCCCATTTATTACAGGATGAAAGCCCCCGCCATGACCGATTCGACCCTCGATCTCCCGCAGAAGCAGCCCGCGCTGCGCGTCGTCCCGCAACCGCACGACGCGAACGTTCACGGCGACGTGTTCGGCGGCTGGATCATGTCGCAGGTCGACATCGCCGGCTCGATTCCCGCGAGCCAGCGCGCGAACGGCCGTGTCGCGACGGTCGCGGTCAACTCGTTCGTGTTCAAGCAACCGGTATTCGTCGGCGACCTGCTGAGCTTCTACGCCACCATCATGCGCACCGGCAATACGTCGATCACGGTCGACGTCGAGGTGTACGCCCAGCGCATGCGCCTCATGGGCGAAGTCGTGAAGGTGACCGAAGCGACGCTCACGTACGTCGCGACCGGCTCCGACCGCAAGCCGCGGCAACTGCCGCCGCTCTGACGGGCAGGCGCCGTCGCAGCGCGGCAGGCGGCCGTCAGTGCGTGGCCGTCAGCCCGAACTCCCGCATCGCGGGCAGGAAATCGTGATTCAGCGTCGGCTTGCGCGACAGCTTGACGAGCACGTAGCGCTGGAACGGTGCGAGCCGCTGCCACTGCACGAGCGCGGGCGCCGGCAGCCCGGCCAGCGCGCTCTGCTCCACGAGCGACTCCGGCACCGTATCGACGACGCGCCAGGCCGGCTGCTCGTCCGGCTGGAACCATGACGGCTCCAGATCGGCGTGCGTGCGCAGCATTTCGAACAGCGCGTGATCGAAGTTGGGCTCGATCGCGGTGTCGTCGTCGGCCGGAAAGCGCGCGAGCAGCTTGCGGTCCTCGAGCGGCAGCAGTTGCCACTGTTCGAGCGAAATCCGCAGCCCGAAGCGATCGAGATTGAAACGCACGATCATCGGGATATACGTGAAGTTTTCCGACGAATCGTGTTCGAAGTTGAAGAGCAACGGAGCGTCGCTGAGTCCCATGGTCGTTACCTGACGTGGCGGATGCCGGCGCGGCCGGCTTGCCTGAGGTATTTTAGAACCTCTGCGCGCGGGTGGCGGCACGATCGTCGCCGGCCGTGCTTCGAATCAACGGGAGTGCTCGTGAATCCGACCCAATCAGACGAACCGCGCGACGAACTTCGCGATGAACCGCGCGGCGCGATCGAGCTGCCCGTGAGCCGCACGCGCGGCGGCGCGGTCCAGACCGCGCACGACTTCGTCGGCCAGGAATGGCCGGTCGCACTCGTCTTCAACGGCATCTCGCACGCAGTGATGATGTGTACGCCATGCGACCTCGAAGCGTTCGCGGTCGGCTTCGCGATCTCGGAAGGGATCGTTGCGCGCGGCAGCGACATCAAGGACATCGAGGTGATCCTGCACGCCGACGCGCCGCTGCCGCATGCGGAAGTCCACCTGGAAGTCGTCCAGCAGGCGTTCGCCGCGCTGAAGGACCGGCGCCGCGCGCTCGCGGGGCGCACGGGCTGCGGCGTCTGCGGCATCGAAAGCATCGACCTGCTCGACCTTGCGCCCGAACGCGTGCCCGATACCGGCTTTCTCGCGCGCCTCGCGCCCGACGCGCTCGCGCGTGCCGCGCATGCGCTGCCGGCACACCAGGCGCTCACGAAACTGACCGGCGGCCTGCATGCGGCCGCGTGGTGCGACGCAACAGGCGCGATCCGGATGGCCTTCGAGGACGTCGGCCGCCACAATGCGCTCGACAAGCTGATCGGCTCGCTCGTGCTGTCGCGCGCCGACACCACCGACGGCTTCGTGTTCCTGTCGAGCCGCGCGAGCTACGAGCTCGTACGCAAGGCCGCGCGGGTCGGCATCCCGCTGGTCGCGACCATCTCCGCACCGTCGTCGCTCGCGATCGAGATCGCGAAGGCGGCCGGCTTGCGGCTCGTCAGCTTCTGCCGCGAAACGGGCCACGTCGACTACGGCACGGCCTGATCGCAATCGCGCGCCGGCGATCCGCCGCCGGCGCGGCCCGCTCCATCAGTCGAACTGACGGAAATCCGGCTTGCGCTTCTCGAAGAACGCCGTCATCGCCTCGCGCGCTTCCGGCGCGCGCAGCATCGCGGCGAAGTGGCGCGCCTCCTCGGCCATCCGCGCGGGCGTCGCCACGCCGCCCGTATCCTTCAACAGCGCCTTCGTCACACGCAGCGATGCCGCAGGCAACGCCGCCAGCTTCGCCGCCTGCTTCGCCGCGAATGCGTCGAGTTCGGCCGCCGGCAGCACGCGATTGACGATGCCGATCCGGTGCGCCTCCAGCGCGTCGAACGCTTCGCCGAGCAACAGCTTCTCGGCGGCGACCTGATGGCCGGCCAGGCGCGGCAGCAGCGCGCTCGACGCGGCTTCCGGGCACAGCCCGAGCTGCGCGAACGGCAGCGAGAACGTCGCGGTATCGGCCGCGTAGACCAGATCGCAGTGCAGCAGCATCGTCACGCCGACGCCCACCGCGATGCCCGGCACCGCCGCCACGATCGGCTTGCTCGCGCTGCTGATCCGCGCCAGAAACTGGAAGACCGACGCGGTATCGTCCTTCGGCGGCGACTTCAGGAAATCCTCGAGATCGTTCCCCGCGCTGAAATTGCCGTCGCTGCCGCGCAGCAGGATCACGCGGACCGCCTTGTCTTCCTGCGCGTCGGCGAGCGCATCGGCCATCGTCTGGTACATCGCCGCCGTCAGCGCGTTCTTCTTCGCCGGGCGCGCGATCGTGATCGTCATCACGCCGTCGGCGCGCTCCACTTGAATGTCGGCCACAACCGTCTCCTTGAACTGTCCTCTACCGGAATAAAAAACGGTGCGCGAGCTCGTGGCCCGCGCACCGTCGTCGCTTTTCGTCGCGTCCCGCTTACAGGCGTTCGATGATGCCCGCGGCGCCCATGCCGGTGCCGACGCACATCGTGACCATCCCGTACTTCAGGTTGCGGCGGCGCAGGCCGTGCACGACGGTCGCCGCGCGGATCGCGCCGGTCGCGCCGAGCGGGTGGCCCAGTGCGATCGCGCCGCCCATCGGGTTGACCTTCGACGGATCGAGGCCGAGGTCGCGCATCACCGCCAGCGATTGGGCGGCGAACGCTTCGTTCAGCTCGATCCAGTCGAGATCGTCCTGCTTCAGGCCGGCGGCCTTCAACGCGGCCGGAATCGCTTCCTTCGGGCCGATGCCCATGATTTCCGGCGGCACGCCGCGCACCGCGAAGCTCACGAAGCGCGCGAGCGGCGTCAGGTTGAACGCCTTCAGCACTTTCTCCGACACGACGAGCAGCGCGCCGGCGCCGTCCGACGTCTGCGAGCTGTTGCCGGCCGTGACCGAGCCCTTGTTCGCGAATACCGTGCGCAGCTTCGCGAGGCCTTCGATCGACGTATCCGCGCGCGGACCTTCGTCGAGCTTGATCTCGCGCGTCTTCACGTCGATTTCGCCGGTCGCGAGGTTCGGGAAGCGCTCGGTGATCGTGTAGGCGGCGATCTCGTCGTTGAACTCGCCGGCCTGCTGCGCGGCGAGCGCCTTGCGGTGCGACTCGACCGAGAACGCGTCCTGGTCCTCGCGGCTCACCTTCCACTGCTCGGCGACGCGCTCGGCCGTCAGGCCCATCCCGTACGCGATGCCGAAATCTTCGTTGCGATCGAAGATGTGCGGCGACATCGACGGCTTGTTGCCCATCATCGGCACCATGCTCATCGACTCGCAGCCGCCCGCGAAGATCGCGTCCGATTCGCCGACGCGGATCCGGTCGGCCGCCATCGCCAGCGCGGTGATGCCCGACGCGCAGAAGCGGTTGACCGTCACGCCGCCGACCGTCTGCGGCAGGCCGGCGAGCAGCGCGCCCATGCGCGCGACGTTCAGGCCCTGCTCGGCTTCCGGAATCGCGCAGCCGATGATCGCGTCCTCGATCAGCTTCGTGTCGAAGCCGGGCACCTGCGCGACCGCCGACTTGATCGCGTGGACCAGCAGCTCGTCCGGCCGCGTGTTCTTGAACACACCGCGCGGAGCCTTGCCGATCGGCGTGCGGCTGGCGGCGACGATGTATGCGTCTTGCAATTGTTTGCTCATTTCAGACTCCTTGTCCGCTCTGTCCGCTCGCTCAGTTACGCACCGGCTTGCCGGTCTGCAACATGCCCATGATCCGTTCCTGCGTCTTCTGCGTGCCGAGCAACTCGACGAACGCACGGCGCTCCAGCGCGAGCAGCCACTGCTCGTCGACGAGGCTGCCGGCTTCGACGTCGCCGCCGCACACCGCTTCGGCGATGCGGCTCGCGATCAGGTAGTCGTGGTCGCTGATGAAGCGGCCGTCGCGCATGTTGACGAGCGATGCCTTGATCGTCGCGATCGCCGAGCGGCCTGCCACCGGCACGTCCTTCGCACGCAGCGGCGCACGGTAGCCGACGGCGGCCAGCGCACGCGCTTCCTTCTTCGCGGTGTCGAGCAGTTCGAACACGTTGAAGACGATCGTGTCGGACGGCTTCACGTAACCCATCGCGCGTGCGTCGTGCGCGGACGCCGACACCTTCGCCATCGCCGCGTTCTCGAACGACTTCGTGACGAACTTCAGGATGTCGGTGGTCGCGTTCGCGGCCGTCGCGGCGTCCGCCGCGCGCAGCGCCGCTTCCTTCAGGCCGCCGCCCGCCGGCACGAGGCCGACGCCCACTTCGACGAGACCGATGTAGCTCTCGACGTGCACGACACGCTTCGCGCTGTGCAGCATCAGCTCGCACCCGCCGCCGAGCGCGATGCCCGACACGGCCACCACCACCGGCACGTTCGCGTACTTCACGCGCAGCATGCCTTCCTGGAACTTCTTCACGAACGGCTCGATGCCCTTTGCGCCGCCCATCATGAACGCGGGCATCGCCTCCTCGAGGTTCGCGCCGGCCGAGAACGGGCCGCCCGGCGTGCCGAGCTTCAGCGACGTCGGCTGCCAGATCACCACGCCCTTGTAGTCCTTCTCCGCGAGTTCGATCGCCTGCACGAGGCCGTCGATCACGCTCGGTCCGATCGTGTTCATCTTCGACTTGAACGACACGATCACGACGTCGTCCTCGCCGGCACGATCGTCGACCCACGCGCGCACCGCGTCGGTTTCGAACAGCGTCTTGCCGTACGTCTTCGGATCGGCGCCCGCTTCGCCGAGCAGCGGCGCACGGAACACCTGCTTGTCGTAGACCGCGAGGTCCGAACGCGGCACGAAGCGCTTCGATGCCGGCGCCCACGAGCCTTCGGCCGTGTGCACGCCGCCCTTCTCGGCGACCGGGCCTTCGAGCACCCACGACGGAAGCGGCACGTTCGCGAGCGCCTTGCCGGCCGCGATGTCTTCCTGCACCCACTCGGCAACCTGCTTCCAGCCGGCGGCCTGCCAGCCTTCGAACGGGCCCTCGTTCCAGCCGAAGCCCCAGCGGATCGCGAGATCGACGTCGCGCGCGTTGTCGGCGATCGATTCGAGATGCACGCCGATGTAGTGGAACACGTCGCGGAAGATCGACCACAGGAACTGCGCGTGCGGATGGTCCGTCTCGCGCAGCAGCTTCAGGCGCTCGGCCGGCGGGCGCTTCAGGATGCGGCCGACCGTTTCGTCCGCCTTCGCGCCCGAATCGACGTAGGTGCCCGTCTTCGCGTCGAGCACCTTGATCGCCTTGCCTTCCTTCTTGTAGAAACCGCCGCCCGTCTTCTGGCCGAGCGCGCCCTGCTTCACCAGCTCGGCGAGCACGGCAGGCGTCTGGTAGACCGGGAAGAACGGATCGTCGGCGAGGTTGTCCTGCATCGTCTTGATCACGTGCGCCATCGTGTCGAGGCCGACCACGTCCGCGGTGCGGAACGTCGCCGACTTGGCGCGGCCGAGGCGGCTGCCCGTCAAATCGTCGACTTCGTCGAAGCGCAGGCCGAACTTCGCGGCCTCGGTGATCACCGCGAGGATCGAGAAGATGCCGACACGGTTCGCGATGAAGTTCGGCGTATCCTTCGCGCGCACGACGCCCTTGCCGACGACGCTCGTCAGGAAGGTTTCGAGCTGGTCGAGGATCTCCGGGCGCGTATGCGCGGTCGGGATCAGCTCGACGAGGTGCATGTAGCGCGGCGGGTTGAAGAAGTGCACGCCGCAGAAGCGCGACTTCAACTCGTCCGAGAAACCTTCGGACAGCTTCGTGATCGACAGGCCCGACGTGTTGGTCGCGAAGATCGCGTTCGGCGCGATGTGCGGCGCGACCTTCTTGTACAGGTCGTGCTTCCAGTCCATCCGCTCGGCGATCGCCTCGATCACGACGTCGCATTCCGCCAGCTTCGCGATGTCGTCTTCGTAGTTGGCCGCCTCGAGGTACTTCGCATCGTCCTTCACGCCGAACGGCGCGGGCGACAGCTTCTTCAGGTTCTCGATCGCCTTCAGCGCGATCGCGTTTTTCGGGCCTTCCTTGGCCGGCAGGTCGAACAGCAGCACCGGCACGCGCGCGTTGACGAGGTGCGCGGCGATCTGCGCGCCCATCACGCCGGCGCCCAGCACGGCGACCTTGCGAATCAGGAAATTGCTCACGGGATGTCTCCGGATAGTGTCGTGCAGCGCGGAATGTGAGGGCTGCACGGCGAAGTGAGTACCAGGAACCGTTGCGTTCGGGCGGCGCGCGACGCGCACCGCCCGGACTCGCGTCAGAACAGCGATTCGTCGACTTCCATCAGCGTCTTCGAACCCGCGCGCGCGGCGCGGATCGTCGATGCCGTCTCGGGCAGCAGACGCGCGAAATAGAAGCGGGCCGTCGCGAGCTTCGACTTGTAGAACGGATCCCCCGATGCTTCGTTGTCGAGTGCGAGGCGCGCCATCCGCGCCCAGAAGTACGAGAACACCAGGTGGCCGACGGTGCGCAGGTACGGCACGGCCGCAGCGCCGACTTCGTCGGGGTTCTGCATCGCCTTCATGCCGATTTCCATCGTCAGCTTCTGCACCTTCTCGCCGATGTCGGCGAGCGGGTTGATGAACTCGGCCATTTCCGGCTTCACGCCTTCGGCTTCCGCGAATTCCGTCACGAGCTTGCCGAACTTCTTCAGCTTCGCGCCCATGTCGCCGAGCACCTTGCGGCCCAGCAGGTCGAGCGACTGGATCGAGTTCGTGCCTTCGTAGATCATGTTGATCCGCGCGTCGCGCACGTATTGCTCCATGCCCCACTCGGAGATGAAGCCGTGGCCGCCGTAGATCTGCATCGCGTGGTTGGTCGACTCGAACGCGTTGTCGGTCAGGAACGCCTTGATGATCGGCGTGAGCAGCGCGACGAGGTCGGCCGCTTCCTTGCGCACCGCTTCGTCGGCGTGCGACAGTTCCTTGTCGATCTGCAGCGCGGACCAGTACGTGAACGCGCGCGCGCCTTCCGCGTAGGCCTTCTGCGTAAGCAGCATGCGGCGCACGTCCGGGTGCACGATGATCGGGTCGGCCGGCTTGTCCGGCGCCTTCGGGCCCGTCAGCGAGCGCATCTGCAGGCGTTCCTTCGCGTACGTCAGCGAGTTCTGGTACGCGACTTCCGTGAGGCCGAGGCCCTGCATGCCGACGCCGAGGCGCGCGGCATTCATCATCACGAACATCGCGTTCAAGCCCTTGTTCGGCTCGCCGACCATCCAGCCCTTCGCGCCGTCGAGGTTCATCACGCACGTCGAATTGCCGTGGATGCCCATCTTGTGTTCGATCGAGCCGCACTTGATGCCGTTGCGTTCGCCCGGCTCGCCCGAAGCGTCCGGAATGAACTTCGGCACGATGAACAGCGAGATCCCCTTCGTGCCTTGCGGCGCGTCCGGCAGGCGCGCGAGCACGAGGTGGACGATGTTCTTCGACATGTCGTGCTCGCCGCTCGAGATGAAGATCTTCGTGCCGCTGATCGAGTACGAGCCGTCGCCGTTCGGTTCGGCCTTGGTACGCAGGATGCCGAGGTCGGTGCCGCAGTGCGGCTCGGTCAGGCACATCGTGCCCGTCCATTCGCCCGACACAAGCTTCGGCAGGTATTGCTGCTGCAGTTCCGGCGCGCCGTGCGCGTGCAGGCATTCATACGCGCCGTGCGACAGGCCCGGATACATCGTCCATGCCTGGTTCGCCGAGTTCAGCATTTCGTAGAGTGCGTTGTTCACGAACGCGGGCAGGCCCTGGCCGCCGTATTCCGGATCGCAGCCGAGCGCCGGCCAGCCGGCCTCGACGTATTGCCGATACGCTTCCTTGAAGCCGGTCGGGGTCTTCACGACGCCGTCGCCTTCATAGGTGCAGCCTTCGCGGTCGCCGACCTGGTTCAGCGGGAACAGTACCTCGGAGCAGAACTTGCCCGCTTCCTCGAGGACCTGGTTGATCGTGTCGGCGTCGAGGTCCGCATGCTTGGGCATTTGCTTGACTTCGGCTTCGACGTTCAGAAGCTCGTGCAACACGAATTGCATGTCGCGCAGCGGCGCGGCGTACTGTCCCATGACTCTCTCCAAAGGTGGGCAAAACGGCTCGAGCTCCTGGCGGGCGGTTCACGCGCCGCTAACGGCTCTCGCTCTGATACGAAACAATCGTCTTTTCCAGCGCGGCCCACGTGAGGCGCACGGCGTCCGGCGAATGCAGGAAGCGTGCGTCGTGATGCAGGCCGAGCGTGAAGCTGTACAACTCGAAGAGCATCAGTTCCGGATCCGTGTCCGTGCGCAGATGCCCTTCTTCCATCGCCTGCGAAATGGCGCGCAGCAACGCGGCACGCCAGGCGGTCACGCTCGCGATCAACTGCTCGCGCACGGGGCTGTCCGGGCGGTCGTCGTACTCCACTGCGCCGCTGATGTAGATGCACCCGGTCGTCACCTCCTGGATGCGCTTCTCGATCCAGCGCGCCAGCATCGCCCGAAGACGCGGCAGACCGCGCGACTCGCGCAGGCTCGGAAAGAACACCTCGTTTTCGAAACGATGGTGATACTCGCGCACGACCTCGACCTGCAGGTCTTCGCGCGAACCGAAGTGCGCGAACACGCCGCTCTTGCTCATCTGCATGCGCTCGGCCAGCAGGCCGATCGTCAGCCCCTCCAGCCCGTCACGGCTGGCGAGGTCCAAAGCAGCTTCGAGTATCGCGGCACGCGTCTGTTCGCCTTTTCGCATAGCTATTTCTGTAACCGTTCGGGGGTTCGAATAAAATCGAACGGCCGTACTATTATTGAGTGCGGCCGCTCGCGAAACAAGGAAATTATTAGAAACCGGTGTCTAACCGAGCCGCTATTTTGCGCGATTCCGGCGAGACCGGAGCGGCTTTTCCGCACGAACGTGCGGACAGATTTTTTGAAGCGAATACTTAGTCGGCGTCAATCGTAACCGCCGACCGTCAGCGCCTTCATCACGACACGATACGTGGTGTACGCGAGCCAGTTCAGCAGCCGCTCGACGCGCGGGCGCGCGGCGAAGCGCGCGGCGTCGATCTCCCGGCCTTCGGCGAACGCGGTGGCGATCGCGTCGCGCAACTGGTTCGTCACCGCATCGTAGCGCACCAGCACGACGTTCGCTTCATTGTTCAGCATCAGGCTCAGCGCGTCCAGATTCGACGAGCCGACCGTCGCCCAGTTGTCGTCGATCACGGCGACCTTGCCGTGCAGGATCGTCTTGTCGTATTCGGCGACGCGCACGCCCGCGCGCAGCAGCGTGTGATAGAGGAACGGCACGGCCGTATCGAGCGCCGCGAACTCCTTGCGGCCTATCAGCACCCGCACGTCGACGCCGCGCCGTGCCGCGCCCGTCAGCGCGCGGCGCAGCTTGCGGCCCGGCATGAAATACGGATTCGCGAGCAGGATCCGCTGGCGTGCCTGACCGATCGCCGCGAGATAGGCCTTCTCGATCGCGCGGCGGTTCACGACGTTGTCGCGCGCGACGAACGCGACGCTCGGCTCGGTCACGACCCGCAGCGCGCCGGCCTTGATCCACCGGTGGCTGCGCATCCAGCGCCGGAACATCTCCGGGAACGCTTCGCCGCCGTGCAGCCCGGCCGCGTACTGCGCATAGGGCTTGTGGCCGAACTGGATCCGGTGCCACTGCAGCTCGAACGCGGCGCGCACGTCGGACACCGCGGGCCCGACCATCTCGACCGCGAAATCCCAGCGCGGGAACGGCAGCGTCGCGCTGCCCTGCGTGTAGTCGTCGACGATGTTGATGCCGCCGCAGAACGCGACCGCATGATCGATCACCGCGAGCTTGCGGTGCGTGCGCGAGAAGCCGAAGCGGCCGAACAGGAAGCGGTTGTAGACGCAGTGCTCGACGCCGGACTCGGCCCACGTGTCGAACAGCGGCAGGCGCGCGGTGCCGATGCCGTCGGTGATCACGCGCACGCGCACGCCGCGCTGCACCGCGCGGATCAGCGCGGCCGACACCGGGCGACCGGCGTCGTCGTCGCAGAAGATGTAGGTTTCGAGCATCACCTGCTCGCGGGCGGCGTCGATCCGATCGATGAGCGCCTGGAAGAATTCGCCGCCGGTTTCGCACAGCCGCACCGTATTGCCGGCCGTAAACGCGAGCCGCGACGCGGAGCCCCGCTCCTGCAGGAACATCTGCCGCAATTGCGCGAAACGCTTGCGGGTCTCCGCATTCATGCGGACGAGCCGTGCGGCGCACGCGCGAGTGCCACGCGCGCGGGCAATTGCAGGATCGCTTCGGCGTTCGACGGCGAGAAGCAGCGCGCGGCCGCTTCGCGGAAAGGCAGCCACGCATGATCGACATGCTCGCGCGGCGACAGCGTCACGTCGACGCGATGCGGCACGCACAGGCCGAACCAGTGCTCGACGTTGCGCGTGACGCCCGGCGCATAGCGGTGCAGGTATTGAGGATAGATCGTGTATTCGATCCGGTGATGCCAGTCGACGAGCGCGGTGGCCGGCACGTCCGGCGTGCCGATCGCGATGCCGGTCTCCTCGGCCACTTCGCGCGCGGCGGTGAGCGCGAGCGGCTCGTCGAGCGCGTCCTTCGAGCCGGTGACCGATTGCCAGAAATCGGACTGGTCGGCACGCTTGATCACGAGCACATCGAGCTCGGGCGTGTAGATCACGACGAGAACGGATTCGGGGATTTTCGGCGGCTTCGTCATCTTTGTTTCATGCGGCACGGGGCCGTGCGTCGGCCCGTGCCCGGAACGTGCGGCAAGTGCTGCGACTGTACCGCAAAAAATGAAAAAGGCGCATCGCTGCGCCTTTTTCAGGGGTGTCGTGTGGGCATGACCGCACACACGACCTGCGCGGCGGCGTTACGCCTTCGGCTGCTCCGGCTGACGCAGCCGGATGTGCAGTTCGCGCAGTTGACGCTCGTCGACCGGGCTCGGCGCCTGCGTGAGCAGGTCCTGCGCACGCTGCGTCTTCGGGAAGGCGATCACGTCGCGGATCGAATCGGCGCCGGCCATCATCGTGACGATGCGGTCGAGACCGAATGCGATACCGCCGTGCGGCGGCGCGCCGTACTGCAGCGCGTCCAGCAGGAAGCCGAACTTCAGCTGCGCTTCTTCCGCGCCGATCTTCAGCGCGCGGAACACCTTGCTCTGCACTTCCTCGCGGTGGATACGCACCGAGCCGCCGCCGATTTCCCAGCCGTTCAGCACCATGTCGTACGCCTTCGCGAGGCAGCGGCCCGGGTCGGTCTCGAGGTACTCGAGGTGCTCGTCCTTCGGGCTCGTGAACGGATGGTGCGCGGCGACGTAGCGCGCGTCTTCGTCGTCGTACTCGAACATCGGGAAGTCCACGACCCACAGCGGCTTCCAGCCGGCCTGGACGAGACCGTTCGCCTTGCCGAATTCCGAATGGCCGATCTTCAGGCGCAGTGCGCCGAGGCTGTCGTTGACGACCTTCGCGCGGTCGGCCGCGAAGAAGATGATGTCGCCGTCTTCAGCGCCGGTGCGCTCGAGGATCGCCGCGACGGATGCGTCGTGCAGGTTCTTGACGATCGGGCTCTGCAGGCCGTCGCGGCCCTTTGCCTTCTCGTTGACCTTGATCCATGCGAGGCCCTTCGCGCCGTAGATGCGCACGAATTCCGTGTAGCCGTCGATGTCGCCGCGCGACAGCTCGCCGCCCTTCGGCACGCGCAGCGCCGCGACCCGGCCGTCCTTCGCGTTGGCCGGCGTGCTGAACACCTTGAAGTCGACGTCCTTCATCGCGTCGGTCAGCTCGGTGAATTCGAGCTGCACGCGCAGGTCCGGCTTGTCCGAACCGAAACGCGCCATCGCTTCCGAGTACGGCATCACCGGGAATTTCGCGTCGAGCTCGACGTCGATCGTCGTCTTGAAGATGTGACGGATCATGTCTTCGAACAGGTCGCGGATTTCCTGCTCGCCGAGGAACGACGTCTCGCAGTCGATCTGCGTGAATTCCGGCTGGCGGTCGGCGCGGAGGTCCTCGTCGCGGAAGCACTTGGTGATCTGGTAGTAACGGTCGAAGTTCGCGACCATCAGCAGCTGCTTGAACAGCTGCGGCGACTGCGGCAGCGCGAAGAACTGGCCCGCGTTCACGCGCGACGGCACGAGGTAGTCGCGCGCGCCTTCCGGCGTGCTCTTCGTCAGCATCGGCGTTTCGATGTCGATGAAGCCCTGCTCGTCGAGGTACTTGCGCGCCTCGATCGCGACACGGTAGCGCAGGCGCAGGTTGTGCTGCATCTGCGGGCGGCGCAGGTCGAGCACGCGGTGCGTGAGACGCGTCGTTTCCGACAGGTTGTCGTCGTCGAGCTGGAACGGCGGCGTGACCGACGCGTTCAGCACGTTCAGTTCGTGGCACAGCACTTCGATCTTGCCGCTCTTCAGGCCAGCGTTGACCGTGCCGTCCGGACGGTTGCGCACGAGACCCTTGATCTGCACGCAGAATTCGTTGCGCACGCCTTCGGCGGTCGCGAACATCTCGGCGCGATCCGGGTCGCATACCACCTGCACGAGGCCTTCACGATCGCGCAGGTCGATGAAGATCACACCGCCGTGATCGCGGCGGCGCTGCACCCAGCCGCACAGCGACACGGTTTGGCCCAGCAGGTGTTCGGTCACGAGACCGCAGTATTCAGTACGCATCGACATGATGTTTGCTTTCGTTCGGTTTGATCAACGGGCGCCGCAACGCGCGGCCCGGGCGATGATTCTTTACTTACAGCGGCGGCTCGACGGGGCGGCGGGCGGGCGCCGGAGCCGGCGCCGAAGGCGCCACGACGCCCATCGAGACGATGTACTTGAGCGCGGCATCGACCGACATGTCGAGTTCGATGACTTCGCTCTTCGGCAGCATCAGGAAGAAGCCCGACGTCGGGTTCGGCGTCGTGGGCACGTACACGCTCACGTACTCTTCCGTCAGATGGTTGACCACGTCGCCGCCGGGCGCGCCGGTCAGAAACGCGATCGTATACGAGCCGCGGCGCGGGTATTCGATCAGGAGCGCCTTGCGGAACGCGTTGCCGCTGCTCGACAGCAGCGTGTCCGATACCTGCTTGACGCTCGTGTAGATCGGCCCGACGACCGGGATGTGACGCACGACCGCGTTCCACCACGTGACGAGCTTCTGGCCGATGAAGTTCTGCGTGGCCAGCCCGACCACGAAGATGAACGCGAGCGTCAGCACCGCGCCGATCCCCGGCAGATGGAAGCCGAGCATCCGCTCGGGCTGCCACGATTCGGGCAGCAGGAGCAGCGTCTGGTCCATCGTGCCGATGATGAGGCCGAGCACCCACAGCGTGATCGCGAGCGGGACGAGAACCAGCAGGCCGGTCAGGAACACCGTTTTCAGGGTCGTCTTTTTCATCATCTGCCGTCAATGAACCGCGCTGGAAGCGCGGGTTGGTCGCGACCCGGCCGGGCCGCGACGGTCAACTGCCGGCGGCGGGCGTCGCGGCCGGAGCCGGCGCGGCGCTCGTCGCCGTGGTGCTGCCCGAACTGCTCGACGCAGCCGGCGCGGCCGCGGCGGGTTCAGCCGTGGCGGGTGCTGCCGGCGCCGCGTCGCCCGAGCCGCCGCGGAAATCGGTGACGTACCACCCCGAGCCCTTCAGCTGGAAACCGGCGGCGGTCACCTGTTTGCGAAAAGCATCCTTCCCGCATTCAGGGCATTGCGACAGCGGCGCGTCGCTCATCTTCTGGAGCACGTCCTTCGCGAAACCGCACGCTTCGCATCGATAGGCGTAGATCGGCATGATATTTTTCCCGCAGAAACTGGAAACGGCTTGCAAAACCTTGAATTATAGCCGAAACCCGGGCGCGCTCCGGCATTGGCCGTGACGCCCGCGCATCAGCGGCGACGCCACGTGAGCCAGCGCTCGTGCCCGTCGAACACGGCCAGCGAATCGGTCACGGGCAACTCCTCGACCAGCTCGAAGTGCGGGGCAAGCAGCGCATCGAGTTCCGCACGCTCGATCCCGAACGGCGGCCCCTTCGGTTTCGCCACCACGAAGAAATAGCCGGCCAGCAATCCGTCCGCGGGCAGCAGCTCGGCCATCCGCGCCGCATAGCCGGCGCGCAAGCTCGGCGGCAGCGCGCACAGGAACGCACGCTCGTACACCCACTGCACGTCGAACGGCGGCCGGTACTGGAAAAAATCGGCCTGCTCGACGACGTCCGCATGCGCGCCGAGCTGTGCCTTCGCGGCAGCGACCGCCTGCGCGGCGAAATCGATCGCACGCACCGGCCAGCCGGCCTGCGCGAGCCATCCGGCCTCCTGCGCGCTGCCGCAGCCGGGAATCAGCACCGCGCACGGCTCGAGCCGATGGGCGAACTCACGAAAACCGTCCGGCACGCCGCCGAATTCCCACGGCGTCACGCCGCGTTCGAAGCGCTCGTTCCAGAACGACGCGCTACCCGGGTCGCGCGTCGCGAAATCGGCGGCCGACGGTGCGGCCGGTTGCTTCGGATCGGACATCGCCATGCTCCTTTCGATCAAGCGCCGTACGCGAGCGCGAGCAGCACGCGCGCGACCAGCGCCCCGACGCCGACGGCCAGGCCGAAGATCAGCAACGCCTGCAGCAGCCGGTTCGTCCGTTTCTGCTCGACGAGGACCTGGCGCATCAGCTCCTCGCTCGCGGCGCGCGGTGCGTCGTGGCGCGCGGCCATCGCATGGTGAATCAGGCGCGGCAATTGCGGCAGCGTCTTGCTCCACTGCGGCGCCTCGACCTTGAACCGCTCGTACCAGCCGCGCAAGCCGATCTGCTCGGTCATCCAGCGCTCGAGATACGGCTTCGCGGTCTTCCACAGGTCGAGCTCGGGGTCGAGCGAGCGGCCGAGCCCTTCGACGTTCAGCATCGTCTTCTGCAGCAGCACGAGCTGCGGCTGAATCTCGACGTTGAAGCGGCGCGACGTCGAGAACAGGCGCATCAGCACCTGGCCGAGCGAGATGTCCTTCAGCGCGCGGTCGAAATACGGCTCGCACACCGCGCGGATCGCGCTTTCGAGCTCCTCGACGCGCGTCTCGGGCGGCACCCAGCCCGATTCGAGGTGGAGCGTCGCGACGCGGTGGTAGTCGCGCTTGAAGAACGCGAGGAAGTTCTGCGCGAGATAATTCTTGTCGAAATCGGACAGCGCACCGACGATCCCGAAATCGAGCGCGATATAGCGGCCGAACGTGTTCGGATCGAGGCTCACCTGGATGTTGCCGGGGTGCATGTCCGCATGGAAGAAGCCGTCGCGAAACACCTGCGTGAAGAAGATCTCGACGCCTTCGCGCGCGAGCTTCTTGATGTCGACGCCGGCCGAGCGCAGCGTCTCGACTTGGCTGATCGGCACGCCGGTCATGCGCTCCATCACGAGCACCTGCGACGTCGAGAAATCCCAGAACATCTCGGGCACGAGCAGCAGGTCGAGGCCCGCGAAGTTGCGGCGCAGCTGGCTGCCGTTGGCGGCCTCGCGCATCAGGTCGAGCTCGTCGTGCAGGTACTTGTCGAATTCGGCGACGACCTCGCGCGGCTTCAGGCGCCGGCCGTCGGCCCACATGCGCTCGGTCCAGATCGCGATGTCGCGCATCAGCGCGAGATCGGAATCGATGACGGACAGCATGTTCGGGCGCAGCACCTTGACCGCGACGGCCTTGCCCGCGTGCACGCCCTCCTTGAGCTTCGCGAAATGCACCTGCGCGATCGACGCGCTCGCGATCGGCTCGCGCTCGAATTCGTCGAACAGCTCGTCGACCGGCGCGCCAAGCGACTTCTCGATGATCGCGATCGCGACCGCCGAATCGAACGGCGGCACCTGGTCCTGCAGCTTCGCGAGTTCGTTCGCGAAATCGACCGACAGCAGATCGCGGCGCGTCGACAGCACCTGGCCGAACTTCACGAAGATCGGGCCGAGGCTTTCGAGCGCGTGGCGCAGCCGCACGGCGGGCGGATCGGAATAGCGGCGGCCGATCGTCGTGATCCGCAACAGCAGCTTCACGCGCCGGTCGTCGATCCGGGACAGCATCACTTCGTCGAGACCAAAGCGGATGACGGTGTAGACAATCTTGATGAAACGGAAAATGCGCATGCCCTGCGGCCCTCAGTGCGCGCCGCGCGGGCCGGAACCCGTGCGCGCGCCGATTTTTTGTTCGAGTCGCTCGACCCGCTTTTCGACCCGTGCGAGCGCATCGCGTGCGCGCGCCAGTTCGGCGTCGAAGCCGCCGAGCGACGCGCGCCGGACGACTTGCGGGTTCTCGTCGAGCCAGTATTCGGCGACGGAATCGAGCACGTTGCGGCCAGTGCGGCGCGCGCGCGCCCCGGCGTCGCGCACGACCGTCGCGATCCGGTACGCCGCCGCGTCGCCGACCAGCTTCGCGAGATCTTCTTCCGGTTCCCAGCGCAGGTGCTCGGCCAGCTTCGCGATCTGCGTCGCGAATTCCGCGTCGCCTTCGATCTTCACGTGCTTCATCACGGCCGCCTGGCCGCCCTGCAGGAACGCGGCGAGCGTGTCGCCGGCCAGCGCGATCGACACGTCGACCTGTTGCGCATCGTGCGCGTCGACGGCCGACAGATAGCCGTCGGGCTGCACCAGCAGCGTGAGCGTGACGGGAGGCACGTCGATGCGGGCAGTCTTGCCCGCATAGGGAATCAGGCGGTCGCGCGCCCACGATTCGCGCGCGAGCAGGTGATTGACGGCAGCAGCAAAAGGCTTGGCGGCAAAGGTCATCGGGCTGGGAAAGAAAAAACCCGCGCGGGCCGGGCGCCCACGCGGGTTTCTATTGTAACGTCGGATCGTCGGCAGACCGTGCCTGACCGTACACCCGGGCGGCAAGCGGTCGCAGTGCGGCGGCCGTCGCCCGGGCGCCCGGCGGCGCGGGCCGCCGGCCACGCTCAGTGCGTGTTGATCTGCTGGATACCCGCGAGCAGCCAGCCCTGACTGCCCGACTTCGACAGGTTCCAGACTTCGTCGAACGGCGCGGCCGACGTATTCGCCGATTCGCGGATCAGGCCGTGGAAGCGCACGCTCGCCGACTGCTCGATGCCGCGATCCTCGATCGCGACCAGTTCCGCGTCGAGCTGCACGACATCGGTCTGGTTCGCTTCGTTGCCGCGCGAATCGAGGTCGATCTTGATCTCGGCGAACATTTCGGGCGTCGTGAACTCGCGGATGTCGGCCAGGTTGCCCTGGTCCCACGCCGCCTGCAGGCGCACGAAATAGACTTTCGCGCTGCGCAGGAACGCTTCGGTGTCGAAGCCGGCCGGCACCTGCAGCGGCGCCGCTGCCGCCGCGGCCGCGCCGGCGGCCGCTGCACCGCCGCCGCCGAACACGCCCTGCGCTTCGTTCGCATAGCTGCTGCCGCTACCCGCGTAGTTGCTGCCGGTGTTGCCCTGCTGGAACGACGGGCTTTGCGAGTAGCCGCCCGACGACGACGCAGCGCCGCCGACCGAATACGCCGGCTCCTGCGGGCGACGGCGGTTCATGAACTTGCGGATCAGCCAGATGCCGACCATGGCGAGCAACGCGATCACGATGACGTTCGCCATCATGCTCGCGAATGCGCCGCCGAGGCCGAAGTGCGACAGCAGCGCCGCGATGCCGAGGCCGGCCGCGAGCCCGGCGATCGGCCCGAGCCAGCGCGAGCGGTTGGGCTGCGCGGCCGGCGTGGGCGCAGCCGGGTTCGCACGCTGCGCCTGCGACGGCGCGGCCTGCTGCATCGGCTGCTGCGCAGGCGGCGTGGCCTGGCGCTGCGTGACGGTGGAATTCTGGCGGCCGATGCTGCGCCCGCCGCCCATGCGCCGGGCTTCGGCGTCGAGCGATGCGAACGTGCCGGCCGTGAGCAGGCCGACCATCAGCAGCGTGCCGACCCGTCGAGCCCACGGCTTCGACGGTTTGCTACGGTTGAACAACGAACGCGATTCAGACATCAGCTTCTCCGAATGTAAGACGAATGTAGGGAAAGAACCCCTTAGTACTTGGTCCCTAGGTGTAAAGCTACCACGCCACCTGACAAATTGTAATATTTGACGGCATCGAGGCCCGCTTGTTCCATCATCGTCTTCAGCGTGTCCTGATCGGGGTGCATCCGGATAGATTCAGCAAGATACCGATAACTTTCAGCATCTTTCGCGAACTTGTCGCCAAGCCACGGTAATACTTTGAAAGAATACAGATCGTACGCTTTTTTCAGCGGGTCCCAGACTTTCGAGAATTCCAGCACCATCACGCGGCCGCCGGGCTTCGTCACGCGGCGCATCTCGGCCAGCGCGGCATCCTTGTGCGTCATGTTGCGCAGCCCGAACGCGACCGTGACCACGTCGAAGTAGTTGTCCGGAAACGGAATTTTCTCGGCGTCGCACAGCAGCGACGGCGTCACGACACCCTTGTCGAGCAGCCGGTCGCGGCCGACGCGCAGCATCGATTCGTTGATGTCGGTATGCCAGACCTCGCCCGTCGGCCCGGCCGCCTTCGCGAACGACCTGGTCAGGTCGCCGGTGCCGGCCGCGATGTCGAGCACCTTGAAGCCCGGGCGCACATTCGCCTGCGCGATCGTGAACGCCTTCCACGCGCGGTGCATGCCCGCCGACATCAGGTCGTTCATCAGATCGTAGTTGCTCGCGACCGAATGAAACACGCCCGCCACTTTCTTCGCTTTTTCGTTTTCCTCGACGCTTTCGAAGCCGAAGTGGGTTTTGCTCATCGCGTTGATCCTCAGTAAATGGCAAGACGGCGCCGAGCGGGCGCCGTCGATTTCAGTGGCAGTGGCCGTGCGGCGCGCCGGCCGCCTGCATCGGCGCGTCGCGCTCGACGCCCGCCGCCTTCAGTTTGTCGAAATAGTCGCGCCACAGCGCGTCCTGCTGCGTCGCCAGTTCGTACAGCAGGTCCCACGAGTAGATGCCGGTCGAATGGCCGTCGGAGAACGTCGGCTGCAGCGCGTAATTGCCCACGCCCTCAAGCGCGGTGATCGTCACTTCGCGCTTGCCGGTCTGCAACGTCTCCTGGCCCGGTCCGTGGCCACGTACCTCGGCCGACGGCGAATACACGCGCATCAGCTCGAACGGAATCCGGAAGTTCTCGCCGTTCGGGTACTGCAATTCGAGCACGCGCGATACCGCGTGCACGACGACGCCGGACGGAATCGGCGTCGTGGAAGTCAAACCGCTCATGGCTGCCTCGAATCGGTCATGCGTTGAATTTCCTCGCGCACCGCATTGTGCAGCAGCGAGGCCTGTGCCGCGCGCGAGCGCAGCAGCGCCTCGGACACGCTGCGCTGGCGCGGCGCCCACACGGGCTGCGGGAAATGGGCATCGTTGGAAAAGCGCGGAATCACGTGCCAGTGCACGTGCGGCACCATGTTGCCGAGGCTCGCGAGATTCACCTTGTTCGGCTGCATCACGCGGCGCACGGCCCGCTCGACCGCGTAGACCACGCGCATCAGATGTGCCCGCTCGGGCTCGCCAAGATCGGAGAACTCGGCCACGTGCGCGCCCCAGATCACCCGGCAGAAGCCCGGGTAGTCGTGCTCGCCCGTCGCGAGCACGACGCGCAGCACGTCGTCCTGCCAGAGCACCTCGCCGCCGTCTTCACGGCAAAACACGCATTCCATCGTCGCTCCCATGTGGACGGGCGCCGGCATGGCTGCACCGGCGCCCGCTCATTCCCGGCCCGATCGGGCGGTCGTCATGCCCGCATTAGACCAGCACGCGCTCGATCCCGCCATGGTTCGCCCGTGCGACATAATCGGCCATCCAGTTCTCGCCGAGCACCTGGCGCGCGATCTCGACCACGATGTAGTCGGCTTCGAGGTTCGCGTCCTCGTTGTAGCGCGACAGCCCCTGCAGGCACGACGGGCAGCTCGTCAGGATCTTCACGTCCGGGCCGCCCGCGCTCGCGGCGGCCGGCACCGGCGCGTCGCCGGCCACCACCGGAATCGCGCGCAGCTTCGCAGCGCCCTTGCGGATCTCCTCTTCCTTGCGGAAGCGAACCTGCGTCGAGACGTCCGGCCGCGTGACCGCCAGCGTGCCCGATTCGCCGCAGCAGCGATCGTTCTTCTCGATCCGGTAGCCGTCCTTCTCCGCGCCCATCAGCTCGTTGACGAGCTTGACCGGATCCATCGTCTTGATCGGCGTGTGGCACGGGTCGTGATACATGTAGCGCGTGCCCGACACGCCGTCGAGCTTCATCCCCTTCTCGAGCAGGAACTCGTGGATGTCGATGATCCGGCAGCCCGGGAAGATCTTGTCGAATTCATAACCCGCGAGCTGGTCGTAGCACGTGCCGCACGACACGACCACCGTCTTGATGTCTAGGTAGTTCAGCGTGTTCGCCACCCGGTGGAACAGCACGCGGTTGTCCGTGACGATCTTCTCGGCCTTGTCGTACTGGCCCGAGCCGCGCTGCGGATAGCCGCAGCACAGGTAGCCCGGCGGCAGCACCGTCTGCACGCCCGCTTCCCACAGCATCGCCTGCGTCGCCAATCCCACCTGCGAGAACAGCCGCTCGGAGCCGCAGCCCGGGAAGTAGAACACCGCTTCCGAATCGACGGTCGTCGACTTTGGGTTGCGGATGATCGGCACGATCTTGTTGTCCTCGATGTCCAGCAGCGCGCGCGCCGTCTTCTTCGGCAGGTTGCCCGGCATCTTCTTGTTGACGAAGTGGATCACCTGCTCGAGCGCGGGCGGCTTGCCGGTCGTCGCCGGCGGGTGCTGCGTCTGCTTCGTCACGACCTTCTTCAGCATGTCGTTCGCGAAGCGCTGCACCTTGTAGCCGACGCCCATCATCACGCCGCGCGCGAGGTTGATCGTCTGCGGATTGGTCGCGTTCAGGAAGAACATGCCCGCCGCATTGCCGGCGTTGAATTTCTTCTTGCCCATCTTGCGCAGCAGGTTGCGCATGTTCATCGTGACGTCGCCGAAGTCGATCTTCACCGGGCACGGCGTCGCGCACTTGTGGCACACCGTGCAGTGGTCGGCCACGTCGTTGAACTCGTCCCAGTGCTTGATCGACACGCCGCGGCGCGTCTGCTCTTCATACAGGAACGCCTCGACCAGCAGCGACGTCGCGAGGATCTTGTTGCGCGGGCTGTACAGCAGGTTCGCGCGCGGCACGTGGGTCGCGCACACCGGCTTGCACTTGCCGCAGCGCAGGCAGTCCTTCACCGAATCGGCGATCGCGCCGATGTCGGACTGCTGCATGATCAGCGACTCGTAGCCCATCAGCCCGAAGCTGGGCGTGTACGCGTTGCGCAGATCGGCGCCGTCGAGCAGCTTGCCCTTGTTGAAGCGGCCGTTCGGGTCGACGCGCTGCTTGTACGCGCGGAATTCGGCGATCTCGTCGTCGGTCAGGAATTCGAGCTTCGTGATGCCGATCCCGTGCTCGCCGGAAATCACGCCGTCGAGCGAGCGCGCCAGCTTCATGATGCGTGCGACCGACGCGTGCGCGTCCTGCAGCATCTCGTAGTTGTCGGAGTTGACCGGGATGTTCGTGTGGACGTTGCCGTCGCCCGCGTGCATGTGCAGCGCGACGAACACGCGGCCGCGCAGCACGCGCTTGTGGATCGCCTGCGCTTCGTCGAGGATCTGCTTGAACGCGCCGCCGTTGAAGATCGCGCGCAGTTCCGCGCGGATCTCCTGCTTCCACGAAATGCGGACCGTGCGGTCCTGCGTGATGTGGAACACGGTCGCGCCCGGCTGCTCGTCCGCGCGATCCGCGAACTTCTCGGCGAGCGCCTCGTAGCCGAGCTGCACCAGGTAATGCTGCGCCTCGCGCAGCGGCTGGTCGAGCCGGTCGCGCACGAATTCCCAGCGTGCCCGCACGCGCTTGAGCAGCTCCAGCGCCTGCTGCACGCGATCCTCGAGCAGCTCCGCGCTCGGGATCTCGTTCGCGTCGTCGGTCTTGCCGAGCGGCAGGTTGCCGCCGCGGAAGAACGCCTCGAGCGCGTCGACGAGTTGCAGCTTGTTCTTCAGCGACAGCTCGATGTTGATCCGCTCGATGCCGTCGGTGTACTCGCCCATCCGGTTCAGCGGGATGACGACGTCCTCGTTGATCTTGAACGCGTTCGTGTGCTTCGCGATCGCGGCCGTGCGGCTGCGGTCGAGCCAGAAGCGCTTGCGCGCCTCCGCGCTGACCGCGACGAAGCCCTCGCCGCTCTTGCCGTTCGCCATGCGGATCACTTCGGACGTCGCGTGCGCCACCGCGTCGGCATCGTCGCCGACGATGTCGCCGATCAGCACCATCTTCGGGAATGAATTGCGCTTGCTCTTGGTCGCATAGCCGACCGCGCGCAGGTAGCGCTCGTCGAGGTGCTCGAGGCCCGCGAGGATCGCGCCGCCCTGCTTCGACGTCTCGAACAGGTAGTCCTTGATCTCGACGATGCTCGGGATCGCCTCGCGCGCCTGGCCGAAGAATTCGAGGCACACGGTGCGCGTGTGCGCGGGCATCTTGTGCAGCACCCAGCGCGCGGACGTGATGAGCCCGTCGCAGCCTTCCTTCTGCACGCCCGGCAGGCCGGCGAGGAACTTGTCGGTCACGTCCTTGCCGAGCCCTTCCTTGCGGAACCGGCGGCCTTCGATCTCGAGCATCTCGGTGCGCAGCAGTTTCTCGCCCGGCGCATACGCGCCATCGAACCACTTCAGCTCGAAGCGCGCGACCGCGATGTCGTGGATCTTGCCCTGATTGTGCTCGTGGCGCGTGACTTCCAGCCAGTTGCCGTCCGGGTCGACCATCCGCCACCACGCCAGGTTGTCGAGCGCGGTGCCCCACAGCACGGCCTTCTTGCCGCCCGCGTTCATCGCGACGTTGCCGCCGATGCACGATGCGTCGAGCGAGGTCGGATCGACCGCGAACACGTAGCCGGCCGCTTCCGCCGCTTCGGTCACGCGACGCGTGACGACGCCCGCACCGGAGAAGATCGTCGGCACCTTGTGCGCGACGCCCGGCAGCTCGGTCAGCTCGACCGCGCCGAGCTGTTCGAGCTTTTCGGTGTTGACCACCGCGGAGAACGGCGTGAGCGGCACCGCGCCGCCCGTGTAGCCGGTGCCGCCGCCGCGCGGGATCACGGTCAGGCCGAGCTCGAAGCACGCCTTGATCAGCGCCGCGATCTCGGCTTCGGTATCGGGCGTCAGCACGACGAACGGGTATTCGACGCGCCAGTCGGTCGCGTCGGTCACGTGCGACACGCGCGACAGCCCGTCGAAGCGGATGTTGTCCTTCTGCGTGCAACGGCCGAGCGCCTTGGTCGCGCGCCGGCGCAGCTCGGCCATCTTGTCGAATTCGTCCGCGAACTCGTCGACCGCGCGCTGCGCGGCCGTCTCGAGCATCTCGACGCGCGATGCGCGCTCGCGGCCCGCGTCGTCGCGGTGCTCGGTGAGATCCGCACTGCGGCGCTTGCCGATCTCGGTCAGGCGGTGGTTCAGCGCCTCGATCAGCAGCGCGCGGCGCTTCGGGTTGTCGAGCAGGTCGTCCTGCAGGTACGGGTTGCGACGCACGACCCAGATGTCGCCGAGCACTTCATACAGCATCCGTGCCGAACGGCCCGTGCGGCGCTCGGCGCGCAGTTCGTCGAGCACCGCCCACGCCTCCTCGCCGAGCAGGCGGATCACGATCTCGCGATCCGAGAAGGACGTGTAGTTGTAGGGAATCTCGCGCAAGCGGGGCGCGGGGTCGGCGGCGACGGCGGCGGCCGCGCCATGCGGATCGAAAACTTGTGGTGCGTTCATGTTCGGACGACTCGGAGGGCCGATACCCCGTGCACGGGCGTCGGCAAGCGCGTGGGCGCAATCTTGGGGAAATCTGTTCTGTTACCAGGCGCGCGGCTGTCCTTCATGGGGCCGGAGCGGGCGACTCGCCCCTCGTGGCCGGCGACAGGGCCTGGCGGCACTCGGAATCATCAGCACGATCGCGCGCGGCGCGCATGCCGTTCGGCCGCGGGGCTGGCTGCGCGCGGCGTCGGCTTCAACGGTGCGATCCGAGGGTGCCTCTGCATCTTCCGAATCCTTGATTCAAAACGGAATTCTAACCCATGATCGGGCCGCCCGTGACACGCCGGACAGGTCGTGGGGCTATCGCCGCGAGCCGCGCCGGGCGGGGCTCCGCGCGGTTTCGCGCGATCATTCGCCGTCCGTCCGGTCGGTAACCGCGCGGTTAAACCGGTAAAAAACGCCTCCGACGGCG
Organism: Burkholderia sp. BCC1208; assembly: GCF_902833095.1. Lineage (NCBI taxonomy): Bacteria > Pseudomonadati > Pseudomonadota > Betaproteobacteria > Burkholderiales > Burkholderiaceae > Burkholderia > Burkholderia sp. BCC1208. The sequence goes on along the minus strand of NZ_CADFDY010000008.1, from coordinate 223,367 downwards.
CGAATGCCCTGCCCGCACGCGCACACGACCGGGGACGACCGCCCGCCCGGCATGCCGCTTGCGTGCGGGCGGACCCTTGGCGCTATCATTGACCCTTTACCGTCCGCATCCGCACTGCACGCGAGCACCCATGGCATCCCACGATTACCTGAAGAAGATCCTCACCGCGCGCGTCTACGACGTCGCGATCGAGACGGAACTCGAACCGGCCCATAACCTGTCGGCCCGGCTGCGCAACGCCGTTTACCTGAAGCGCGAGGACAACCAGCCGGTGTTCTCGTTCAAGCTGCGCGGCGCATACAACAAGATGGCGCACATTCCGGCGGACGCGCTCGCGCGCGGGGTGATTACCGCCTCGGCCGGCAACCACGCGCAGGGCGTCGCGTTCTCGGCGGCCCGGATGGGTGTCAGGGCCGTGATCGTCGTGCCCGTCACGACGCCGCAGGTGAAGGTCGACGCGGTGCGCGCGCACGGCGGCCCGAGCGTGGAGGTGATCCAGGCGGGCGAGTCGTACAGCGACGCGTACGCACACGCGGTCAAGGTGCAGGAGGAGCGCGACCTCACGTTCGTCCATCCGTTCGACGATCCGTACGTGATCGCCGGCCAGGGCACGATCGCGATGGAGATCCTGCGTCAGCACCAGGGCCCGATCCATGCGATCTTCGTGCCGATCGGCGGCGGCGGGCTTGCCTCCGGCGTCGCCGCGTACGTGAAGGCGGTGCGCCCGGAGATCAAGGTCATCGGCGTGCAGGCCGAGGATTCGTGCGCGATGGCGCAGTCGCTTGACGCGGGCGAGCGCATCGAGCTGAGCGAAGTCGGCCTGTTCGCGGACGGCACCGCGGTGAAGCTCGTCGGCGAGGAAACCTTCCGGCTGTGCCGCGAATTCCTCGACGGTGTCGTAACGGTCAACACCGACGCGCTGTGCGCGGCGATCAAGGACGTGTTCCAGGACACGCGCAGCGTGCTCGAGCCGTCCGGCGCGCTCGCGGTCGCGGGCGCGAAGCTGTACGCGGAACGCGAAGGCATCGAGAATCAAACGCTCGTCGCGGTCACGTCCGGCGCGAACATGAACTTCGACCGGATGCGCTTCGTCGCCGAGCGCGCGGAAGTGGGCGAGGCACGCGAAGCCGTGTTCGCGGTCACTATCCCCGAGGAACGCGGCAGCTTCAAGCGCTTCTGCTCGCTGGTCGGCGATCGCAACGTCACCGAGTTCAACTACCGGATCGCCGATGCGCAATCCGCGCACATCTTCGTCGGCGTGCAGATCCGCCGTCGCGGCGAATCGGCGGAGATCGCCGCGAACTTCGAATCGCACGGCTTCAAGAGCGTCGACCTGACGCACGACGAGTTGTCGAAGGAACACATCCGCTACATGGTCGGCGGCCGCTCGCCGCTCGCGCTCGACGAGCGCCTGTTCCGCTTCGAGTTTCCGGAGCGGCCGGGCGCGCTGATGAAGTTCCTGTCGTCGATGGCGCCGGACTGGAACATCAGCCTGTTCCATTACCGTAACCAGGGCGCGGACTACAGCTCGATCCTCGTCGGGCTGCAGGTGCCGCAGGCCGATCGCGCCGAGTTCGAACGCTTCCTCGCGGCGCTCGGCTATCCCTATGTCGAAGAGAGCGCCAACCCGGCGTACCGCCTCTTCCTGTCGTAAAGGCGTCACACGATGAATCCCGAACATTCCCCGCTCGGCAAGGCCACCGTCTACGCGGCGCAGTACGACGCGTCGCTGCTGTTCCCGATCCCGCGCGCCGGCGCGCGCGAGCAGCTCGGCATCACGTCGGCGCTGCCGTTCTTCGGCACCGACATCTGGAACGCGTACGAATTGTCGTGGCTCAACGCGCGCGGCAAGCCGCAGGTCGCGATCGCGACGTTCTACGTGCCGGCCGAATCGCCGAACATCGTCGAATCGAAGTCGTTCAAGCTGTATCTCGGCTCGTTCGCGCAGTCGAAGTTCGACTCGCTCGACGCGGTGCGCGACGTGCTGAAGCGCGACGTGTCGGCCGCGTGCGGCGCAAGCGTATCGGTGCAGCTGGTGTCGGCGCACGATTTCCGCAAGCTGGAGATGGACGAGCTCGACGGGCTGTCGCTCGACCGGCTCGACCTCGACACCGACGTGTACGAGCCGGACCCGTCGCTGCTGTCGGCCGCGGATGCCGCGGACGAAGCGCCGGTCGAGGAAACGCTCGTGTCCGACCTGCTGCGCTCGAACTGCCCGGTCACGGGCCAGCCCGACTGGGGCAGCGTGCAGATCCATTACGTCGGCCCGCAGATCGACCATGCGGGGCTGCTGCGCTACATCATCTCGTTTCGCAATCACACGGGCTTTCACGAGCAGTGCGTCGAGCGGATCTTCCTCGACATCCTGCATGCGTGCAAACCGGTGAAGCTCGCTGTGTATGCGCGCTATACGCGCCGCGGCGGGCTCGACATCAATCCGTTCCGCACGAACTACAACCAGCCGATGCCGGATAACGCGCGGACGGCGCGGCAGTAAATCGAGCAATGCTGGCGGGCATGTCGAAGCCCGCCGGCAGATCGATGCGCACGGACGGACGGCCTTTCACGGCAGTGCGGCCAATTGCGCGGCGCCCCATTTCCTTTCTACGGCAGCACGATGCAGGATCGCGAGCGTAACGGATTCGCGCTTGCGGCCACGCACCTTTCGAAGCACCCATCGCCGGAATAGCGAATGGCGCAACCCTTCGGACGTATCGTGTCGCGCTCTCGTCGACAGGATTTTATTCAAAGCGTAAAAATTCAGTGCCGACGCAACGGGGCCGGCGCACACCAATGCGCCGGCCCCGTCACACAACAATCCGCCCTCGCCGCGCTACTTCGCCGGCGCCTTGTAAGCAATACAATCGACCTCGACCTTGCAGTCGATCACCATGCTCGACTGCACGCACGCACGTGCCGGCGGATGCTCGCCGAAGTACGAGACGAACACCTTGTTGAACGACGCGAAATCGCGCGCGTCGTCGAGCCACACGCCGCAGCGCACGACGTGCTCGAGGCCGTAGCCGGCTTCCTTCAGGATCGCGATCACGTTCTCGATCGTCTGCTTCGACTGCGTGACGATCCCGCCTTCGACGACCTCGCCGTTCACCATCGGCGTCTGGCCCGACACGTACAGCCAGCCATCTGCCTCGACCGCGCGTGCAAACGGCATCACCTGGCCGCCGGTCCCCTTCGCTTCGCCTACGCCATATCGCTTCATCGTTTCACTCCTCGTTTGTCGACCAGCGTCGGCGCTTCAGCGCTGACTCCGGTCCCATGCAACGCTCGGTTGCGGATGCGCGCGCCGGCTGCTGCGGCACGCATGGAAGATCGGAATACGGGCGTTCAGAACGCCGCATCGGCACCGGCCGGCACGCGCTCGCCGCGCGCGACGAAACCGCCGGCGCGCTCGCCGGTCGGCTGGCCGTTTTCATAAGTCAGCACGCCGTTGACCCACACCGCGTCGATCCCGTGCGCGGGTTGCTGCGGCTTGTCGAACGTCGCGGCGTCGATCACGCGCGCCGGATCGAACAGCACGAGATCGGCGTGGTAGCCGACGTGCACCTCGCCGCGGCGCGCGATCCCGAAGCGGCGCGCGGACAGCGACGTCATCTTGCGGATCGCCTCCTCGAGCGGCAGCAGGTTCGTGTCGCGCACGTAGTGGCCGAGCACGCGCGGAAACGCGCCCCACAACCGCGGATGCGGCAGCGGATCGTTCGGCAGCCCGTCGGAGCCGACCATCGTCGCCGGATGCGAAAGGATGCGACGCACGTCGTCCTCGGACATGTTGTGGTACACGGCGCCCGCCGGACGGATCCGCTGCGCGGCCTCCTGCTCGGTCACGCCCCAGTCGGCCGCGATCGCCTTCAGCAGCTTGCCCGCGACTTCCGGGTGCGGCTCCGACCACGTAATCGTGATGTCGATGTCGCCCGTCACCTGCTTCAGGTCGAGCGTCGACGAACTGCGGCTGTACGGATAGCAGTCGCAGCCGACCGGCTGGTAACGGCGCGCACCTTCGAGCGACGCGAGCACCTCGGTGCTGCGCCCCCAGTTCGACGGACCCGCGCACTTCAGGTGCGAGATCACGACCGGCACCTGCGCGTGGCGGCCGACGCGGTAGGCCTCGTCCATCGCATCGAGGATCGCGTCGAATTCGGTGCGCATGTGCGTCGTGTACAGCGCGCCGGCTTTGGCGAGCGGCTCGGCGAGCGCCATCACTTCCTCGGTCGGCGCCGCGAACGCGGAGCCGTATGCGAGGCCTGATGACAGGCCGAGCGCGCCGTTCGCGAGCGCCTCCTCGAGCTGCGCGCGCATGCCGGCGATCTCGCCATCGGTCGCCGCGCGGTCGAGGCGGTCCATCTGGTTGTTGCGCAGCGCCGTATGGCCGACGAGCGCCGCGACGTTCACGGCCGGGCGCGCATCGTTCACGGCCGCGACGTAAGCGGCGAAGCTCGGGTACTGGAACGCATCGCGCCCGCCGAGCAGGTTCATCGGGTCGGGCGGATCGCCCGCGAGCGTCACCGGCGACGCGCTGATCCCGCAGTTGCCGACGATCACGGTCGTCACGCCCTGCGAGATCTTCGGGATCATCTCCGGCGCCCGGATCACGTGCGTGTCGTCGTGCGTGTGCACGTCGACGAAACCCGGCGCCAGCGCACGGCCGTTCGCGTCGACGACGTTCTCGGCGAGCCAGTTCGACAGGTTGCCGATCGCCGCGATCTGGCCGTTGCGGATCGCGACGTCGCGCGTAACGGGCGGTGCGCCGGTGCCGTCGTACAGTTGCGCGCCGACGATCAGCGTATCGGCCGCTTCGGGATGCGAATGCATGGTCAGTCTCCTACCGGTTGACGGTCTCCGCCGCCGCGATGCGCATCGAGTGCGTGCTTGATGCGGCGCAGCGATTCTCGGCCCGCATCGCCGAGCCGCAATGCGACTCCGGTGACGAGCACGTCGATCGCCATCATCATCGCGTAGCGCGATGTCGAAGGCTTGTAAATGAAATCGGTTTCGAATGCGACGACGGGAATCAGATGGTCGGCGAGCTTCGCGAGCGGCGACGCCGGCGCGGTGATCGCGATCAGCTTCGCGCCGTAGCGCTTCGCGAGCCGGCAGCTCTCGAGCAGCTCGGGCACGCGCCCGCTCACCGACAACGCGACGACGACCGCGTCGCTCGACAGCGTCGCGGCCACCATCCGCTGCAGCAGGCCGTCCTGGTAGCTCGCGACCGGCCGGCCGAACCGCACGAGCCGGAAGCGCAGCTCGTCGGCAAGCGCGGTCGAGCCGCCGCCCTGTCCGTACACGTAAATCATTTTCGCGCCGGCGAGCAAGTCGGCCGCCGCGTCGAACGACGTGTTGCGCAGCAACTGGTGGTTGTGCGCGAGCGCCACGCGAATCTCGTCGTAGACCATCGACGCGGGGCTCGTGTCGTCGGCCGGCGCGTCGTCGGACGGCACCAGAAAGCGCTGGCCGACGGCCGCCGCCTGCGCGACGAGCACCTTCAGCTCGCGCACGTCGCGGCAGCCGACGGCCTTCGCGAAACGCGTGACCGTCGCGACGCTGACCTCCGCGTCGCGCGCGAGCGCGCCGATGCTCGCATGCGCGGCGCGCGCCAGATCGGCGAGGATGAACGCGGCGACCTTGCGCTCGGCTTCGCGCAGCTCGGGCGCGCATTCGGCGATCCGCGCGACGATGTCGAGGACCGGCGGGGCGGCCTGAGCCGGATGGGGCTCGACGGCGGGCGAAGCGGACGGGGAAGCGGGCGTATTCATCGGCGGCAAAGGGTGCGAAGCTGGATGTTATTAAATAACATCACCGCGCAGATGCTACTTTCTGTACCATTTGCATGTCAACTTCAGTGCAATGCATAGTGATGATGGAGCGGGATGACATGAAAGTTACAAACTATCAGGAAGCGACGATCGATCCGTTCGGCAAGGGTCTGGGCAATCTGCCGAGCGCGAGCGTGCCGCTCGGCGATGCGGGCCGGCTCGAATGGAACCTGCTCGCGGAAGACGTCAGCCTGCCGGCCGCCGTGCTTTACGCGGATCGCGTCGAGCACAACCTGAACTGGATGCAGGCGTTCGTGCAGAAATACGGCGTCAAGTTCGCGCCGCATGGCAAGACGACGATGGCGCCGCAACTGTTCCGCCGCCAGCTCGACGCCGGCGCGTGGGGCATCACGCTCGCGACCGCGCACCAGACGCAGGCCGCGTATCACGGCGGCGTGCGGCGCGTGCTGCTCGCGAACCAGCTGGTCGGCCGCCAGAACATGACGATCATCGCCGGGCTGCTGTCCGATCCCGATTTCGAATTCTTCTGTCTCGTCGATTCCGCGGACAGCGTCGATCAGCTCGGCCGCTTCTTCGGCGACGCGAAGAAATCGCTGAACGTGCTGATCGAGCTCGGCGTGCCGGGCGGCCGTGCGGGCGTGCGCGATGCCGCGCAACGCGAGGCCGTGCTGGCCGCGATCGCGCGCTATCCGGACACGCTGAAGCTGGCCGGCATCGAACTCTATGAAGGCGTGCTGAAAGAGGAAGGCGAGATCCGCACGTTCCTGCAGCAGGCGGTCGCGCTCACGCGCGAACTGGCCGAAGCCGGCCGCTTCGCGCGCACGCCCGCGATCCTGTCCGGCGCCGGTTCGGCGTGGTACGACGTGGTCGCGGAAGAATTCAAGAAGGCGTCCGACGCGGGCTTCGCGGAAGTCGTGCTGCGCCCGGGCTGCTACCTGACGCACGATGTCGGCATCTACAAGAAGGCGCAGACCGACGTGTTCGCGCGCAACCCGATCGCCCGCTCGATGGGCGAAGGGCTGCTGCCGGCGCTGCAACTGTGGGCGTACGTACAGTCGGTGCCGGAGCAGAATCGCGCGATCGTCGCGCTCGGCAAGCGCGATGCGGCGTTCGACGCGGGCCTGCCCGAGCCGGCGCGCCATTTCCGTCCGGGCCGCGACGCCGCGCCGCGCGACGTCGCCGCCACCGAAGGCTGGGCCGTCACCGGGATGATGGATCAGCACGCGTACCTGCAGATTCCGCCGGGCGCGGACGTGAAGGTCGGCGACATGGTCGCGTTCGACATCTCGCACCCGTGCCTGACGTTCGACAAGTGGCGCCAGGTGCTCGTGCTCGATCCGCAATTCCGCGTGACGGAAGTCGTCGAAACCTTCTTCTGACGCATGCCGCGCGCCGCGCCGCCCTGCCGCTCGCGCGGGGCGGCCGTCACGCGCGCTTCAATCTGCCGGAGTACACTGCGCTTTCGTCCTCGGGGCCCGTCGTCGCCGTCATGCACGGCGCGACCGGGCCTTCAACGCTGTTTCACGGGAGAAAGCCATGGCCGCGAAGAAGATCCTGTTCCTGACCGGCGATTTCGCCGAAGACTACGAAACGATGGTGCCGTTCCAGGCGCTGCAGGCCGTCGGCCACCACGTCGACGCAGTCTGCCCGGGCAAGCGCGCGGGCGACAAGATCAAGACCGCGATCCACGATTTCGAGGGCGACCAGACCTACACCGAGAAACCCGGCCACCAGTTCACGCTGAATGCGGCGTTCGACGACGTCGATGCGGCGCGCTACGACGCGCTCGCGATCGCGGGCGGCCGCGCCCCCGAGTATCTACGACTGGATCCGAAGGTGATCTCGCTCGTGCGCGAGTTCGCCGAAGCCGGCAAGCCGATCGCGGCGATCTGCCACGCGGCGCAACTGCTCGCGGCCGCCGACGTGATCCGCGGCAAGCGCATTTCGGCGTACCCGGCCTGCGCGCCGGAGGTGAAGCTCGCGGGCGGCGAATACGCGGACATCCCGGTCGACGCGGCCGTGACCGACGCGCCGTTCGTCACCGCGCCCGCGTGGCCCGCGCATCCGGCCTGGCTTGCGCAGTTCCTCGCGCTGCTCGGCACGCGCATCGAGCTGTAAACGAAGTTGAAATGAAATGAGGCAACACGCCGGCCGGCGGCGGGTTCGAGCGCCCCGTATGCCGCGCCGGTCGCGTTCGGCCGAGGGGGGAACCCGTCGGGCCGCTTTCCGCCCCTTCCCGCCTGTCAGTGCGGCGCCGGTGTCGACCCGACGTCCGCGATCCGCGTTTCCAGCATCGCGAGCGCACCCGACAGCGCATTCAGCACGTCGTCCGGCAGCTGCGCCATCGTCTGTTCGAGAAACGCCTTGCGGCGCGGCAGGCACGCGTCGAACGCCGCGCGGCCTGCGTCCGTCAGCGTGACGTTGGTCACGCGGTTGTCGCGCGCGTCCGATTCGCGCTCGATCCAGCCGAGCGCGTCGAGCGACTTCAACTGACGCGTGAGCGCGCCCGGATCGATGCGCAGCACTTCGACGAGCTTCTTCTGCGACGAATGTCCGCCCATCGTGTGCAGCGCGACCATGATGCGCCAGCGCGGCATCGGCTGCCCGACGTGCGCTTCGAACGCGGTCATGAACGCGCGATACGTGCGTCCGAATTGCTGCAAGATCGCGACGCGGTCCTGTTCTTCCATGCGCTGATTTCGTTCCGGTGAATCGTTGAGTCGTCGAATCGCTCGCTCGCCTGCTCGGTCAATCGGCCGCGACGTGCGGTTCGATCTTGCGCCGCAGCGCGATCGGCGGCACGCGACGGCACTGCCACACCGACACCACGGCGACGACGGCCGCCATCGCGACGCCCAGGTGAATCGCGCCGACCAGCGATTCGCGGGCCGCTTCCAGCAGCAGCGCGCCATTATGCCCGGCACGCGTCAACTCCGCGACGAGACCGCCCTGCGCCGCGCGATCGATCAGGATCTGCGGATCGGCGAGCCGCGCGTGCCACTGCATCGCCTGATCGGCCGACAGCGCGCTGCGCACGCCGCTCGAATACATCTGGTTGACGAGCGTGCCCGTGAGCGCCGTGCCGAGCATGCCGCCGACCATCCGCAGCGACTGCAGCAGCGCCGTCGCGATGCCGAGGTGCTCGCGGCCGGCCGTCTGCTGCGCGAACACGGTGAGGTTCGGCAGCACGAAGCCGAGCCCGATGCCGCCCGCGACCATCAACGCCATCAGCATCCAGGTCGGCGTCGTGTGGGTCGACACGACGATGCCCGCGCACGCGATCGCGAACAGCGCGAAGCCGACGTGCAGCATCGCGTTCGGATGGCGGATACGCGTGACGACGCGGCCGTTCATGATGCTGCCGATCGTGATGAACACGACGAGCGGCGTGATCACGAGCCCGGCCTCCTTCGGCGACATCCCGAAGCCGCCCTGGAACAGCAGCGGCGCGTAGAACAGCAGCGAGAACATCGAGAAACCGGCGAGGATCGCGAGCACGAAGAGCGCCGACAACGCGCGGTTGCCGAACATGTCGAACGGCAAGATCGGCTGCGCGCAGCGCTTCTCCCAGTGCCACAGGCCGACGCCGGCCGCGACCGCGACGACGAGCAGCAGCGACGCCCAGCTCGCGACGCCGTACTTCGGCAGCCATTCGACGAACAGTTGCAGCGCGCCGAGCGACAGTGCGATCAGCAGCGCGCCGGGCCAGTCGAGCCGCATCTTGCGATCGTGCTCGACGTGGCGCAGGTGCGGCAGGTAGCGCCACACGAAGAACAGCGACAGCAGGCCGACCGGCAGATTCACGTAGAACACGGAGCGCCAGCCGAACGACTGGGTCAGCACGCCGCCGAGCGACGGGCCGACCGCGTTCGCGATGCCGAACGCGGAGCTCATCAGCACCTGCCAGCGCAGCCGCACGACGGAATCGGGGAACAGGTCGGGAATGCATGCGAACGCGGTGCCGACCAGCATCCCGCCGCCGATGCCCTGCAGCCCGCGCGCGAGGACGAGATACAGCATGTCGTCGGCCATCCCGCACAGCACCGACGCGCCGGTGAACACGACGATCGACACGATCACGAACGGCTTGCGGCCGTAATAGTCGCCGAGCCGGCCGAAGATCGGCACGGTGATCACGGAACTGAGCAGGTACGAGGTCGCGACCCACGCGTACAGGTCGAAGCCGCGAAGTTCGGCGACGATGGTCGGCAGCGCGGTGCCGACGACCGTCTGATCCAGCGCGACCAGCATGGTGACGAACGAGATCCCGATCATCGCGAGCAGCGATTCGCGGAACGGCAGGACTTGCCCGCTCGAATGGTGGGCGGCAGTATGGACGGGCATTTTTTGTCGATGCAACTTTTGCCGAGTCAAAGAATCTCAAAATTCTAGCATGCGGGAGTAATCTAGGCTGGCGATGGGTCAAGGCCCGTTCACGCCAAGGAGAAAGATGGAACCGATTTCAATCACCCCCGCCACGACGCTGTCGCCGGAGGACCGGGACGCGCTGCGGCGCGCGAAGCAGGTGCTGGAAAGCCCGTCGCTGACGATGAAGCTGACGGGCGTGCTCGGCGCGCCGGTCGAGAAAATGATCGCGCGGCTGCCGGACTTCGCGACCGGCAAGATCAACGATGCGACGCAGCTCGCGCTGCGCAAGTGCCTGAACATCGCGCTGCGCACGCTTGGCAAGCCGCAGTCGCCGGATGCCGAGCCCGAGAAGCCCAGCAACCTGCTGCACAAGCTCGCGGTCGCGACGACCGGCGCGGCGGGCGGCGCGTTCGGCTTTCTCGCGCTGCCGGTCGAGCTGCCGGTGACGACCACGCTGATCTTCCGTTCGGTGTGCGACATCGCGCGCAGCGAGGGCGAGAACCTGACGTCGGTCGATACGCAGTTGCAATGTCTGGCCGTGCTCGGCATGGGCGGCAACCCGGACAAGCAGGAGGAGGACGCCGATCTCGGCTATTTCGTGCTGCGCGGCGCGCTCGCGCAGGCGATCTCGAAGGCGTCGTCGGACATCACGGCGAAAGGCATCGCCGCGCACAGCTCGGCGGCCGTGTTCAAGCTCGTGCAGACGGTGGCCTCACGCTTCTCGGTGCAGGTGACCGAGCAGATGGCCGCGAAGTCGATCCCGGCGATCGGCGCCGTGCTCGGCGCGACCGTCAACACGCTGTTCATCGACCACTTCCAGCAGATGGCGCACGGCCACTTCACCGTGCGCCGGCTCGAACGCAAGTACGGGTCGGTGGCCGTCAAGGCAGCCTATCAGGCGATCGACGCCTCGCCGACGCGCTGAACCGCACGCTCGACCGCGACGCGGCGCAGGAACGCGGCCGCGCGGTCGAGCGCATCGCGCGCTTCCGGCACCATCGGCGCGTACAGCTGCCACACGTGCGGCATGTCGGGCCACACCTCGATCTCCACCGCCACGCCGGCCGCCTTCGCCTTCTCGGCGACGCGGCGCGAATCGTCGAGCAGCACCTCGGTGCTGCCGACCTGGATGTACAGCGGCGGCAGACCCGCGAAATCCGCGTAGAGCGGCGACGCGTACGGATTCGTCGCCGGCTCGTCGCCGAGATACAGCGTCGCGGCCTTCGGCAGCGCCGCGGCCGCGAACATCGGGTCGAGGCCGTCGTTGCCGCGCATCGTGCCGCCGGTGCCGGCCAGGTCGGTCCACGGCGAGAACAGGATCGCGCCGGCCGGCAGCGGCTCGCCGCGATCGCGCAGCGCGACGAGCGTCGCGAGCGCGAGGCCGCCGCCCGCCGAATCGCCGCCGAACACGATCGATTCGGGCGGCGTGCCGAGCGCCAGCAGTTGCCGGTACGCGGCGAGCGCATCGTCGAGCGCGGCCGGAAAGCGGTTTTCGGGCGCGAGCCGGTAGTCGAGCGAGAACGAGCGCACACCCGCGCGCTTCGTCAGGCCGAACACCAGCGGCCGGTGGGTTTTCGTCGAACAGAAGTAGTAACCGCCGCCGTGGAAATACAGCAGCGTGCGGCCGGGCCCGCGTGCCGCGCCCGCGTCGGTGCGTTCGAGCCATTCGCCGCGCAGCGGCGCGTCGCCGGCGCCGTAGCACTGGCGCAGCCGGTAGCCCGACGGCGCGCGGCGCGGCACGATCATCCTCAGGTCGGTAAAGCGCCGGGCACGCGCGGGGTCGAGCACCTCGCGCGTGGTTTCGGGGCGAAACTGCCAGCGCAGCAGCCAGCAGGCGAACTTGCTTTGCCAACTCATCGGACGCACTCCGTCATCACAGTGTGACGATGGTACGTGCGAACGTTCCCGCGTCGCTCGACAAGTGCCTCTATATCAAACACCGACGCTCAGTTCGCCGGCATCACCTGGCCGCGGATCTCGCCGGACGGGTGTTCCTTCGTATGAATATTGAAGTACCACTTGCCGCCCATCAGGTCCGTGACCTGTGCGTCGGTGAGTTCCTTCGAGCCCTTGATCGGACTCGCCAGCTCGTCCTTCGGCACCGGCACCTGTACGCCGGCGTTCTGGCCGACCGGCGCGGGCCCGTGGAAATGCGCGGCGGTGGCCGGCCCCGTGAGGTGTTCGTAAGTGACCGTCCACTGCAGCATGTGCGTGGCCGTGTCGTAGGTGGCGGCGACGGCGCCCGAACCCTTGGTCGCCGTCGGCGGTACTTCGCTCGACGGCTGCAGACTGGCGGACAGGCGCACCGTTTCCGCAACGGCGCTGCCGGCGGCGAGCACGCCCGCGAACAACGCGACCTGGAGCAAACGCAGCTTGAGCATGGATTCTCCTTGTACGACGGGGGACACCGCCCGAGCGGCGGCGCCACACAGGATGGTAGTCGATTGCCGGCCAATCCGGCAGCCTGCCGAAACCTGGAAGAGACCTTTGCAGCACGGCCCCTGAATCCGCGCACGGGCTTTCGCTACACTTCGTTTCACAGTTGCTTGTTTCCTTCGTCCGAAGGAGTCTGCGAGTATTCACGCGGCCGCCCGGCCGCGTTTTTTTTGCGTGTCTCCGGCGGCTAGAGGCATGCCGCGCACGAATGCCCCTTTCCGAAATACCAAGCAGGACGAATCATTTTTCGTCTCGCTCGAGTCGCGATCGGCGCGCGTACCCGCATGTTGTCACGATACGTGTAATACGTTATTGCGCGAACCCGGGTCGACACGTGTTTTCCCGAGCACGAAAATGATCGCGTGTTGTCGTGACTGGAAAGTGAACCGTGCCGGCCCGTCTCCCGATACCCTGCCCGACCCGCCCCGTCCGCGTCCGCCCGCTGCTGGCGGCGCTCTGCTCCGTCGCCGGCCTCTACGGCGCGCCCGTCGACGCGCAGGAATTCTCGCTGTTCGCCGGCCCGCTGTGGGGCGGCAGCCAACGCACGTATTCGTGGGCGTTCGATTACCAGGAAGGCTTGAGCACGCACACCGCGCTCGGCTTCACGTGGTACAACGAAGGGCACATTCCGAATCACCACCGCGATGGCCAGGCGGTGCAGTTCTGGGGCCGCGTGCCGCTCGCGAACCGCCGCCTGGTGCTGTCGGCGGGCGCGGGCCCGTATCGCTACTTCGACACGGTGCCGGCCGCCGAAGGCCGCGGTTACTCGAATACACATGGCTGGGGCGTACTGACGAGCGTGCGCGCCGCGTACTACACGTCGCACCGCTGGATCGCGCAGCTTCAGGTCAACCGCGCGCAGGTGTTCAGTGGGCCCGACACGACGTCGGTGATGTTCGGCGTCGGCTACCAGCTCGATGCGCCCGCCACGCCGGGCCCGCGCGACACCGCGCTGCCGCGCACGCGCAAGGTCACGGACAACGAAATCACCGCGATGCTCGGCGAGACGATTCTCAACAGCCGCTCGTCGCCGTCGACGCTCGGCGGCAGCGTCGAATACCGGCGCGGCCTCACGCGTTCGATCGACTGGACCGCGACATGGATGTACGAAGGCGCGAAGCAGGCGGTCCGCCGCAACGGGATCGCCTCCGAGCTGTGGCTCACGCGTGCGTTCCTGAACGACAAGGCCACGCTGTCGGCCGGCGCCGGCGCGTATTTCACCGTCAACCAGCGCAAACGCGACGGCCAGCCGGGCCCGGGCGACGGCCGGTTCTCCGGCATCGTGTCGATCTCGGCCAGTTACCGGATCTCCGGGCGCTGGCTCACCCGGATCACGTGGAACCGCGTGGTCACGCGCTACGATCGAGACACCGACGTGATCCAGGCCGGCCTCGGCTATCGGTTCTAGTCGGCGCACGCATCGGGCGCGCCGCCCGCGTCACGCGCGATAGCCCGGATCGATCCGGTCGACGATGCGCTGCAGCGCATCGAACGCGTCCTGTCCCGCGCCATGCTTCGGATCGAAATTCAGTGAATCGCGCACGCACCCTTCGAGCACGGACGGCGCGATCGGCAGCGCATCGCCGATCGCATGCGTCGCGATCTGCACCTCGCACGCGCGATTGAGCAGCCACATCAGCGAGAACGTCTGCGCGAGCGTTGCGCCGATCGTCACGGGCCCGTGGTTGCGCAGCAGCAGCACGGGCCGCCCGCCCGCGCTCTCGACGATGCGCCGGCCCTCCTCGAGATGCACGGTGATGCCTTCGAAGTCGTGATACGCGATCTTCCCGTACAGCTGCGCCGAATAGAAATTCGAGAACGACAGCCCGTCGCGCGAACAGCACACGGCCATCGTGGGCGTCGTGTGCACGTGCATCACGCAGTGCGCATCGGGCAGCGCCGCATGGATCGCGCTGTGGAACGTGAAGCCGGCCGGATTGATCGGCCAGTCGGCATGGCCGATCACGTTGCCGTCGATGTCGATCTTCACGAGGTTCGACGCGCACACCTCGCGGTAATGGAGCCCGAACGGGTTGATCAGGAAATGTCCGTCCTCGCCCGGCACGCGCAGCGAGATATGGTTGTAGATCAGCTCGGTCCAGCCGAGGTAATCGAAGATGCGGTAGGCGGCCGCGAGCTGCACACGCGCCGGCCATTCGGCTTCGGAGAAGCGCGCGGGACGCGTGAACGGCTGGTTCGGTACACGTTGCATGGGGAACTCCGGTTGGCGCGCGCGCGGCCGCGGCGCATGGCGGTGCGCATCGTCCATCGTCTGACGGCACCGCGCGCGGTGCGTGCATGCACGTGCGGCGGCGCGTCGTTCGGCGCCGTTCCGCCCCGCATTTTTCGACGGAGCCCGCAGCGCCCTTCACGATATGCATATCGTTGCGCACACAACCATAGCATCTTTCCCCGCGCACCGGAATCGCGGGTTTTGCCGGAGCCGCTCCGGCCCTTACAACTGGTCGTCGACCGGCAGCAGCCTGAAGATGCCGGTCATCACGTTGCGCATCAGCCCGGCATGCGGGTCGACGTGATAGGTGGTGGTCTGACCGCCTTCGGTGCCCGTCCATTCGAGTGCGGGCGGGCTGCCGTCGGTTCGCGTCGCGAGCGTGACGCGGTAGCTTTCGTCCGGCTGCGTCACGCGCGCGAAGATCGCCGCGGCCTGCTGCGCGAGCACCGGGCTGTGGATCACGAGCGCGAGTTCGGTGTTCAGGTGCGCGGAACGCGGGTCGAGGTTCAGCGAGCCGATCACGACGATTTGCCGGTCGATCACGTACGCCTTCGCATGCAGGCTCGCGCGCGAACGCGAGCCGAACAGCCGCGCGGACTCCTGGTCCGGCTGCGACTTGAATTCGTACAGCTCGACGCCGCGCTGCAGCAACGGCACGCGATACGGCGCATAGCCGGCCTGCACCGCGACCGCGTCGGTCGCCGCGAGCGAATTCGTCACGATCGCGACGCGCACGCCGCGCGCGGCCGTGTCGCCGAGGATCTTCACGCCGGCGTCGTGCGGCACGAAGTACGGCGAAAACGCGAGGAATTCCTTCTGCGCGCCGCGCGTCAGCTCGGCCAGGCGCTGCATCGGAGGGCTCACGTACGTGCCGGTCGGCTGCGCGACCTTGGTCGGCGCGTCGACCTTGAATTCGGCCGGCGCCCACACGAGTTCGAGTTCGTCGCGCGCGATCTGCCGTGCCAGCGGCGTCGCGTTCAGCGGCTTCGCGTTGTACGGGTCGGCATTCTTGCGCCAGTGGTCGCGCAGCTCGTCGCGCATCGCGTCGAGATCCTTCGGATCGAACTTCTGATGATTGAGGACGCGCAACGGATAGCTGCTCGCGCTCGCCCAGTAGTCGTCGAAGCTCTTCGAGATGTCGTTCGTCACGGGGCCGGCCGCCAGCACGTCGAGATCGCGGAACTGCAGCGTCGGGCTCGCACTGAAATATTCGTCGCCGAGATTGCGGCCACCGACGATCGCGAGCTGGTTGTCGGCGATCATCGCCTTGTTGTGCATCCGGCGCGTGAAGCTGTCGATCCGCGTGAAGAAGTTGGCCGTGCGCTCCATCACGCCGCGCTGCGATGCGCCGAACGGGTTGAACACGCGGATCTCGATGTTCGGGTGCGTATTCAGCGCGGCCATCACGCGGTCGATATCGTCGAAGTTCAGGTCGTCGACCAGCATCCGCACGCGCACGCCGCGATCGGCCGCGTACAGCGCCGCGCCGAGCAGCAGCTTGCCGGTCGTATCCTCGGTCGCGATGTAGTACTGCATGTCGAGCGTCTTCGTCGCCGCACGCGCGAGCGCGATGCGCATCTGCAACGCGGTGGCGCCGTCGGCCAGCAGCCGGAAGCCCGACTGCGCCGGATGCGCGGCTGCCGGCGCGGCCAGCGCATCGCGCAGCGGCGTCGCGGTATCGGCCGGCAACGCGTGGGAGACGGGACGATCGAGCGAAGTGGCGGGCGGATGCGTCGCGCACGCAGCGAGCGGCAGCAGCGCGCAGACGATCAGCGCGCGGGCCTGGCGGCATGCGGCGCGCCACGACAGCGCGGCCGGTGCGCGCCGGATCAAGGACGTGAGCACGGAAGCTTCCTCGACAGTCGGATCAATGGGCACGTCATCGCCGCGGCGCGCGGCTGACAAGCGGTTCCGGTCGATTCTAGTGGGCGCCCGACGAACCGGTCAATTAGGTCGGGCCGCGTAGGCCGGGCCGCATAGGCCGAACCGCGTAGGCCGGATCGCGTAAGCCGGCCGCCCTGCCCGCGCCGCGCAGCCGCCCCCCACGCCGTCCACAGCCGCTCGTGACGCATACCCGACGCCGCGCGGGCTGGTGCGGCCACTGGTCCGACCAATCTCATGCCACGTCGCCGCTGCGCTCGAAATGGCTGCGCACGTAGTCGATATGCGTCTGCATCGCGGTGCGCGCCTCTTCGGGCCGGTGCGCGCAAATCGCCTCGCACACGACCCGGTGCTGCAACAACAGCAACTCGGATGCCTGCTCGTCCTCCGTCGTCATCCCGGCCACGTTGATCGAGATGTGCTCGCGCAGCATCCCGATCACGCTCGTATGCAGATGCAGGAACATCGTGTTGTGCGACGCGAGCGCGATCGCCTCGTGCAGCTTCGCGTCGGTCGCGGCTTCGACGGCCGCGTCGTCGTTCGCGTGCGCGGTGTCGAGCTCGCGCAGCAGCGCGCGGATCCGGCGCCGGTCGTTCGCATCGGCCCGCAGCGCGGCGAAATAGGCGGTCGCGCCTTCCAGCACGCGGCGGAATTCGAGGATGTCGTCGCGCAGCGCCGGATGATCGGCGACCAGCTGGCCCCACGGCGACGCGATGCCGGCGCGCAACTGGTCGGTCACGTAGACGCCCGCGCCGCGCCGGCTCTGCAGCAGCCCGCGCGCGACGAGCCGCTGGGTCGCCTCGCGCACCGTATTGCGCGCGACGCCGTACTGCTGCGCGAGCACGCGCTCGGCCGGCAGCCGCGCACCGGCCGGCCACGTGCCGTCGAGCAGCGCCGTCTCGATCTTGCGCATCACGCCTTCGGTCCGACCCCGTGCCGTCATCGCTGCCATCGTCGTGTCTCCCGTGGAATGCGTGCCGCGCCGATTGGCCCAACCAATTTGAGCTGTGGCGCGGACGCGGGAATTATGCAGCGAAATCGACGCTCCGCACGCCGGACCGTCGCCTCTGGAGCGAGACATGAACTCAAGGCCGTACCCCACCGCCCCCGCGCACGTGTATCTGTTCGCGACCTGCCTGGTCGACCTGTTCGTCCCCGAAGCGGGGCTCGACGCGGTCCGCCTGCTGGAACGCGAAGGCCTGACCGTCCATTATCCGCGCGGCCAGAGCTGCTGCGGGCAACCGGCCTACAGCAGCGGCAATCCCGATGAAGCGCGCCGTGTCGCGGCCGCGCAGCTCGACCTGTTCGCGCAAGCGTGGCCCGTGATCGTGCCGTCCGGCTCGTGCGCGGGCATGATCCGGCACCACTGGCCGGCGCTGTTCGCCGACGATCCCGTTCACGGCCCGAAAGCGCGCGCGATCGCGGAACGGACCTACGAACTCGCCGAATTCCTCGTCCATGTGCTCGACGTGCGGCTCGACGCGGTCATGGCCGGCGCCGGGCCCGACGAACGCGTCGTGCTGCACACGTCGTGCGCGGCGCGGCGCGAGATGGGCACGCGCGTGCACGGCGTCGCGCTCGTCGACGCACTGCCGGGCGTGACGCGCATCGAACACGAACGCGAATCCGAATGCTGCGGCTTCGGCGGCACGTTCTCGCTGAAGCATCCGGACATCTCCGGCGCAATGGTGGGCGACAAGGTCGCGTCGGCTTGCGCGACCGGCTGCGACCGGCTCGTGTCCGCGGACTGCGGCTGCCTGCTGAACATCGGTCACGCCGCCGCCAAGGCCGGCGCGGCGCTGCCGGTCGAGCATCTCGCGAGCTTCCTGTGGCGCCGCACGGCCGGCGCCGCATCGTTGCGCGGAGACGGGCAATGAGCGCGCGCGACGCGATCCTCGCGCGGCTGCGCGCCGCCGCGCCGGGCGTCGCCGCAACCACGGCTCCCGCGCTCGACGCACGCATCGACTCGCATTACGACACTCGTCGCGCATCGGCCGGGCACGCTCCCGAGGCGCGCGTGCAGGCGATGCAGACCGCGCTCGCCGCGTCGCACGCCGAAGTCTGGTGCGCGAGCGCCGACGCATGGCCCGCGCAGCTTGCCGCACGCCTCGCCGACGCCGGCGTGCGCCGCCTGCTGCTCGACCCGGCCCGCGCCGAATCCGCGGCACTCGTCCGCGCGCTGCCCGATACGGTCGGGCCCGTGCCGTTCGACCGGCCGATCGACGCATGGAAGGCCGATCTGTTCGACACGATCGACGCGGGCTTCACCGTCGCACGCTCGGGCATCGCGGCGACCGGCACCGTCGTGCTCGCGCCCGATGCCGGCACGCCGCGCACGGTGTCGCTGGTGCCGCCGCTGCATGTCGCGCTCGTGCACGCGAACACGCTGCATGCCGACCTGCACGCCGCCGTGCACGCGGAGCGCTGGCAAGCCGGCATGCCGACCAACCTCGTGCTGGTATCCGGTCCGTCGAAGACCTCCGACATCCAGCAGACGCTCGCCTATGGCGCGCACGGCCCGCGCCGCCTGTGGGTCGTGATCGTCACCGATTCGGCCGGGCCGCCGGCTACCCCCGCTTCCGAGGACCTGCCGCGATGAGCGACCACACGCTGCAATTCGTCGCCCCCGGCGACTTCAAGACCCGCGCGCGCGCCGCGCTCGACGATCCGGCGCTGCGCCGGAGCTTTCGCGGCGCGATGGACTTCCTGCAGGGCAAGCGCGCGACGCAGTTCCCCGACGACACCGAGCTGCAGCAGTTGCGCGATCTCGGCGAAGCCGTCCGCCAGCATGCGCTCGCGCAATTGCCGGCGCTGCTCGAACGGCTGGAGACGAAGCTCACCGCGGCCGGCGTGCACGTGTACTGGGCCGAGACGGCCGCCGACGCGAACGCGATCGTGCTCGGCATCGCGCAGACGAGGAAGGCGCGCCGCGTGATCAAGGGCAAGTCGATGGCGAGCGAGGAAATCGAGCTGAACCATTACCTCGCGGAGCACGGCATCGACTGCATCGAATCGGACATGGGCGAATTCATCGTGCAGCTCGCGGGCGAGAAGCCGTCGCATATCGTGATGCCGGCGATCCACAAGACCCGCGGCGACATCGCCGAACTGTTCGAGGCACACCTGCCCGGCACGCGCTACACGGAAGACGTCGACGAACTGATCCAGACCGGCCGGCGCGCGCTGCGCCGCGCGTTCGCCGACGCGGACATCGGCCTGTCCGGCGTGAACTTCGCGGCGGCCGACACGGGCACGCTGTGGCTCGTCGAGAACGAAGGCAACGGCCGCCTGTCGACGACGGTGCCCGACACGCACGTCGCGATCATGGGGATCGAGAAGGTCGTCGAGAAGCTCGAGCACATCGTGCCGCTGTCGAGCCTGCTCACGCGCTCGGCCACCGGCCAGGCGATCACGACCTACTTCAACCTGATCTCGGGCCCGCGCCGCGACGGCGAACGCGACGGCCCGCGCGAGTTGCACCTGGTGCTGCTCGACAACGGCCGCACGCAGGCGTACGCGGACGAACAACTGCGCGCGACGCTGCAGTGCATCCGCTGCGGCGCGTGCATGAACCATTGCCCCGTCTATACGCGCATCGGCGGCCACGCGTACGGCACGACCTACCCGGGCCCGATCGGCAAGATCATCTCGCCGCACCTGCTCGGCCTCGACGCGACGGCCGACCTGCCGACCGCGTCGACGCTGTGCGGCGCATGCGGCGAGGTGTGCCCGGTGCGCATCCCGATCCCGCAATTGCTCGTGCGGCTGCGCACCGAGGCGAACCGCAAGCCCGACGAGCCCGTCGCGCATCCGTTGCGCGGCCAGGGCGCGAACTATCACCGCGCGGAAGAACTCGTGTGGCGCTTCTGGTCGGGCGCGTTCGCGCATCCGCGCGCGTACCGCGCGTTCCGCTGGACCGCGACGCGTCTGCGCGCGCTGACGCCCGCGAAGCAGATGGGCTGGACGCAGCACCGCACGCCGCTCGAACCGGCGCCGCGCAGCCTGTCCGACCTGCTGCGCGCACGCGGCCAGCCCGAATAGCGCATCCCGTTTCAAACCCGTACCCCTATAAATCCATGGAGGAGACACCCATGCAGGTTTGGCATCAGATCTACACCCCGCTCGGCAGCCTCGGGCTGTCGGCACTCGTCGCCGCGATTCCGATCATCTTCTTTTTCGTCGCGCTGGCCGCGCTGCGGATGAAGGGCCACGTCGCGGCCGCGATCACGCTGCTGCTGGCGCTCGGCGTCGCGATCCTCGCGTACGGAATGCCCGTGCCGCAGGCGCTCGCGGCGGCCGGTTTCGGCTTCGCGTACGGCATCTGGCCGATCGCGTGGATCATCGTCGCGGCCGTGTTCCTGTACAAGATCGTCGTGAAGACCGGCCAGTTCGACGTCATCCGCGCGTCGGTGCTGTCGATCACCGACGACCAGCGGCTGCAGATGCTGCTGATCGGCTTCTCGTTCGGCGCGTTCCTCGAAGGCGCCGCCGGCTTCGGCGCGCCCGTCGCGATCACGGCCGCGCTGCTCGTCGGCCTAGGCTTCAAGCCGCTGCATGCGGCCGGCCTGTGCCTGATCGCGAACACCGCGCCGGTCGCGTTCGGCGCGATGGGCATCCCGATCATCGTCGCCGGACAGGTGACGGGCATCGACCCGTTCCACATCGGCGCGATGGCCGGCCGCCAGTTGCCGCTGCTGTCGCTCGCGGTGCCGTTCTGGCTGGTATTCATGATGGACGGGCTGCGCGGCGTGCGGCAGACCTGGCCGGCCGCGCTCGTCGCGGGCGGCAGCTTCGCGGTCACGCAGTATTTCACGTCGAACCACATCGGACCCGAGCTGCCGGACATCACGTCGTCGCTCGTCAGCCTCGTGTCGCTCGCCGCGTTCCTGAAGGTCTGGCAGCCGAGCAGCGCGAGGCAGACGGCGGGCGCGATCGTCGCGTCCGGCGGCGGCGCGGCGCTCGCGGGGTTCGGCGCGGGCGGCAACGGGTCGGGCGCGAGCCGCCAGGCGTCGCCGTACACGCTCGCGCAAACCGTGCGCGCGTGGTCGCCGTTCCTGATCCTGACGGCCGTCGTCACCGTGTGGAGCATCGCGCCGTTCAAGGCGCTGTTCGCCGCGCACGGCGCGCTCGCGTCGACCGTGCTGAAGTTCCACGTGGCCGGGCTCGACCAGCTCGTCGTGAAGACCGCGCCGATCGCCGCGACGCCGAAGGCGCTCGACGCGGTGCTGAAGATCGATCTCGTGTCGGCGGTCGGCAGCGCGATCCTCGTGACCGCGCTGATCTCGATGGCGCTGTTGCGGATGAAGCCGCGCGACGCGTTCGTCACGTTCGGCGAGACGCTGAAGGAACTGACGCGCCCGATCCTGTCGATCGGCCTCGTGCTCGCGTTCGCGTTCGTCGCGAACTACTCGGGGATGTCGTCGACGCTCGCGCTGATGCTGGCCGCGACCGGCGGCGCGTTCCCGTTCTTCTCGCCGTTTCTCGGCTGGCTCGGCGTGTTCCTGACCGGCTCGGACACGTCGTCGAACGCGCTCTTCTGCTCGCTGCAGCAGGCGACCGCCCATCAACTGGGCGTGCCCGAAACGCTCGCGGTCGCCGCGAACACGACCGGCGGCGTGACCGCGAAGATGATCTCGCCGCAATCGATCGCGGTCGCGTGCGCGGCGACGGGCCTCGTCGGCAAGGAATCCGAGCTGTTCCGCTTCACGGTGCGGCACAGCCTGCTGTTCGCGGTGATCGTCGGGCTCATCACGCTCGTACAGGCGTACGTGCTGCCGGGGATGGTGCCGTAAGCGGCAACGTGCACGCCCGAAAAACAAAAAACCCACGCCCGAACGAGCGTGGGTTTTTCATTTCGCGTGCCGATCGCCGGCGTCGACGACCGGCGATCGGTTACGCAATCAGCTGCTGAATCAGCTGCCTTTCGCGATGCGATCCTGGATATGCTGCGCACGGCTCGCCGACGACGGGTGCGAGCTCATCATCGAGCTCTGGCCGCCGTCCATCTGCGCGAGCTTCTGGAAGCCGGTGACGAGGCCCTTCTGGCTCATGCCCTTCTGCTTCATCAGGTCGAACGAGTAGTCGTCGGCCGCGCTTTCCTGCGACTGCGAGAACTGCGCGTTGATGAACTTCTCGGTGATGTCGCCGAGCTGCGAGCTCGACAGCGCCGCCACACCCGGCGATGCCGCGCCGGCCGCGCTGCGCGCCGCGCTCACGGCGTAGGCCGTCTGCATCGCCTTCTTCGAGTGACCGAGCGCGACATGGCCCATTTCATGGCCGATCACGCCGCGCAGCTCGTCGTCGTTCATCATGTCCATCAGGCCGCTGTACACGCGCACGCAACCGTTGCCCATCGCCCACGCGTTGACGTCCTTGGTCACGTAGACCTTGTAGTTGATCTTCTGGCCGTTCAGCGTCATGTCGCCGAAGCCCTTCATCACCTTCGTCAGGCGCTTCGCGTAGGCGCTGTTGGCCGGCGCGATCTTCGACTCGGCGTCGCTCGACTTGCACGATTCGTTCGACAGCGCGGCGATGTCGCTGTCCGACAGCGTCGCTGCCTTGTACAGATTGGTCCCCGCCGACGTCAGGCTGTTCGCGTCAAGGCCCTGTACCCCGCCGCACGCGCTCAACAGAAACGCCACGCCACACGCCGCCACCGCTTTCTTGAGTTGCATCCCGGAATCCCTCGATAGTTGTATTTGGGAGCGGCGATTTTGCATAATCCGGCAGAAAATTACCAGATGTTTACATCCGATGACACGTTGATTACTCAGCGGATTGAAATGACCCGGCGATCTGGCACCGTATTGACGACAAAAATCATGGCAATCGCCGCACGCCGGTACGGCGATCGGGGAAGGAGAATGGACGGGCCTGCGCTCAGGCCGTCTGGTCGCGGCGCCGCGTCAGGCGGCGTGCGACCAGCATCGGCAGCCGCATCGCGAAGCCGGTGAAAAGCCGCAAGTGCATCCACGCGAGCAGCGCGTTGTCGCGACCGTAGTGAAAGTGCGACACGCCGCCTTCATGGCGGCCGAAATAGCGCACCGGTGCGTCGATGCGGATCGGGCGCACGCCGGCCCAGCACAGCCGCACGGCCGCTTCGGGATCGAAGTCGAAGCCGCGCATCCACGGCTGGCGCCGCATGATCGCCGCCAGCGGCGCGACCGGATAGACCCGAAAGCCGTACAGCGAATCGCCGATCCCGGCCCACAGCGTCTCGAGGTCGGCCCACGCGTTCGACAGCCGGCGCCCCTGCACGCGCAACTGCGGCGCGCTCCCGTCGAACTTCGGCACGCCGAGCACCATCGCGTCGGGTGCAGCCTGCGATGCCGCCATGAAAGCGGGAATCAGGTCGGCCGGATGCTGGCCGTCGGAATCCATCGTCAGCACGTGCGTGAAGCCGCTCGCGGCGGCCGCGTCGAGCCCCGCGAGCACCGCGGCGCCCTTGCCGCGATTCTCCGGCAGCACGATCACGCGCAAGCCGGGATCGCGCTCGGCCATCGCCTGCAGCCGTTCGGCGCTGCCGTCGGTGCTGCCGTCGACGACGACCCACACCGGATTCCACTGCTCGCGGGCATTGTGCACGGTCGTGTCGACCTTGGCGCCCGGGTTGTAGCTCGGAATCAGGACGAGATGGGTGGACGAGGCGTGCAGCTCGGACATGGGAACAACCGATGGCGAAGACGGGGATCCTGACAAAAGTGTATGACGTGCCGACGACCGCCGGCACGCGTCGTCGACACCGGCCGCATGCGGGGCCGGTTGCCGGATCGTGAGGCCGTCGCGCTTCATGACAGCCACTCCACGGCATGACCGGCGCTGGCCTCGATCTCGACCAGCAGGTCGTCGCGACACACGTCCGCGTGAACGAACAGCGGCCGCACGTGGGGACCGGCCGCCTCGCGCAACACTTGCCCGATCGCGGCCAGCGTCGCGGTATCGCCGGCGTCGCGCACGTAGACGCGATAGCTGAGGTCGGCGAGCGAGAACGGGCCGTGCCCCTGCCGCGCGGCCTGCTCGAGCACCGCCGCGAGGTTCGCGACCGTCTCGCGCGTCTGCGCGACGACGTCGCCGCAATGCACGGTGCGGTGGCCGACGATGCTCGCGGTGCCCGATACGAACAGCACCGGCGCCGCCTCGCCGTCGGCCCATGCGGCGGCGCGCGCGAACGTCGGCGCACGCGGGCCGTACTGCGCCGGATAGTGATACGCGCTGACCTGGCGCGGATTCTCGATGGAATCGGCCGGCGTTCGGCTCGCGAGGAAGTAAATCGCGAGCGGTGCGGCCGGCGACGCGTCACCCGTGAGCGGCACGACCGAGCCGAGCGCGCATGCGGCCGGCACGCCGCCCGTCGATGCACGGCGGCACGCGTCGAACGCCTGCTGACGGCCGATATTGAACTGACGATAGCGCTCGATCCCGCCCTGCACCGCATTGATCGCCGGCACGGTATTCCAGATCCGCAGCGGATGCGGCATGCCGAGCGTATCGAGCAGGTCGAACAGCGCGCGGTACGCGTCGAACGTCGCGCGTTCGAGCGGCGTGCCGCCGTCGCGCGGTGCGTCGTATGCGGCGTCCGTCTCGTGCACGACGAGGCTGCCGAACACGAGCCCCGCCGCTTCGCTGTAGCGATAGCGCAGCGCACCTCGCTGCTCGCTGCACAGGTCGTGCGCATCGCATTGCCACAGTTCGCAGACGGCATCGCCCGCTGCGACCTCGGCGCCGAGCAGCATCATCTGCACCGGCGCGACCGGCAGGCCGGGCGCGGCATCGGTCAGCATCCGCACCATCGTCTCCGCGCGCGACTCGTCCGGCGTTCCCGCTGCGCCGATGCACACCGCGCCCAGTACGCCGGGAAACACGCGATCGAGTCCGTCGCCACGGCTATCCGCATCGTGCAGCAGCGCGACGAGCCGCGCATGGCTCATCCGGACGAGCCGCAGCGCGCGGCCGCCGGCGTGCGCGAACGGCGCGGCGGCAGACAACGGGGGACACGGGCGCCGTTCGGCGTGGACTGGATGCACGGACACTTCGATTTCCTCACTAGATGGCGTTGGCCGCCGCCCGACATCGCGGCCCTGCACCGCGTTGCGTTACGTCAGGCCAGCGCGACGCGCTTCGTCATGCGAGCCCGCCGTTGACGGACAACACCTGCCCCGTCACATAGGCCGCGGCGTCGGACACCAGATACGCGACCATCGCCGCGACTTCGTCGGGCCGGCCCGCACGCTGCGCGGGCACGAGCTGCTTGATGCGTTCGGCCGGAAACGCGTGCTCGGCCATCGGCGACGCAATGATGCCGGGCGCCACCGCGTTCACGGTGATGCCGCGCGACGCGAGCTCCAGCGACAGCGACTTCGTCGCGCCGATCAGCCCCGCCTTCGCGGCTGCGTAATTGGCCTGCCCGCGATTGCCGGTCACGCCGGCCACCGACGCGATGTTGACGATCCGCCCGCGCCGCGTGCGGATCATCGGCAACAGCAGCGGCTGCGTGACGTTGAAAAAACCGTTGAGCGTCACGTCGATCACGCTGCGCCATTGCTCGCGCGACATGCCGGCCATCGGCGCGTCGTCGTGAATGCCCGCGTTGTTGACGAGGATCTGCACCGGCGCGTCGTCGATGAACGGCTGCAGCGCGGCGAGCGTCGCATCGGCGTCGGTCACGTCGAACGCGATCGCGTGCGCGGCGCCGCCGGCCGCGACGATCTGCTGCGCGACGGCCTGCGCCTGCGCGAGATGGCGGTTCGCATGCACCCACACTTCATGGCCGGCCTGCGCGAGCGCCGTGCAGATCGCCTGCCCGAGCGCGCCGCTGCCGCCCGTCACGAGCGCCCGCATCGAATGGCTCCGTTCATCGCGTTGTTCACCTCGCTAGACGCGGCCGCGCATCGTCCTTCGAGCGCCGCCGCATGCCGTCTTCACCGTTGCGCTACGCCCGTGCGCTACGCCGTCACTTCGTGCGATGCGCGGCGACGTAAGCAGCCAGCGCACCGAGCGTCGCAAAGATCGTCTGGTTGTCAGGATTGTCCGAGCGCAGTTCGAAGCCGTACTTCTTCGAAATCAGCAGCGCGATTTCCAGGATGTCGATGGAATCGAGCCCGAAACCTTCGCCATACAGCGGCGTAACGGCCGTCACTGTGTCGAGCGGGACGTCTTCGAGATTCAATTCGCCGATGATCAGCGTGGCGAGCTCTTGTTCCAGTGCGTTCATCATGCGTGCGAGCAGGCGGCCATGGCAGCGGGAGGCGCCCGGAAACGGCAAACCGTCGGGCACGCCCGGCGCGTGCCAATCTCCGTCCCTCCGGCGTCTGCCGGCTTCCCCGCCTGCGTCGTTTGGGGATCGTTTGTAAAAGTTACGCGGATTCTAGACGAAGGGTATCGGGCCGTATACCGCGAATGGTTACAAGACTGGCGAGCCGCCGCGACGGCCCGTTTCGAACCCGAATGCACGAGACGCTTGAGCCGCTTCGGATGGAAATGGACCGACCCCGCGAAACCGGTCGCCCGGTGCCATACAATCGGTTACAAAACCCGGTCGCGGCCGCCCCGAACCCGCGCTGCCGCGGCCCTAAAATGAGCGTGCCCGACCACCGGCCCGGACCCGCGTCCCGGCCACCATTCATATGATGTTTGACGGCCCGCCCCCGCGCCCGTCCACGATCCGCCCGATGTCTCCCGTGATGCCGTGTCCGCCCTTGCGCTCCGTTCCGATTCGCCCGCCCGTCGGCCGCTGCAGCCCGGCCGCCGGCCGGAGTGCGCGCCGCGCGCCCGGAGGCCGCCGATGAGCCGGCTGCTGCCCGTCGTGCGCGGCGCCGCAGCGGTCGGCGCCGTGGCCGCGTACCAGGCCGGCGCGCATTACGCGAGCGCGACACCCGGCGCGCACGGCTTCGGCCTCGCGATGGCGCTCGTGCCGCCGCTGCTGCTCGCACTGGGCGTCGCGCTGCGCTCGCCGCGGCGCGCGTGGCTCGTGCCGGCATGGCTGCTGGCCGCCGCCGCGCTGTGGGCCGCGCGCGCGCCGCTCGCTCGGCACTTCGAATGGGGGCTGTATCTTGAACACGCGAGCTTCAACGTCGCGATGGCGCTGCTGTTCGGCCGCACGCTCGCGGCCGGCAAGGTACCGCTGTGCACGCGCTTCGCGGCGATGATCCACGGCACGGTCACGCCGGCCGTCGCGCGCTACACGCGGCGGATCACGCTCGCATGGACGCTGTTCTTCATCGCGATCGCCGCCGTGTCGACGCTGCTGTTCGCGACCGCGCCGATCGTCACGTGGTCGACCTTCGCGAACTACCTGTCGCTGCCGCTCGTCGCCGTGATGTTCGCCGCCGAGCATGCGTGCCGGCGTGTCGCGCTGCCGCACGAGCCGCGGCCGCGAATGATCGACGCGGTGCGCGCGTATCGCGCGTCCACCCACGCATCGCAGGCCTCGCGATGAATTCATGACCGGCGCGGCCCCACGGCCGCGCCGGCCTTCGTACCCGTCTTGACCGATTTATGCCGACTCACCCGCTGGTATTCCATGCCTCGCCCGACCAGACGATCGCCTGGCGCGACGGCTCGCCCGTCACCGTGCGCGCGTTCATCGCCGACGTCGCGCGCGTGGCCGCGGCGCTGCCCACCGGCGGCCACGTGTTCAACGTGTGCCGCGACCGCTATCGCTTCGCGGTCAGCCTGTGCGCGGCGCTCGTCGCCGGCAAGATCAGCCTGCTGCCGTCGACGCACACGCCGGAAATGGTCCGCCAGCTCGCGTCGTTCGCGCCCGACGCGTTCTGCCTGCACGATGCGCCCGATTGCACGATCGACCTGCCGCGCTTCGCGTATCCCGATGCCGCGCCCGGCGAACTCGCGAGCGATGCGCCGTTCGCCGTCCCGCGGATCGACGCGGCGCGGATCATGGCCTACGTGTTCACGTCCGGCTCGACCGGCGCGCCGGTGCCGCACCGCAAGACCTGGGGCTTCCTGGTCGGCTGCGTGCATGCGGCGGCCGATCGCCTCGGGCTGCTCGATGGCCGCGCGGCCACGCTGATCGGCACGGTGCCCGCGCAGCACATGTACGGCTTCGAATCGACGGTGCTGCTCGCGCTGATCGGCGGCCTCGCGTTCAGCAATCGCCAGCCGTTCTACCCGGGCGACATTCGCGACGAACTCGACGCGATCCCGCAGCCGCGCGTGCTCGTCACGTCGCCGATCCACCTGCGTGCGCTGCTGTCGGCCGGCCATGCGCTGCCGCGTGCGGCGCTGGTGCTGTCGGCCACCGCGCCGCTGTCGGAAAAGCTCGCGTGCGAAGCCGAGGCCGCGCTCGGCGCGCCGCTCGTCGAGATCTACGGCAGCACCGAGACCGGCCAGATCGCGACCCGTCGCACGTCACGAGGCGCGGCGTGGGAACTGTTCCCGGGCATCCGGCTCGACGCACGCGACGAACCGGACGGCGACGACGGCGGGCCGACCGTGTGGGTATCGGGCGGGCACGTCGAGGCGCCCGTGCCGATGGGCGATGCGCTCGAACTGCTCGACGACGGCCGGTTCCTGCTGCACGGCCGCAAGGCCGATCTCGTCAACATCGCCGGCAAGCGCACGTCGCTCGCGTACCTGAACCATCAGCTCAACGCGATTCCCCAAGTGGTCGACGGCGTGTTCTTCATGCCCGACGAAGCCGGGCCGGCACAGGGCGACACCGCCCTGGAGCCGGTCACGCGCCTCGTCGCGCTGGTCGTCGCGCCGACGCTCGCGGCGGCCGATCTGCAACGCGCGCTGCGTGAGCGGATCGATCCCGCGTTCATGCCGCGCCCGCTCGTGTTCGTCGATGCACTGCCGCGCAATGAAACGGGCAAGCTGCCGCGCGACGTGCTGGCCGCGCTCGTTGCGCAACA
The DNA here is from genome assembly GCF_902833095.1 of Burkholderia sp. BCC1208. Taxonomy (NCBI): domain Bacteria; kingdom Pseudomonadati; phylum Pseudomonadota; class Betaproteobacteria; order Burkholderiales; family Burkholderiaceae; genus Burkholderia; species Burkholderia sp. BCC1208. The sequence goes on along the minus strand of NZ_CADFDY010000008.1, from coordinate 193,791 downwards.
TGCGCGCGCGACGGCCGCGCCGCCGGCCGAGCACGACCCGGCCGGCCCGCCCGTGCTCGCGTTCACGATCGCCGCCGACCATCCCGCGCTGCCCGGCCATTTCCCCGGCCATCCGGTCGTGCCGGGCGTCGTGCTGCTCGATCATGCGATCCACACGATCGGCGCGGCGCTGAACCGCCCGCTGCATGCGTGGCGGCTCGGGTCCGCGAAATTCCTGAGCCCGGTCGCGCCCGGCGAGCCGCTCGCGCTCGCGTACGACGCCGCGGCCAGCGGCGCGATCCGCTTCACGGTGCGCGCCGGGTCGCGCGAGGTCGCGACCGGCGTGCTGTCCGCGCCGCCGGCCGCGCAGGACGGCGCGCAGCCATGAAGCGCACCGCATGGGCCGAGCGCCAGGAGCGCAGCAACGCGGGCCTGCTGCGCGCGATGACGTGGATCTCGCTGCGCTTCGGCCGGCAACGCGCGCGCATCGTGCTGCACCTGATCGCGACGTATTTCGTGCTGTTCTCGCCGGTCGCGTGCGCGGCGTCGCGCGACTACCTGCGGCGCGTGCTCGGCCGCCCCGCACGCTGGCGCGACGTGTATCGGCACGTGTTCACGTTCGCGGCGACGATCCACGATCGCGTCTACCTGATGAACGAGCGCTTCGACCTGTTCGACATCCGGCTGCACGGCGAGACGCTCGTCGACGACGCGCTCGCGGGCGGGCGCGGCGCGTTCCTGATGGGCGCGCATCTCGGCAGCTTCGAGGTCGTGCGCGCGATCGGCCGCACGCATCCGGATCTGCGCGTGGTCGTCACGATGTACGAGAAGAACGCGCACAAGATCAACGCGACGCTCGCCGCGGTGAACCCGGCCGCGCAGCCGGAAGTGATTCCGCTCGGGCAGGTCGACTCGATGCTGAAGGTGCGCGAGCGCCTCGATGCGAACTGCATGGTCGGCATGCTCGCCGACCGCACGCTGCTCGATGACGCGGCCGCGTCGCTACGACGCTTGCCGCTGCTCGGCGCGCCGGCCGCGTTCCCGCTCGGCCCGCTTTACATGGCCGCGATGCTGAAGCGCCCGGTGATCTTCATGACGGGCCTCTATCGCGACGGCAACCGCTACGATGTGCACTTCGAGACGCTCGCCGATTTCTCCGACGTGCGGCGCGACGCGCGTGCGGCGGCGGTCGATGCAGCGCTCGCGCGCTACGTCGCGCTGCTCGACAAGTACTGCCGCATGGCGCCGTACAACTGGTTCAACTATTTCGATTTCTGGCAAGGCGGCGATGCCGAGGCCGCGCGCCGCGACGCGGTGCACGCCGCCGCCGACCTGCCCGCCACGAGGGATTCCGACGCATGATCGCCGTTCGCCGCCGCCCGTTCCCGTTCTCGCTGCCCCGCCTCGCCCGCGTGCTCGCCGCCGGCGCCGCCGCAGTCGCGCTGGCCGTGCCCGCGCACGCGGCCGACGCTGGTTCGGCGTGGAGCCTCGACCGGCTGATGTCGACGCTCGCGCAGCACAAATCGGGCCGTGCGACCTTCACCGAGACGAAGTACCTGTCGATCGCCACGCAGCCGGTCGAATCGTCGGGCGAGCTGGTGTTCGTCGCGCCCGACCATCTGGAAAAGCACACGCTGAGCCCGAAGCCCGAACACCTCGTCGTCGACGGCGACATGCTCACCGTCGAGCGCAACGACCGCAAGTACACGCTCGCGCTCGCGCGCTATCCGGAGCTCGGCGCGTTCATTGACAGTATCCGCGCGACGCTCGCCGGCAACCGCTTCGCGCTCGAACGGGTGTACAAGGTCGCCCTGTCCGGACGCGGCGACGACTGGACGCTGACGCTCACGCCGCTCGACTCGCGGATGCTGAAAGTCGTCAGCACGATCACGCTCGACGGCACGCGCGACGTGTTGCGCAGTGTCGCGATCCGGCAGGCCGACGGCGATCGTTCGGTGATGCGCCTGCAACCCGTGGCGGCGAGCGCGAACTGATGGACGATCGCACGCGCCCCTCCCCCGTCGCGCACCGCCAGCCCGCGTGGCGGCAGCGCGCGGTGCTCGTGTGGCTGCTCGCGCTCGTCGCGTGCGGCGTCGCGATCGGGCGTGCGCACTTCACGGCCGACCTGTCCGCGTTCCTGCCGAATGCGCCGAGCGCCGGGCAACGCGTGCTCGTCGATCAGTTGCGCGACGGCATCGTGTCGCGCCTGATCCTCGTCGCGATCGACGGCGGCGATGCGAGCACGCGCGCCGCGCTGTCGCGGCGCGTCGCCGGCACGCTGCGCGCCGATCCGCGGTTCGCGGCCGTGCACAACGGCGAAGCCGCGAACGACGCGCGCGACCGGCAATTCATCTTCGATCACCGCTATCTACTGAGCCCGGCCGTCACGCCGCAACGCTTCAGCGCCGACGGCCTGCACCGGGCGCTCGGCGACAGCCTCGATCTGCTGAGTTCGTCGGCCGGCCTCGTCGCGAAGGCGATGCTGCCGCGCGACCCGACCGGCGAAGTCGCCGCGCTCGTCGACGGCCTCGACAGCGCGGCCGAACCGGCGAGCCGCGACGGCGTGTGGGCGTCGCGCGACGGCACGCGCGCGGTGCTGGTCGTACAGACGGCCGCCGCCGGCTCCGATACCGATGCGCAGGCACGCGCGATCGACACGGTGCGGCGCGCGTTCGCCGCCGCGAAACGGGCCATCCCGAATGCAGCGGCAACCACGCTCGCAATGACAGGCCCCGGCGTGTTCTCGGTCGACACGCGCGACACGATCCGGCACGACGTCGAACGATTGTCGACGGCAAGCGTCGTGCTGATCGTCGCGCTGCTGCTCACGCTGTACCGTTCGCCGCGCACGCTCGCGCTCGGCCTGCTGCCGGTGCTGACGGGCGTCGCGGCGGGAATCGCGGCGGTCAGCGTCGCGTTCGGCACGGTCCACGGGCTGACGCTCGGGTTCGGTACGACGCTGATCGGCGAAGCCGTCGACTATTCGATCTACCTGTTCGTGCAATCGGCGCAGGACGGCACGCGCGGCGCCGCGCGCCCGGCCGACGCGACGCGCGCGTGGGTCGCCGCGTACTGGCCGACGATCCGGCTCGGCGTGCTGACGTCGGTGTGCGGCTTCGCGTCGATGCTGTTCTCCGGATTCCCGGGCCTCGTGCAACTCGGGTGCTATTCGATCGTCGGGCTGACGGCCGCCGCGCTCGTCACGCGCTTCGTGCTGCCGCACCTGCGCGGCGAGCATGTCGCGATCCGCGACGTATCGCGCGTCGGCGCCGTGCTGGCGCGCGCGGCCGACGCCGCGCCGCGGCTGCGCTGGCCGCTCTTGGTGCTCGTGGTCGCCGCATGCGCGACCCTCGCGCTGCATCGCGACAGCCTGTGGAGCCGCGAGCTCGCCGCGCTCAGCCCCGTGCCGGCGCCCGCGCAGGCGCTCGACGCACGGCTGCGCGCGGATGTCGGCGCGCCCGACGTGCGCTACCTCGTCGTGATTGCCGCGCCGACCGAGCAGGCCGCACTCGAAGGCGCGGAAAAAATCGCCGCGCAATTGCAGCCCCTCGTCGATCGCGGCGTGCTCGGCGGTTTCGAAAACCCCGCGCGCTATCTGCCGAGCGACGCCGCGCAGCGCGCGCGCCAGGCGAGCCTGCCGGATGCGAACGCGCTTGCCGCACGGATGCGCGATGCCGTCGCGCACCAGCCGATCGCGGTGAAGCCCGACCTGTTCGCGCCGTTCCTCGCCGACGTCGACACCGCGCGTCGCGCGCCGCTGCTGACGCGCGCGGACCTGCGCGGCACGTCGATGGCGCTCGCCGTCGATGCGCTGCTGACCGAACGCGACGGCCGCTGGAGCGCGATGCTGCCGCTGCGTGCGCCGGACGCCGCACGCACCGCGCAGCCGGCGCCGAGCCTCGATGCCGCGCCGATTCGCGCCGCCGTCGCGCGCGCGGGCGTGCCCGATGCGCTGTTCGTCGACATGAAGACCGAAGCCGATCGGCTGTACGTGAGCTACGTGCACGAGGACATCCGGCTGTCGCTCGCAGGATTCGCCGCGATCGCCGTGCTGCTGCTGATCGCGCTGCGCTCGCCGCGCCGCGCCGTGCGCGCCCTCGCCCCGCTCGTCGCGGCCGTGCTGGTCGTGACGGCCGGCTTCGCGCTCGCCGGCGTGCAGCTGACGATCCTGCACCTCGTCGGGATGCTGCTGATCGTCGCGGTCGGCTCGAACTACGCGCTGTTCTTCTGCCGGCGCGACGACGCGCAGCCCGTCACGCCGTACACGCTGGTGTCGCTGCTGATCGCGAACCTCGCGACGGTCGCCGGCTTCGGGCTGCTCGCGCTGTCGCGCGTGCCGCTGCTCGAAACCTTCGGGCTGACCGTCGGCCCCGGCGCGATGCTCGCGCTCGCGTTCGCGGCGATTCTCGCGCCGCGCGCCGCGACGGCGGCCGGCAATCGTGAACGAGGAGGCCGCGCATGAGTGCGCCGTCGTCGATTCCACCGCGTGACGCCGGCGACGCGCGGCGCTGGAAACCCACGCCGCTGATCGCGGGCACCGCCGCGCTGCACGCGGGCGCGGCCGCCGCCGTGATCGCGCAACCGGCCGCGTGGCCGTGGGCCGTCGGCAGCGTGGTCGCGTCGCACCTCACGCTGACCGCGGCCGGCCTGTGGCCGCGCAGCACGCTGCTCGGCCCGAACTGGACGCGCCTGCCGCCCGGCGCGGGCCGCCGCATCGCGCTGACGATCGACGATGGCCCGGACCCGGACGTCACGCCGCGCGTGCTCGACCTGCTCGACCGTCACGACGCGCGCGCGACGTTCTTCTGCATCGGCGATCTCGCGCGCCGTCATCCGCAGTGGATCGAGGCGATCGTCGCGCGCGGCCATGCGGTGGAGAACCACAGCCAGCGGCACCGCCATACGTTCTCGCTGTCGGGGCCGGCCGCGCTGCGACGCGAAATCGCGGCCGCACAGCAGACGCTGACCGATCTCGCCGGCACGCGTCCGCTGTTCTTCCGCGCGCCGGCCGGCCTGCGCAATCCGTTTCTCGAACCGGTGCTGTGCGAACTCGGCCTGCAACTCGCGAGCTGGACGCGGCGCGGCTTCGACACGCGTGCGCACGACGCCGCGACCGTCACGCGCCGCCTGCTGCACGGCCTCGATGCGCGCGACATCCTGCTGGTCCACGACGGTCATGCGGCGCGCGATGCGCGCGGCGAACCGGTCGTGCTCGACGTGCTGCACGCGGTGCTGCGCGCGGCCGCCGACGCGCAGTTGCACTGGACCACCCTGCGCGCGGCGCTCGCGCCCGAACCGTCCGGCCAGCCGGGCGTTCCGGCACCCCCCGTTTGATAAAATCTGACCTCGAACGGCGCGCCCGCCAGCCCTGCTGCGGCGCCCGTTCCGGCCCCCGGATGCGACCCTCGTGAAACCTCTCCTGCTCTCGCACTTCACCGCCACCAGCTGCATCGGCCGCGGCCTCGACGCGACCCTCGATGCGCTGCGCCACGCCCGCAGCGGGCTCGTGCCGTGCGACTTCGAGCGTGCGGACCTCGACACGTGGATCGGCGCGGTGGACGCCGTCGATACGCAACCCGTGCGTGCCGATCTCGCCGACTTCGAATGCCGCAACAACCGCCTCGCGCAACTCGGCCTGACGCAGGACGGCTTCGACGCCCGCGTCGCGGCGGCCGTCGCGCGCTACGGCGCCGCACGCGTCGGCGTGTTCGTCGGCACGAGCACGGCCGGCATCCTCGAAACCGAACGCGCATACCAGCGCCGCGACCCGGCGAGCGGCGCGCTGCCGGCCGACTTCCGCTATGCGCACACGCACAATCCGTATTCGCCGGCCGCGTTCGTGCGCGCGTATTTCGCACTGCGCGGGCCGGCGATGGCGATCTCGTCCGCGTGCTCGTCGGGCGCGAAGGTGTTCGGCTCCGCGCGACGCATGATCGAGGCCGGACTGATCGACGCGGCCGTCGTCGGCGGCGTCGATTCGCTGTGCCTGACCACGCTGTACGGCTTCAATTCGCTCGAACTGCTGTCGCGCCGGCCGTGCCGGCCGTTCGACGTCGCGCGCGACGGCATCTCGATCGGCGAGGCCGCCGCATTCGCGCTCGTCGAACGCGTCCCCGCGCCGCCCGCCACGCTCGACGACGACGCGATCCTGCTGCTCGGCATCGGCGAATCGAGCGACGCGCACCACATGTCGTCGCCGCATCCGGAAGGGCTCGGCGCGCGCGCCGCGATCGAGCAGGCGCTCGCGTCCGCCGGCCTCGGCGCGCACGATATCGACTACGTGAACCTGCACGGCACGGCGACGCCGAGCAACGATGCAGCGGAAAGCCGCGCGGTCGGCGCGCTGTTCGCCCGCACACCATGCAGCTCGACGAAGGGCGCGACCGGCCACACGCTCGGCGCGGCCGGCGCGCTGGAGGCGATCGTCGCCGCGCTCGCGCTGCGCGAGCAGTTCGTGCCGGCCGGCGTCAACACGACGCAGCCCGACCCGGCGCTCGCGGCCGATTACGTGCTCGCGAGCCGCGACACGCGCGTACGCGCCGTCCTTTCCAACTCGTTCGGCTTCGGCGGCACGAATTGCAGCCTGATCCTCGGCCGCGCCGATCACGCCCGCCGTTGAGGCTCGCCATGACACTGACCGCCTTCATCGAAAGCATCGGCCTCGTCGGGCCGGGATTGAACGACTGGCCGCACGCGGCCGACGTGCTCGCGGGCCGCGCGTCCTATGCGCCCGCCCGCACCGAGCTGCCGCCGCCGGCCGGCCTGCCGTCCGCCGAACGGCGTCGCACGGGCCCCGTCGTGCGCGCCGCGCTCGCGGTCGGCCACGAAGCGGTGGCCGCGAGCGGCTTCGACGCCGCGACGCTCGCGACCGTGTTCAGCGCATCCGGCGGCGACGGCCAGAACTGCCACGCGATCTGCGAAACGCTGGCCGGCGATGATCGACAGCTGTCGCCGACCCGCTTCCACAACTCGGTGCACAACGCCCCGGCCGGCTACTGGAGCATCGCGACCCGCGCGACGGCGACGTCGAACGTGCTGTGTGCGCATGACGGCAGCTTTGCCGCCGGCCTGCTCGAAAGCCTGTGCCAGGTCGTCGTCGATCGCGTGCCGAGCCTGCTGATCGCGTACGACACCGACTATCCGGAACCGCTGCGCACGGTGCGCCCGATCGGCGACGCGTTCGGCGTCGCGCTCGTGCTCGCACCTCAAGCCGGCGAGCGCACGCTCGCCCGCATCGACGTGCAGCTCACCGACGCAGCCGCGACAACGCTCGCCGATGCCGGACTCGACGCACTGCGCGCCGGCAATCCGGCCGCCCGCGTGCTGCCGCTGCTCGAGGCGCTCGCCGCGCGGCGGTCCACGCGCGTCGTGCTCGATTACCTGGCCGATACGCGCGTGCAGGTCGACGTCGCGATGCCCGAACCCGTCGCGGAGCGCGCGCAATGACCGCAACGGCCGCATTGACGCCGCCGCTCGACCATGCGTGGATTGCCGCGCACATTCCGCACGCCGGCACGATGTGCGTGCTCGATTCGGTCGATGCGTGGGATACCGAACGAATCCGCTGCACCGCGACGAGCCACCGCGATCCGCACAACCCGCTGCGTGCGCACGGCCGGCTCGCATCGGTCTGCGGCATCGAATACGCCGCGCAGGCGATGGCCGTGCACGGCGCGCTGCTCGGCGCGCACGAAGCGCGCCCGCGCGCCGGCTATCTCGCGAGCGTGCGCAACGTCGACGCGTTCGTCGATCGGCTCGACACCTTCGAGCAGCCGCTCACCGTCGACGCGCACCGTGTGAGCGGCGACGGCCGCTCGGTCCTGTACGGCTTCGCGCTGCGCTGCGGCGAGCGCGTGCTGCTGTCCGGCCGCGCGGCGGTGATGCTCGACGCATCGGCCGCCGGCGCGTTTCAACCGGCGCCTGCCGGCAACACGAATCCTCGATGACGAGGCTTACCTCAAGGAAACCGGTCGTGAAAGTTCGTCAGTTCATTGGCGCCGCGCTCGTTCTGGCGCTGCTCAGCCCGCTCGCACACGCGGACATGTCTGAAGTGAAGCAGGACATCAAGCGCGACTCGAAGGAAGCCGCGCACAAGACCGGCGACGCGGCGCGCAGCTTCGGCCACGCGACCGCGAGCGCCGCGAAGGCGGTCGGGCACGGCGTCGCCCATGCGTCGCGCGAAGGCTGGGAAGCCACCAAGCGCACGACGAAGCGGATCTTCCACAAGAACGACTCGGACGAGTCGGCTGGAAAAAGCGAAAAGAACGACTGATCACGCGTCCCGCGCGCATTGCCGAAGGCATGCGCGCGGGACGTGACCACGCATCGATCGATCGCCGATTGCGACGCGCCGGCGCCGCCGTCAGCGTGCGCCGCGCATGCGGCGCGGCGACCTCGCCGGCCTGCGCGCGAAGCACTTGCCGTACGCGACCAGCCAGCAATCGCGATGATCGAAGTTCCGCAGCAGCCGCGCGCGGCGCCGCTCGAGCCAGTAGAGCGAGATCGTCATCGCCAGCGCGACGGCCAGCGCCGCGCCGCCGATCACGAGTCCCATCCAGGTGTCGCCCATGCGTTCTCCGGAATGCGAGGCCGAAGCGGCGCGCCTGCCGCCGCTCCGGCACGGGATAGTGGGGAACGCGGCCTGCACGGGTCCGAACGCCGTGCGGGCCGCCGCGCGTCAGTGCATGTGCTGACCGCCGTTGATCGCGATGTTGGAACCCGTCACGAAGCCGGCCTCCTCCGAGCACAGGTAGGCCACCAGCGCCGCGACTTCCTCGGGCTTGCCGAGCCGGCCCGCCGGAATCTGCGGGAGGATCTTCGTGTCGAGGATGTCCTGCGGGATCGCGGTGACCATCTTCGTCGCGAGATAGCCCGGCGACACCGTGTTCACCGTCACGCCCTTGCGCGCGACCTCGAGCGCGAGCGACTTCGTGAAGCCGTGCATGCCGGCTTTCGCCGCCGCGTAGTTGGTCTGGCCGACCGATCCCTTCGAGCCGTTCACCGACGAAATGTTGACGATGCGGCCCCAGCCGCGCTCGACCATGCCGTCGCAAACCGGCTTCGTCATGTTGAACACGGAGTCGAGGTTCGTGCGGATCACCGCGTCCCAGTTGACCTTGTCGAGCTTGCGCAGCGTCATGTCGCGCGTGATGCCCGCGTTGTTCACGAGAATGTCGACCGGGCCGACGTCCCGCACGATCTTCTCGATGCATTGCTGGCACGAGTCGTGATCGGCCACGTCCACGGGGTACGCATCGAACGCGCGGCCGGCCGCATGCATCTCGGTCAGCCAGCGGTCCGCGTTGGCGTTGTTGGGCGAATACGTGACGACTACCCGGTGACCCGCATCGTTCAACCGGATGCTGACCGCTTCACCAAGGCCACCCATGCCACCCGTCACAACTGCAATTCTCTTAGTCATCCTATTCACTACCGACAAAAAAGTAATCGATGAAAGGCCGGGCGACGGCATCGCAATGCGGCCGCCCCGCCGCTTCGATGTGCGTGCGACCCCCGCATCGCGGGCGCGGCGCGCACCGTCACCTCGCGCGTATTGTTGACCGCCTGTCTTGCGCGAAAATCGCCTGGCTCACCCGCGGCGCCGATCCGCGCCGCAAGCGAACCGTGCCGTCAGCCCCGGCTCAGTCGCGCTCGACCGCGAGCGCGACACCCATCCCGCCGCCGATGCACAGCGACGCCAGCCCGCGCTTCGCATCGCGCTTGACCATCTCGTGCAGCAGCGTCACCAGGATCCGGCAGCCCGATGCGCCGATCGGGTGGCCGATCGCGATCGCCCCGCCGTTCACGTTCACCTTCGACGTGTCCCAGCCCATCTGCTTGTGCACCGCCAGCGCCTGCGCCGCGAACGCTTCGTTGATTTCCATCAGGTCCAGGTCGCCCGGCGTCCAGCCCGCGCGCTCCAGTGCACGGCGCGACGCCGGCACCGGGCCCATGCCCATCACGCTCGGGTCCACGCCCGCGTTCGCGTATGCCTTGATTCGCGCGAGCGGCGTCAGGCCCAGCGCCGCCGCCTTCTGCGCCGACATCACCAGCACCGCCGCCGCGCCGTCGTTCAGCCCCGACGCGTTCGCCGCCGTCACCGAGCCGTCCTTCGAGAACGCCGGCTTCAGCCCCGCCAGCGACTCCGCCGTCACGCCGTGACGCACGAACTCGTCGGTCGCGAACTGCAGCGGCTCGCCCTTGCGTTGCGGGATCGACACCGGCACGATCTCGTCGGCGAAGCGCCCGGCCTTCTGCGCGGCTTCCGCCTTGTTCTGCGACAGCGCCGCGAACGCGTCCTGCTCTCCGCGCGTAATCCCGTATTCCTTCGCGACGTTCTCCGCCGTGATGCCCATGTGGTACTGGTTGTACACGTCCCACAGCCCGTCGACGATCATCGTGTCGACCAGCTTCGCGTCGCCCATCCGGAACCCGTCGCGCGAGCCCGGCAGCACGTGCGGCGATGCGCTCATGTTCTCCTGGCCGCCCGCGATCACGATGTCCGCGTCGCCCGCGACGATCGCGTTCGCCGCCAGCATCACGGCCTTCAGGCCCGAGCCGCACACCTTGTTGATCGTCATCCCCGGCACCGCGCTCGGCAGCCCCGCCTTGATCAGCGACTGCCGCGCCGGGTTCTGCCCCGAGCCGGCCGTCAGCACCTGGCCCATGATCACTTCGCTGACCTGCTCGGGCTTCACGCCCGCACGCTCCAGTACCGCGCGAATCACCGTCGCGCCCAGTTCGGGCGCCGCGATCTTCGCCAGCGAGCCGCCGAATTTGCCGACCGCGGTCCGTGCGGCCGATACGATCACTACATCCGTCATGTTCAATCCCTGCATTGAAATCAGTTCGTCGTTCCGACGCCGGCACGAGGCCGCAGCACGTGGCGATGGCGTGCGGCGGGCCATCCGGCGCGGGCGCGGTCGCATGCCGTCGCATGGTGGGCAGCGCCTGTTCGCACCGTCGGCACGGCACACCGCGGCACGGGCAACCGTGCACGGTCGTCTTGCGGCGCATCGGACGTTCGTCGGACCCCGTGTGGCACACGCGGCGTCCGGCGCCATCCGGCGCCGATCAATCGTGTCGCGCCTGCGCGCGACACGCACTCACGCGGTTACGTAGCCGATTCGCCGCGCGCAGCTGCTGCGTCCTTGCGGGCGGCAGACGCCGTCTGCTTGGCGCCGCGCGTGGCCGTTTCGCTGACCGCGTCGAAGCCGCTCTGCGCCGCTTCAATCGCCTGCCCCGTCGCCGCACGCACGGAGTCGGCCGCGGCGGTCGCCGCGGACAGCGCCGAATTCAGCGCGGCCACCACCGGTGCCGAGCCGGCCGGCGCATGCTTCGACAGTTCGCCAAGCACGTCCTTCAGGCGCTTGTCGTTCTGCTCGTACTGCGCCTGCGCGACCTTCGCCCATTCGGACTGCGTCGACACCGCGATGTCGAACAGATGGCGGCCGTACGACACGGCCTTGCCGGCCGCTTCCTGCGGCGCGGCAACCTGCTGCGCGAGGCCCGCGGCCGGGTTGTTGCTGTTGAACGCGTTCTTCAGCTTGTCCTCGTATTCCTCGAGCGCCGTCCGGGCCGCCTGCAGGTTGAGTTCGACGACGGCCTCGAAACCGTGGATCGCCGGACGGGCGATCGCGAACCAGGCGGCGATACCGGATTGATAATCGGCGGCGAGTTTTTCGGGGGCAAATACGGACATCGGGCACGCTCCTGTTAGCAATGCGAGAGACGACTTGAAGAAAAATGGAAGCTTGATCGACAGCTGCTTCCTTATTGACGACCCGTTACCTGTTTGAGCACGGGCAGTTGAAGGAAGCCATTCTAGAGCGATTAATTGTCAATTAAGTGGCATTAATGATAGGTGTAAACCCTTATTACCCTTTACGGCCCCCGTCGAAGCCCGCGGCATGCCGATTTCGCGACCGGAGATACCCACCGACTCCGACCCGCAACGCCTTTTTACCTTTTTACAGCATAGCGCATCGTGACTTCGCGCAATATTTACCAATTCATTATTCCGCTTATTAGAAAACCGGCCCTCATTAAAAATCTGGCGGCGACCCATGTAATCGTTTTTTTCGAGATTTATTATGAAATCGTTTTCGGTATTATTAATAACGAATTCAATAATCGGACGAATTGCGGATTGCGATAAAAAAAGGCCGCTCGAAGCGGCCCCGGTCGATGCGGTCGGGCGCGGGATCAGCCGGCCAGTTCACGGTGCAGCGCGCGGAACTCCTGCGCGAGCTTGTGCGTCGGCTCGAGATGGATCACCGGCATCGACTGCTGATGCGATTCGCGGATCTTCACCGACGCGGACAACCGCGACGCGAGGACCGGCAGCCCTTCGTCGACGAGCTCGTCGACCAGCCGTTGCGGCAGGCTCGCGCGCGGCTGGAACTGGTTGATGACGATTCCTTCCACCTCGAGCGCGGCGTTGTGGTCCTGCTGGATTTCCTTCACGTTCTCTAGCAGCGTGTACAGCGCGCGGCGCGAGAAATCGTCGCAGTCGAACGGGATCAGGCAGCGCTCGACCGCGATCAGCGCCGAGCGCGTATAGAAGTTCAGCGCGGGCGGCGTGTCAATGTATACGGCGTCGTACATGTCGAGCTCGTTCAGTGCGTCGCGCAGCTTGTAGATCTTGTAGCGCGATTCGAGCTTGCCGTGCAGCGTGTCGAGATCCGGATGTGCGGGCATCACGTCGAGCCCGTCGAACGGGGTCGCGTGGATGAACGACGCGACGTCGACCGGACGGAAGTTGAAGGTCAGCGCGGTTTCGAAGAAGCCGGCCACGCCCGGTCGCGCATCCGCCGCGGCGTCGCCGAGCAGGTAGCGCGTCGAGTTCGCCTGCGCGTCGAGATCGATGACGAGCGTGCGCAATCCTTCGCTCGCGCTGATCGCCGCCAGGTTGCAGACGATCGTCGACTTGCCCACGCCGCCCTTCTGGTTGAATACGACCCGCCGCATGGTGTCCCCTCGATCGAAACGTCGAAACGGCCAGCTTAGCCGCTCAATCATGGCGGCCGCGTGACGCAGATCGAATCGGACGCGACTTGTGCGCGGCACACGTCACATGCGCGGCACCGCGCCCGATACGTAGCGGTTGCCGGGCACGCTCCACCGCCACGGGAGATCCTGGCCGACGCGAATGCCGATGCGCGGCCCGCCCGCCAGATCGTCGGGCGGCGCCATCCCGTCGTCGACGATCGCGAACCCTTCATGCGCACCGACCAGGTCGACGCCATCCTGCGCGCCGCTGATCCCCATCGCCTGCGTCAACCGTGCCGGCCCGCGGCACAGGTCGCGATCGCGCGTCCGCGGCGGCCGCGCCGCACGCATCAGATCGAGCCCGTGCAGCGGCTCCAGCGCACGGATCAGCACGCCCGTTCCGGCGCCGTCCGGACCGCACACGCAGTTGCAGCACCAGTGCATGCCGTACGTGAAATAGACGTAGAAGTGCCCGGGCGGCCCGAACATCGTCGCGTTGCGCGGCGTCTTGCCGCGATAGGTGTGCGCGGCCGGATCGAGCGCGCCCGCATACGCTTCCACTTCGACGATGCGGCCGGCCCGGCCGTCCGCGGCCGCGAGGATCTTGTTCAGCAGTTGCGGCGCCACCTCGGTGGCCATGCGGTTGAAGAATGCGCGCGGCACGATGGCGCCGGGCCACGCAGCCGCCGTCTTACTGCGTCGCATCGTGCCTCTCCGTCATCGCCGCGAGATGAAGCTCACGATACGCATCGACCAGATCGCCGAGCCGAATGCGAGGTTTCTCCCGCTGGGATTGGGCAGCACCCACACTCGCGCATGCCGGATGCGTGATGGCTGCAACCCCCACGCGACTTCGCGTTGCCCGGACAGCGCCGAATACGCCGCCTTGCCGAGAAACGCGACGAAGCGCGGCGCATGCTGCGCGACCTTCTGCTCGAACACGGCGGCCGCGGCCATGAATTCCGCGCGCGAAAGCTGATCGGCACGCGCGGTCGGCCGCGGCACCACGGCCGTCAGCCCGCAGCCGTACTGAAGAATCGCGCGATCGTCCTGCGGCGAAATTTCCGTCGGCGTGAAGCCCGCGAGATGGATCACGCGCCAGAAGCGGTTGTTTCTTCCCGCGAAGTGATGGCCGGTCGCGGCCGCGACCAGGCCGGGATTGATCCCGCAGAACAGGACATCGAGATCGGGAGCGATGAGGTCGAGGAGTGCGTCAGCCAAGTTTCATCCGGAGCGCGACGGGAAGGCGCGACGTAAACGAAGCAAGGCCCGAAGACCCGTGCCAAGCGACTGGCTTGACTCGGACATTCGGGCCCATCGTGATACGCGGGTGCGACTCGCGATCAGAACGGAATATCGTCGTCCATCTCGTCGAAGCCGCCGCCAGCCGGTGCGCTCGGACGGCTCTGGCCGCCGCCACCCGCACCGCCACGCGCCGCGCCGCCGGCACGACCGCCGCCGCCACCGCCGCGCTCCGCCTGCTCGCCGCGACCGCCGCCGCCACCACCGTAGCCGCCGCCATAACCGCCTTCGTCACCGCCGCCACCGCCGCCGCCCGAACCACCGCGGCCGCCGAGCATCTGCATCTGTTCGGCGACGATTTCGGTCGAGTAACGGTCCTGGCCGTCCTGGCCCTGCCACTTGCGCGTACGGATGCGGCCTTCGATATAGACCGACGACCCCTTCTTCAGGTATTCGCTGACGATTTCCGCCAGACGGCCGAAGAACGCGACGCGATGCCACTCGGTCATTTCCTTGAAATCGCCGCTCGCCTTGTCTTTATAGCGATCGGTCGTCGCGAGACGGATGTTCGCAACCGCGTCGCCGCTCGGCAGGTAACGGACTTCAGGATCGGCGCCGAGATTGCCGACGAGGATGACCTTGTTGACGGATGCCATGTGTTTCTCCAGTAAATTCGATGCGGGGCCGCCCGCGAAAGCCGTCGGAGCGGCCCGCCGGGCGAGCCGGCGAACGCCGCCCGTGCCTGCCCGACAATCAGATTCAGGCCTTGCGCGGCGGCGCTTTCATGCTGGCCGCGATTATAAGCCACGCGGCAACGAGCCCAGAACACGTGTAAAACACCGTGTTCGCGCCGCCGTGCTTCAGCAGCCAGCCGCCCACGATGCCACCGAGTGCGAGCCCGATCGACTGCGTGGTGTTGTAGACGCCCGTGGCCGCGCCCTTGCGCGAACCCGGCGCGAGCTTCGACACGAGCGACGGCTGCGACGCTTCCAGGATGTTGAACCCGAGGAAGTACACGAACAGGATCGCCGCCACAATCAGAATGGTATGCGGTGCGCTGCCGAGCAACAATTGGCCAATCAGGATAGCCAGAATGCCGCCGAGCAGTACCGGCTTCATCTTGCCCCGTTTTTCCGCGACGATGATCGCCGGCACCATCATCACGAACGCGAGCCCCATCACCGGCAGATAGACCTTCCAGTGCGCGGCGACCGGCAGCCCGCCGTCCACCAGCAGGCGCGGCACGACGAGGAACAGCGCCGTCTGCGTCGCATGCAGCACCAGCACGCCGAAGTTCAGGCGCAGCAGCTCGACGTTGTGCAGCACCTCGGCGAACGGCGCGGGCACGTGCACGGGCTTTGCCGCATCGGGCACGATCCACAGGACGACGCCGATCGCGAGGATCGACAGCACGCCGACGATCGCGAACAGCCCGCTCATCCCGACCCAGTGGAACACGATCGGCGCGCCGACGATCGCGACCGCGAACGACACGCCGATCGAGCCGCCGACCATCGCCATCGCCTTCGTGCGGTTCTGCTCGGAGGTCAGGTCGGCGATGAACGCGAGCACCGCGGACGACACCGCGCCCATCCCCTGGATCACGCGGCCGACGATGATCCACGTGATGTCGTGCGCGAACGCGGCGACGAAGCTGCCGAGCGCGAAGATCACGAGGCCCGTGGCGATCACCGGCTTGCGGCCGAACTTGTCGGACGCCCAGCCGTAGAAGATATAGAACAGCGACTGCGTGACGCCGTAGGCCCCGAGCGCGACACCGACGAGCAGCACGTTGTCGCCGCCCGGGATGGTTTTCGCGTAGACCGAGAACACCGGCATGATCATGAACAGGCCGAGCATGCGCAGCGCGAAGATCGCCGCGAGCGACGTGGTCGCGCGCAGTTCGGGCGCAGTCATGCGGGAAGACGTGGCAGACGGATTGGACATCGGGAATGAATTTCGAATGATCGGAATGTCCGCCCGGCAGCGGGCGGCGGAAGATCAGGACCGGCGGCCTGGCGGCCTTTCGGACGACACGTCGGGGCCGGATGCAGGCGGCCTGCGAACCGCCCGGAACGTGCGGCGCGACCGCTTTCCCCGGCGCAGGTGTCGCCTTGCTGCCACTTGCCGTAAAGGCTGGGGGCCGTAAACGACGGTCTCGAAAAGCCGTTATAGTAGCAGGTTTGGTTCCCTCCATTTTCGCCAGGTTCATGGAACAGATCCGTATCCGTGGGGCACGCACCCACAACCTGAAAAACGTCAATCTCGACCTGCCGCGCCACAAGCTGGTCGTGATTACCGGGTTGTCCGGGTCGGGCAAGTCGTCGCTCGCGTTCGACACCCTTTATGCCGAGGGCCAGCGCCGCTACGTGGAAAGCCTGTCCGCGTATGCCCGCCAGTTCCTGCAGCTGATGGAGAAACCCGACGTCGACCTGATCGAAGGGCTGTCGCCGGCGATCTCGATCGAGCAGAAGGCAACGTCCCACAACCCGCGTTCGACCGTCGGCACGGTCACGGAAATCCACGACTACCTGCGACTTTTGTACGCACGTGTCGGCACGCCGTACTGCCCCGACCACGACATCCCGCTCGAGGCGCAGAGCGTGTCGCAGATGGTCGACGCGGCGCTCGCGCTGCCCGAGGAAACCAAGCTGATGATCCTCGCGCCCGTCGTCGCGAACCGCAAGGGCGAGCACGCCGAGCTGTTCGAGGAGATGCAGGCGCAGGGCTTCGTGCGCTTTCGCGTGCGCTCGGGTGGCGGCACCGCGAACGAAGGCGTCGCGAAGATCTACGAGGTCGAGTCGCTGCCGAAGCTGAAGAAGAACGACAAGCACACCATCGACGTCGTCGTCGATCGCCTGAAGGTGCGCCCGGACATGAAGCAGCGGCTCGCCGAATCGTTCGAGACGGCGCTGCGCCTCGCCGACGGCCGCGCGATCGCGCTCGAGATGGATACCGACCGCGAGCACCTGTTCAGCTCGAAGTTCGCGTGCCCGATCTGCTCGTACTCGCTGCAGGAGCTCGAGCCGCGCCTGTTCTCCTTCAACAACCCGATGGGCGCGTGCCCGGAATGCGACGGCCTCGGCCAGATCACGTTCTTCGACCCGAAGCGGGTCGTCGCGCACCCGTCGCTGTCGCTTGCCGCCGGCGCGGTGAAGGGCTGGGACCGCCGCAACCAGTTCTACTTCCAGATGCTGCAGAGCCTCGCGGCATTCTACGAATTCGACATCGACGCCGCATTCGAGGATCTGCCCGAAAAGATCCGGAAGGTGCTGCTGTTCGGTTCGGGCAAGCAGACGATCCCGTTCTCGTACATCAACGAGCGCGGCCGCACGACGATCCGCGAGCACGTGTTCGAGGGGATCATCCCGAATCTCGAACGCCGCTACCGCGAGACCGATTCGGTCGCGGTGCGCGAAGAGCTGTCGAAATACCAGAACAACCAGCCGTGTCCGTCGTGCGACGGCACGCGCCTGCGCCGCGAGGCGCGCCACGTGCGGATCGGCACCGGCGACGACGCGCGCGGCATCTATGAAATCAGCGGCTGGCCGCTGCGCGACGCGCTCGGCTATTTCGACGGGCTGACGCTCGAAGGCGCGAAGCGCGAGATCGCCGACAAGGTGATCAAGGAAATCGTCGCGCGCCTGACGTTCCTGAACAACGTCGGCCTCGACTACCTGTCGCTCGAGCGCAGCGCCGAAACGCTGTCGGGCGGCGAGGCGCAGCGGATCCGGCTCGCGTCGCAGATCGGCTCGGGGCTGACGGGCGTGATGTACGTGCTCGACGAGCCGTCGATCGGCCTGCACCAGCGCGACAACGACCGCCTGATCGGGACGCTCAAGCATCTGCGCGACCTCGGCAACTCGGTGATCGTCGTCGAGCACGACGAGGACATGATCCGCACGGCCGACTACGTCGTCGACATGGGCCCCGGCGCGGGCGAGCACGGCGGCGTGGTCGTCGCCGAAGGCACGCCGAAACAGGTGCAGTCGAACCCGCAATCGCTGACCGGCCAGTACCTGCTCGGCAAGCGCGTCATCGAGTACCCGGACGAGCGGCTCGCGCCCGATCCGGAGCGGATGCTGCGCATCGTCGACGCGCACGGCAACAACCTGAAGCACGTCGATCTCGAACTGCCGGTCGGGCTGCTGACCTGCATCACCGGCGTGTCGGGCTCCGGCAAGTCGACGCTGATCAACGACACGCTGTATCACGCGGTCGCGCGCCACCTGTACGGCTCGTCGGCCGAGCCGGCGCCGCACGAGGCGATCGAGGGCCTCGAGCACTTCGACAAGGTGATCAACGTCGATCAGTCGCCGATCGGCCGCACTCCGCGCTCGAACCCGGCCACGTACACGGGCCTGTTCACGCCGATCCGCGAGCTGTTCTCGGGCGTGCCGACCTCGAAGGAGCGCGGCTACGATCCGGGCCGCTTCTCGTTCAACGTGAAGGGCGGCCGCTGCGAATCGTGCCAGGGCGACGGCGTGCTGAAGGTCGAGATGCACTTCCTGCCGGACGTCTACGTGCCGTGCGACGTGTGCCACGGCAAGCGCTACAACCGCGAAACGCTCGAAGTGCAGTACAAGGGCAAGAACGTCAGCGAAGTGCTCGACATGACGGTCGAGCACGCGTACGAGTTCTTCAGCGCGGTGCCGGTCATCGCGCGCAAGCTGAAGACGCTACTCGACGTCGGCCTCGGCTACATCCGCCTGGGCCAGTCGGCCACGACGCTGTCGGGCGGCGAGGCGCAGCGCGTGAAGCTGTCGCTGGAGCTGTCGAAGCGCGACACCGGCCGCACGCTGTACATCCTCGACGAGCCGACCACCGGCCTGCACTTCCACGACATCGCACTGCTGCTGGAAGTGATCCACCGGCTGCGCGACCAGGGCAACACGGTCGTGATCATCGAGCACAACCTCGACGTGATCAAGACGGCCGATTGGGTGATCGACCTCGGCCCCGAAGGCGGCGCCGGCGGCGGCCAGATCATCGCGCAGGGCACGCCCGAGCAGGTCGCGAAGACGAAGGCGAGCTTCACCGGCAAGTACCTCGCGCCGCTGCTCAAGCGTGCGGCCCGCAAAGTCGCGGCCGGCTGACACCCGTTCCGCCCTTCCCCGCGCGCGGCCGCCCGGCCGCGCGCGCGCCGAAGGAAGGCCGCGCCCCCTCGTTTTCCCTTCTGCGTTTACACCACGCGCCAAACGGCCCGATTGCGGACCATAATGGCAGCTATACTTTACGGTCGTAAGGTTCGCCATCCGCACCAATCCGGTGCGGCGCCGGGCGGGCGGCGCTCTGCCGCGCGGCGCCCGGCACGACACACGGACGACAGGAATCCACGATGGAGAAGCAACAGGAGTCGCGCGACACGCAGAACCGCGAGCCGCATCTGCGCAGCGTGCGGCTGACGAGCGACTTGAGCCTGCCGAAGCTGTCGGCGCTCGAGGTCGGCAGCTATCTCTTCGCGCTCGTCATGATGTGGCTCGTCCTCGAGCTCCGGCTGCTCGGCGGGATGCTGGCCGGCCTGCTCGTCTATCAATTGATCCACACGATCGCGCCCGTGATCGAGCGCCATACCACGAGCATGCGCGCGCGCTGGGTCGCCGTCGTGCTGCTGTCGATCGCGATCGTCGGCGGGCTCACCGGCCTGACGATCGGCATCATCGAGCATTTCGAGCACACGGTGCCGAACCTGCAGAGCCTGCTCGACCAGCTGATGCAGATCGTCGAGCAGACGCGCGCACGCACGCCGGCCTGGATCGCGAATCTGCTGCCCGTCGATGTCGAACAGATGAAGACGAAGGCGGCCGTGCTGATGCACTCGCACATGGACCAGCTCCAGCAAAGCGGCAAGAGCGTCGCGCGCGGCTTCGGCCACGTGCTGTTCGGGATGATCATCGGCGCGATGATCGCGATCGGCGTCGAGCAGGGCAAGGTGCGCCGGCCGCTGTCGACCGCGCTCGTCACGCGCGTGTCGCGCTTCTCCGATGCGTTCCGCCGCATCGTGTTCGCGCAGATCAAGATCTCGGCGATCAACGCGACCTTCACCGGCATCTACCTGCTCGTCGCGCTGCCGATCTTCCACCAGCGGCTGCCGCTGTCGAAAACGCTCGTGCTCGTCACGTTCATCGTCGGCCTGCTGCCCGTGATCGGCAACCTGATCTCGAACACGCTGATCGTCGCGGTGTCGCTGTCGGTCAGCATGGGCACCGCGATCGCGTCGCTCGCGTTCCTCGTCGTCATCCACAAGCTCGAATACTTCCTGAACGCGAAGATCATCGGCGGCCAGATCGAATCGCGCGCGTGGGAGCTGCTGCTCGCGATGCTGATCATGGAAGCCGCGTTCGGGCTGCCGGGCGTGATCGCCGCGCCGATCTTCTATGCGTACCTGAAACGCGAGCTGTACCTGCTGCGGTTGATCTGAGGCCGCCCGCTCGCCGACGGCGTAAAAAAACGCCGCGCCCCGTGAAGGGCGCGGCGTTTTTGCTCGTGGAGCCCGCCTTTCGGCGTCGGCGGATCAGCGGAACACGACCGTCTTCGTCCCGTTCAGCACGACCCGGTGCTCGACGTGCCACTTCACCGCGCGCGCGAGCGTCACGCACTCGACGTCGCGACCGATCGCGGTCAGTTGGTCGGGCGTCATGCTGTGGTCGACGCGCTCGACTTCCTGCTCGATGATGGGGCCTTCGTCGAGATCGGTCGTCACGTAGTGCGCGGTCGCGCCGATCAGCTTCACGCCGCGGTCGAACGCCTGGTAGTACGGCTTCGCGCCCTTGAAGCTCGGCAGGAACGAATGGTGGATGTTGATCGCGCGCCCGGCGAGCTGCTCGCACATGTTCGGCGACAGGATCTGCATGTAGCGCGCGAGCACGACGAGATCGGCCTGATGCTCGTCGATCACTTCCAGCACGCGCGCTTCCTGCGCGGCCTTCGCGGCATCGGACGACCCGCCGATCAGCGGGAAGTGATGGAACGGAATGTTGTAGCTCGCCGCGAGCTGGTAGAACTCCTTGTGGTTCGACACGATCGCCGGAATCTCGATCGGCAACTGGCCGGTGCGATAGCGGAACAGCAGGTCGTTCAGACAGTGGCCGATCTTCGACACCATGATCACGACGCGCGGCTTCACGGCCGCGTCGTGCAGCTCCCAGCGCATCGAGAACCGTTCGGCGAGCGGCGCGAATTCCTTGCGAAGTGTGTCGAGCGCCGACGCAGCATCCACGCCGCCGCCGTCCTGCTCGAAGTGCACGCGCATGAAGAACTCGCTGGTGCGGCTGTCGCCGAACTGCGCGGAATCGAGGATGTTGTTGCTGCGCTCGAACAGGAAGCCCGAGACCGCATGGACGATGCCGTGCCGGTCGGGGCACGACAGTTTCAAGATAAAGCTGTGATCGGTCGGCATGACCGCGACTCCCATTGTTTCCGTATTCGTCAAATTGCCCGTTCGCGCCGCGCGGCGCGCGTCACGCGGCCGGCACGAACAGCGCGTCGATGCCGGCCGCGTCGGCCGCCGGAATCCAGCGGTGGCGCAGCAGCGTATCGAGCGTCGCGAGGCTCGCATCCATCGTCGCGCGGCCTTCGCGCAACCAGCCGATCACCTCGGGCACGCCGGCCAGCAGGTGTTCGGCCACTTCGCCGTCCTGGTTGCGCGGCGCGAAGTCGTGCGGCAGCGGCAGGTCGTACACGAAGATCAGTTCCGACTGCGTGCCTTCCGGCAGCGCGTTCAGCACCTGCACCGTGCGGCCCGCGATCGCGCGCGCCGCCAGCTCGGCCGGAATGCCGGCTTCTTCCCAGCATTCCTTCGCGAGCGTCTCGTGAACGCCCAGCCCCCAGCCGATCCCGCCCGCGACGACGTTGTCGAGCATGCCGGGGTCGGTGGCCTTGGTCGCGCTGCGGCGGCCGAGCCACATCTTCGGCGCGGCCGCGGCGGCCGGCTCGCCCGGCGTAACCGCATATTCTACGATGCCGTTCACGTGCACCGCATAGGTCTGCGTGCCGAAGAAGCGCGACGCGGCGCGCTCGATGTAGGCGAGCGGCGGATCGTCGAAGCGGTTGCGGATCGCGTAGATCTCGTCGCGCCAGCCGGGAATCGCGCCTTCGGCGGCGAGCGCGCCGATCGCGCCGGCGAGCGCCATGCTGCGCGCGTCGACCGAATCGTAGCGCGCCGACAGCACGACCCGCTCGCCGGTCAACTCGAACACGTCGGGCCAGCGCGCGAGCTTCGCGACGTCCTGGCGGCGCACCCAGCCGACCGCCTGGCCGGCGATCTCGAAACGCAGGTGCGCGGCCGGATCGAAGCGGCGCGCGGCCGCGATGCACGGAAACGTCATGGCGCTCAGTCCTTCAGCGCGACGCGGATGCCGATCGCGATGAACGTCGCGCCGGCGATCCGGTCGAGCCACACGCCGGCCTTCGGGCGACGCTTCAGCCACGCGCCGATCATGCCCGCGCCGACGCCGAACAGCGAGAAGACCGCGGCCGTCTGCAGCATGAACAGCGCGCCGAGCTCGAACATCTGCAGCGTCACGCCCTGCGCGCCGTGCGGATCGACGAACTGCGGCAGGAACACGACGAAGAACAGCGTGACCTTCGGGTTCATCAGGTTGCCGATCATGCTCTGCCGGAAAATCGCGCCGAGCGGCTGCGGCGGGCGCGCATGCGCGTTCGCGAGGCCCTGGCTGCGCAGCGCCTTGATGCCGATCCACACGAGGTACGCGGCGCCCGCGAGCTTCAGGATCTGGAACGCGACCGGCGACGAACGCAGCACGGCCGCGACGCCGAGCGCCGCGAGCGTCGTGTGGAACAGGATCCCCGCCGTGAAGCCGAGCGCGGCGACGAAGCCGGCCGCGCGGCCCTGCGAGATGCCGCGTGCGAGCACCTGCAGGTTGTCGGGACCCGGCGCGAACGTGATCGCGATCGACGTGGCGAGAAACAGCATGAAGTTGGGCATCGTGACCTCGCTGCGTAACGTGAACCGGGGCAAGCCGGAGCGGCAAGCCCCGAGCGCACCGGCGTTCAGTGGCCGGAGAATTCGGTGACGGTATAGACGGGCAGGCCGGCGTTGCGCAGCAGCGCCGAGCCGCCGAGATCGGGCAGGTCGATGATCGCCGCGCCTTCGACGACCACCGCGCCGAGCCGCTGCAGCAGGTTGCGCCCCGCCATCATCGTGCCGCCGGTCGCGATCAGGTCGTCCATGACGATCACGCGGTCGCCGGGGCGGCACGCATCTTCGTGGATCTCGACCGTCGCGCTGCCGTATTCGAGGTCGTACGATTCCGAACGGGTCTTGTACGGCAGCTTGCCGACCTTGCGGATCGGCACGAAGCCGACGCTCAGCTCGTACGCGACGATCGGCGCGATGATGAAGCCGCGCGCGTCGAGCCCCGCGACGTAATCGAGCTTCGCATCGACATAGCGTTCGACGAACAGGTCGACGAGGATGCGCAGCGCCTTCGGGCTCTGCAGCAGCGTTGTGATGTCGCGGAACTGCACGCCCGGCTGCGGCCAGTCGGGCACCGTGCGGATCTGGCTGTGGATGAAGGCGACCGGATCGAGCGGTGCGCCCGACGACGAATGCGGCATGAAACTCTCCGAAAAAAACGGTGCGCGAAGATCGGGCACCGTTTCTGAACAATACGGGTCAGGTTGTGAATCGCGGCTCACGCAGCCGCGGCCGGCGGATCGCGCCGATGGCGCGACAACCGCTCCTCCGCGAGCGCGAGCGCCTCGGGCAGCCCGCGCAGCACCACGATGTCGCTCGCGCGCAGCTTGGTCTGCGGATCGGGTTCGACGCCGCGAATGCCGTGCCGGCGGATCGCCGTGACTTCCAGCCCGAGCGCGTACAGCCCGAGTTCTTCCAGCGAGCGCCCGACCGCGTCCGCGCGTGCATCGACCGGCACCGATTGTAGCCGCACCTGCTCGTGATCGTCGTCGTCCGCGTCGTCCGCGCCGCGGAAATAGCCGCGCAGCAGGCTGTAGCGCTCGTCGCGCATCTCCTCGACGCGCCGCACGACCTTGCGCATCGGCACGCCGACCAGCACCAGCGTGTGCGACGCGAGCATCAGGCTGCCCTCGACGATCTCCGGAATCACCTCGGTCGCGCCGGCCGCGAGCAGCTTCTCCAGATCGGCATCGTCGACGGTGCGCACGATCGCCGGCAGCGTCGGCTCGAGCTCGTGCACGTGATGGAGCACGCGCAGCGCGGACGGCGTGTTCGCGTAGGTGATCGCGACGGCCGCCGCACGGTGGATACCGGCCGCGAGCAGCGATTCGCGGCGCGCCGCGTCGCCGAACACGACCGATTCGCCGGCCGTCGCGGCCGCGCTCACGCGATCGGGATCGAGGTCGAGCGCGACGTACGAAATGCCTTCCTGCTCGAGCATGCGCGCCAGGTTCTGGCCCGCGCGGCCATAGCCGCAGATGATCACGTGGCCGCGCTGCTTCAGGCTCTGCGTCGCGATCCGCGTCATCTGCAGCGACTGCTGCATCCATTCCGTCGACGACAGCCGCATCACGATCCGGTCGGCGTTCTGGATCAGGAACGGCGCGGCGAGCATCGACAGCAGCATCGACGCGAGGATCGCCTGCAGCAGCGTCGAATCGACGAGATGCCGGTCGAGGATCAGGTTCAGCAGCACGAAGCCGAATTCGCCGGCCTGCGCGAGGCCGATGCCCGTGCGCATCGCGACGCCCGGCGTCGCCCCGAACAGCCGCGCGAGCCCCGCGATCATGGTCGCCTTGAACAGGATCTGCCCGACGAAAAAACCGAGCACGATCAACGGATGCTCCCAGATCACGCGTGGATCGAGCAGCATCCCCGTCGTCACGAAGAACAGGCCGAGCAGCACGTCGCGAAACGGCTTGATGTCCTCTTCCACCTGATGGCGGAACGGCGTCTCGGAGATGAGCATCCCCGCGATGAACGCGCCGAGCGCGAGCGACAGGCCGAAGCGGTCGGTGATGAACGCGGCGCCGAGCGTGACGAGCAGCAGGTTCAGCACGAACAGCTCCTGCGAGCGGCGCCGCGCGACGACGTTGAGCCAGCGCGTCATGAAACGCTGGCCGATGACCAGCAGCAGCGTGAGCGCGATCACGATCTTGACCGCCGCGAAGCCGAGCGTGATCGCGAGGTCCTTCGACGATTCGGCGCCGAACGCGGCGATCACGATCAGCAGCGGCACGACCGCGAGATCCTGGAACAGCAGCACGCCGAAGATGTTGCGGCCGTGCTCGGTCTCGATCTCGAGCCGCTCGGCGAGCATCTTCGACACGATCGCCGTCGACGACATCGCGAGCGCGCCGCCGAGCGCGATGCTGCCCTGCCACGTGATGTGCACCCAGCGCTCGAACAGCGCGCCGAGCACGAGCGCGAGCACGAGGGTCGCGACGACCTGCAGCAGGCCGAGCCCGAACACGAGCCGCTGCATCGCCCTCAGTTTCGCAAGCGAGAATTCGAGGCCGATCGAAAACATCAGGAACACCACGCCGAACTCCGCCAGGTGCTCGGCCCGTTCGAGATCCGCCGCGACGCCGAATGCGTGCGGGCCGACCAGGATGCCGACGGTCAGGTAGCCGAGCATCGGCGGCAGGTTCAACGAGCGGAATACGACGACGCCCACCACCGAGGCCAGCAGCAGCAGCAGGGTCATTTCGAGCGGGGAAATCACAGGCGAAGCGTCCTCGTTCGTCGGGGCCACGGCAATGCGGGCGCGGGTGGTGGCGGTGGGCAAGCGACATCGGACGGGTCCGAAGGCGCGGCGCGGCGAACAAACGCCTTTGCTATACTCCGCGCATGATAGCGAAAATCAATGATGATCGGGCGCTCGCGCTCGCCCGCGACGTGCTCGACATCGAGGCGGACGCCGTGCGCGCGCTGCGTGACCAGCTCGACGGCGGCTTCGTCCAGGCCGTTGCGTTGCTGCTCGACTGCCGCGGCCGCGTCGTGGTCTCCGGCATCGGCAAATCGGGGCATATCGCCCGCAAGATCGCAGCCACGCTGGCCAGCACCGGTACGCCGGCCTTCTTCGTCCACCCTGCCGAGGCCAGCCACGGCGACCTCGGGATGGTCACCTCCGACGACGTCTTCATCGGCATCTCCTATTCCGGCGAATCGGAAGAGCTCGTCGCGATCCTGCCGCTCGTGAAGCGGATCGGCGCGAAGCTGATCGCGATCACGGGCCGCGCGGGGTCGAGCCTCGGCACGCTCGCCGACGTGAACCTGAACGCCGCGGTGTCGAAGGAAGCGTGCCCGCTGAACCTCGCGCCCACCGCGAGCACGACCGCCGCGCTCGCGCTCGGCGACGCGCTCGCCGTCGCCGTGCTCGACGCGCGCGGCTTCGGCTCGGAAGATTTCGCGCGCTCGCATCCGGGCGGCGCGCTCGGCCGGCGCCTGCTCACCTACGTGCGCGACGTGATGCGCTCGGGCGACGACGTCCCGTCCGTCGGGCTGAACGCGACGCTGTCGGACGCGCTGTTCCAGATCACCGTGAAGCGCCTCGGCATGACGGCCGTGGTCGACGCCGGCGGCAAGGTCGTCGGCATCTTCACGGACGGCGACCTGCGCCGCGTGCTCGCGCGCGACGGCGACTTCCGCACGCTGCCGATCACCGAAGTCATGACGCGCGACCCGCGCACGATCGCGCCGGATCACCTGGCGGTCGAGGCCGTGGAACTGATGGAGCGCCACCGGATCAACCAGATGCTGGTCGTCGATGCCGACGGCGCGCTGATCGGCGCGCTGAACATGCACGACCTGTTTTCGAAGAAGGTGATCTGATGAGCGCAGCACTGACTGCGGCCGAACGCGCGAGCCGCGTGAAGCTGATGATTTTCGACGTCGACGGCGTACTGACCGACGGCGGCCTGCTGTTTACCGCGGCCGGCGACGCGATGAAATCGTTCAATTCGCTCGACGGTCACGGCGTGAAGCTGCTCGGCGAAGCCGGCATCGCGACCGCGATCATCACGGGCCGCCGCTCGGACATCGTCGCGGCACGCGCGAAGGAAATGAAGATCGCGCACCTGTTCCAGGGCGTCGAGAACAAACTCGCCGTGTTCGCCGACCTGATCGCGTCGCTCGGCCTGACGGCCGACGCATGCGGCTACATGGGCGACGACTGGCCCGACCTGCCGGTCATGCTGCGCTGCGGCTTCGCCACGGCCCCCGCGAACGCGCACCCCGAGGTGATCGCCCGCGCGCACTGGGTCGCCGAGGCCCGCGGCGGCCACGGCGCCGTGCGCGAGGTCTGCGATGCGATCCTGCGCGCGCAGCGCCGCTACGACGCGCTGCTCGCCGCCGTCTGCGGAGCCTGACCGATGAGCACGCATTTCCGCTGGACCCAGATGCTGCCGCTCGCCGCGGTCGCCGCGCTCGCGGGCGTCACCTGGTGGCTGCTGCAAGCCACGCTGCCGCCGCCCGGCGAGGGCGCCGTGCAGCCGAAGCGCCATACGCCCGACTATTTCGCGGACAACTTCTCGGTCACCGAGCTCGACCAGTCCGGCACGACCCAGTACCGGCTGACGGCCGCGAAGCTGGTCCATTACGAAGACACCGAAAGCAGCGACCTGACCGATCCGGCCATGCGCGCGTTCCAGCCCGGCAAGCCCGTCGTGACGACCACCGCGAAGCGCGGCACCGTCAACGGCGACGTGTCGATCGTCGATTTGTACGACGATGCGCGGATCCTGCGCGCGGCCGGCGGCGGCGACCCGCAGATGCAGGCCGATTCCCAGCATTTCCGGATCTTCGTCAATGACGATGTGATCCAGACCGAAAAGCCGGTTAAACTTCAGCGCGGCCTGTCGCTCGTCAACGCGACCGACGGCATGAAGTACAACAACGTCACCCGGGTCATCGAGCTTTACGGCAACGTGCGCGGCACGATCGCCGCGGCGGACACGTCCGGCGGCTCGAAAGGTCAACCCAAGTGACGCATCCCTCACGTGACTGCATGAACGAACCGTTCCCTCGACAGATTTCCGGCGGCGCTGCGCGCGCCGTCCGCGCCGCGCTCGCCGCGACGCTCGTGGCGCTCCCGCTGGTCGGGCTGGCGCCGCTCGCCCATGCCGAGAAGGCCGACCAGAACAAGCCGATCAACGTCGAGGCAGACAACCTGACCTATGACGATCTGAAGCAGGTCACGGTCGCGACCGGCAACGTCGTGATCACGAAGGGCACGATCATCATCAAGGGCGATCGTGTCGAAGTGCGCCAGGACCCGGAAGGCTACCAGTACGCGACGTCGTTCGGCAGCGGCAAGAAGCACGCGACGTTCCGCCAGAAGCGCGAAGGCCTCGACGAATACATCGACGGCGACGCCGAGCGGATCGACTACGACGGCAAGCAGGACCTGACCACGCTGACCACCGCCGCGACCGTGCGCCGCCTGCAGGGCACGTCGACGATCGCCGATACCGTGCACGGCAGCGTGATCACGTACGACGGCCAGCGCGACTTCTACACCGCGAAGGGCGGCAAGGACGTCGCCGCGCCGGGCAACCCGAACGGCCGCGTGCGCGCGATGCTGTCGCCGAAGAACGGCGGCCCCGCGCCGCTGAACGGGGCGCCGGCCAAGCTGTCGCCGTCCACCACGATCCAGGGAGCGCCCGGCCAATGAACGCGCTCCCGAACCGCCAGCCGGCCGGCACCACGAGCTCGCTCGTCGTCCGCAACCTGAAGAAGCGCTACGGCTCGCGCACGGTCGTCAAGGACGTGTCGCTCGACGTGAAGAGCGGCGAAGTCGTCGGCCTGCTCGGCCCGAACGGCGCCGGCAAGACCACGTCGTTCTACATGATCGTCGGTCTGGTGCCGACGGACGCGGGCGAAATCTCGCTGAACGGCAGCTCGATCAGCCTGCTGCCGATCCACAAGCGCGCGTCGCTCGGCCTGTCGTACCTGCCGCAGGAAGCGTCCGTGTTCCGCAAGCTGACCGTCGAGGAGAACATCCGCGCGGTGCTCGAGCTGCAGTACGGCGAAGACGGCAAGCGGCTGTCGAAGGACGCGATCTCGTTGCGCACCGAAGCGCTGCTCGACGAACTGCAGATCGGTCACCTGCGCGAGAACCCCGCGCTGTCGCTGTCGGGCGGCGAACGGCGCCGCGTCGAAATCGCGCGCGCGCTCGCGACCAACCCGAGCTTCATCCTGCTCGACGAACCGTTCGCCGGCGTCGACCCGATCGCGGTGCTCGAGATCCAGAAGATCGTCAAGTTCCTGAAGCAACGCAACATCGGCGTGCTGATCACGGACCACAACGTCCGCGAAACGCTCGGTATCTGCGACCACGCGTACATCATCAGCGACGGTTCGGTGCTGGCCGCCGGCGCGCCGAGCGAAATCATCGAAAACGAAAGCGTGCGCCGCGTGTACCTCGGCGAACACTTCCGCATGTAACTCCCTCCTCGTGGCTGGCTGCACCCCGCCCGGCATCGCCGCGCGGGGCCGCGCCCCGCTTGCATCCACGCCCGCGGCCATGCCCGCGGCCAGGCGGCGCGCCGCGCGTAATCGCGGATGGCTCAATGCGCCTGGGTCGTGGCAAACTGCCGGTATGACTCCCTCCTTGCCATGAAAGCCAGCCTTCAACTCCGCCTGTCGCAACATCTGGCGCTGACGCCGCAGCTGCAGCAGTCGATCCGGCTCCTGCAGTTGTCGACGCTCGAGTTGCAGCAGGAAGTCGCGATGGCCGTCGCGCAGAACCCGCTGCTCGAGAGCGACGACGAATGGATCGCGAGCCCGTTGCGCGTCGCGTCGGACGGATCGCTGATCGCGCAGACGCCGCCCGCACAAAACACCGAGCCCGCCGCGACGAACGGCAGCGGCACGTCCAGCGATCGCGCGGAGCGCGACGAGCCGGCCGGCGCCGACGAATACGACGGTTACGGGTCGGGCGACGGCAACGACGGCCCGCAGTGGAACCTGGACGACTACGGCCGCTCGAGCGGCGCGTCCGACGACGACGACCTGCCGCCGCTGCAGGTGCAGGAAGCCGCGACGTCGCTGCGCGAGCACCTGTCCGCGCAGTTGCGCGTCACGCAGGCCGGCCCGCGCGATCGCGCGCTCGTGATGTTCCTGATCGAATCGCTCGACGACGACGGCTACCTGACCGCCACGCTCGACGAAGTACTCGCCGACCTGCCGCCCGAACTGGACATCGACTGCGACGAACTGAACGCGGCGCTCGCGTTGCTGCACAGCTTCGACCCGGCCGGCGTCGGCGCGCGCTCGGCTTCCGAATGCCTGAAGCTGCAGTTGCTGCGGCTCGATCCGTCCCCGACGCGCACGCTCGCGCTCGAGATCGTGTCGCAGCATCTCGAACTGCTCGCCGCGCGCGACTTCACACGGTTGCGCAAGCACCTGAAGGCGAGCGACGACGCGCTGCGCGACGCGCACGCGCTGATCCGCTCGCTCGAGCCGTTTCCCGGCGCCGCATACGGCAAGGCCGAGGCCGACTACGTCGTGCCCGACATCATCGTGAAGAAGGCCGGCCAGGGATGGCTCGCGGAGCTCAACCCGGAGGTCATGCCGCGCCTGCGGATCAACAACCTGTACGCGAACATCCTGCGCAACAGCCGCGGCGATCCGGCGGCCGGATCGCTGAAGCAGCAGCTTCAGGAAGCACGCTGGTTGATCAAGAATATCCAGCAGCGTTTCGAGACGATCCTGCGTGTCGCGCAGGCTATTGTCGAGCGTCAGAAGAATTTCTTTGCGCACGGTGAAATTGCCATGCGCCCCTTGGTTTTGCGGGAAATAGCTGATACGCTGGGCCTACACGAGTCGACTGTCAGCCGTGTGACAACCGGGAAGTACATGCTGACCCCGTTCGGGACGCTGGAATTTAAGTACTTCTTCGGATCTCACGTTTCGACCGACACCGGTGGCGCCGCTTCGTCGACCGCCATCCGAGCCCTCATCAAGCAACTGATAGGAGCTGAAGACCCAAAATCGCCACTTTCGGACAGCCGCATTGCCGAGCTGCTGGCAGAACAGGGTTTCGTGGTCGCGCGCCGCACGGTTGCCAAATATCGCGAAGCCCTCAAGATCCCGGCAGTGAATCTGCGCAAGTCTCTTTAAGCCTGCTGCCTGCCCGGCGGCAGGCGTGTTCCGGCCACCGCGCACACGGGGAACAGGCCGGGCGACCTGTCCGCGATACGCCGCCTCGTGCGGCACGGGCAAGTCGGCCGGAGCGCCGCCTCGATGCGGCCGGGTGGTCACTCGCTTGGAGAAGCACTATGAACCTGAAGATCAGTGGACATCATCTCGAAGTCACGCCTGCAATTCGCGAATACGTGATCACCAAGCTGGACCGGGTGCTACGGCATAGCGATCAGGTGATCGATGGCACTGTGATCCTCTCGGTCGACAACCACAAGGAAAAGGACAAGCAGCAGCGCGCGGAAATCAACCTGCACCTGAAGGGCAAGGACATCTTCGTCGAAAGCGCGAACGGCAACCTGTACGCCGCGATCGATCTGCTGATCGACAAGCTGGATCGCCAGGTCGTCAAGCACATGGAGCGCCTGCAAACGCACGCGCACGACCCGATCAAGCTGCAGCCGTCGATCGACCAGATCGAACTGCCGCCGCAATAACCGTCACTGCGACACGCACGCCGCCCGGTTCGCCGGGCGTTTTTTTTGCCACTCCGCGCGAAGGTGCGGCCGGTCCGTCCGTGCCGCGCCACGCACGCGGCTGTGCTCTATAATGTTCCGGTTATCGCCGGGGGGTGTTGGATTGCGGTAGCTGCGTTGCAGGTTGCCATGCCACATGCCGTGATATCGCCGAACATGGAAAATCAGTCCGCCGCCGCAAGGAGACCCCAGGCCGCCCAATCGCCTGCCAACATGAATCGCCTAGCCAAAATCCTGCCCATAGAGAACGTCGTCATCGACCTCTCGGTCACCAGCAAGAAACGCGTCTTCGAACAAGCCGGGCTGATGTTCGAGAATCAGAATGGCATCGGCCGCAGCACCGTCACGGACAACCTGTTCGCGCGCGAGCGCCTCGGTTCGACCGGGCTCGGCGAAGGTGTCGCGATTCCGCACGGCCGCATCAAGGGCCTCAAGCACCCGCTCGCCGCGTTCGTCCGCCTCTCCGAGGCGATCCCGTTCGAAGCGCCCGACGGCCAGCCGGTCGGCCTCCTGATCTTCCTGCTCGTCCCGGAGCAAGCCACCCAGCAGCACCTCGAGATCCTGTCGGAAATCGCGCAACTGCTGTCCGATCGCGACGCCCGCGAGCGTCTGCACAACGAAACGGATATCGCCGAGTTGCATCGCCTGCTCACTCAGTGGCAACCTTGAGTTGTTCCGGGCGGAATATTTCCCCGTACTAGGCGGCACACGCCGCCGTCCAGGGCCGCTCGGCGCCGGCCCGGCATGGCGACGTCCGTCGCCGCGCGCCCGCACCGGCCCATTGGAGTGACGAGAGTGATGGATACGTCCAGCATCAACGCCCAGAGCATCTTCGACGACAACGCAGCCACGCTGAAACTGAGCTGGCTGACGGGGCATGAAGGCTGGGAACGCGGCTTTTCGGCCGACACGGTCGGCAACGCAACGTCGAGCGCCGACCTCGTCGGCCACCTGAACCTGATCCACCCGAACCGGATCCAGGTGCTCGGCGAAGCCGAAATCGACTACTACCAGCGCCAGACCGACGAAGACCGCTCGCGCCACATGGCCGAGCTGATCGCGCTCGAGCCGCCGTTCCTCGTCGTCGCCGGCGGCGCCGCGGCACCGCCCGAACTGGTGCTGCGCTGCACGCGCTCGTCCACGCCGCTGTTCACGACGCCGATGTCGGCCGCCGCGGTGATCGACAGCCTGCGGCTCTACATGTCGCGCATCCTCGCGCCGCGCGCGACGCTGCACGGCGTGTTCCTCGACATCCTCGGGATGGGCGTGCTGCTGACCGGCGATTCGGGCCTCGGCAAGAGCGAACTCGGCCTCGAGCTGATCAGCCGCGGACACGGCCTCGTCGCCGACGACGCGGTCGATTTCGTCCGTCTTGGCCCCGATTTCGTCGAAGGGCGCTGCCCGCCGCTGCTGCAGAACCTGCTCGAAGTGCGCGGCCTCGGCCTGCTCGACATCAAGACGATCTTCGGTGAAACCGCGGTGCGCCGGAAAATGAAGCTGAAGCTGATCGTCCAGCTCGTGCGGCGTCCCGACGGCGAATTCCAGCGCCTGCCGCTCGAAAGCCAGACCGTCGACGTGCTCGGTTTGCCGATCAGCAAGGTCACGATCCAGGTGGCGGCCGGCCGCAACCTCGCGGTGCTCGTCGAGGCGGCCGTCCGGAACACGATCCTGCAGTTGCGCGGAATCGACACGTTGCGCGATTTCATGGATCGGCAACGACTCGCGATGCAAGATCCCGACAGTCAGTTCCCCGGCAAGCTGGTGTAACCCGCACGCGCCGGCCGCGCAACGCCGACGCGTCGAGCCGGTGCTATGATGAAACGTCAGGATTCTCTGTTCCCATGCGCATCGTCCTCATTACCGGCATCTCCGGCTCAGGCAAGTCCGTCGCGCTGAATGCGCTCGAAGACGCAGGCTATTACTGCGTCGACAACCTGCCGCCGCACGTGCTCCCCGAACTCGCCCGCTACCTCGCCCAGGACGGCCAGCGCCGGCTCGCGGTCGCGATCGACGCACGCTCGAGCGCCTCGCTCGACGAAATGCCCGGCCTGATCCGCGATCTGTCCCGCGAGCACGACGTGCGCGTGCTGTTCCTCAACGCGAGCACCCAGGCGCTGATCCAGCGCTTCTCCGAAACGCGCCGCCGCCACCCGTTGTCCGGCTCGCGGTCGCACGATGCGGACGTCGGCCTGCTGTCGTCGCTCGAGGAAGCGATCGAGCGCGAGCGCGAACTCGTCGCGCCGCTCGCCGAATTCGGCCACCAGATCGATACCAGCACGCTGCGCGCGAACGCGCTGCGCACCTGGGTCAAGCGCTTCATCGAGCAGAAGAACAACGACCTGATGGTGATGTTCGAATCGTTCGGCTTCAAGCGCGGCGTGCCGCTCGACGCCGACCTGATGTTCGACGTGCGCGCGCTGCCGAATCCGTACTACGACCATCAGTTGCGCCCGCTCACCGGGCTCGACCAGCCGGTCATCGCCTTTCTCGACGCACTGCCGATCGTCCATCAGATGATCGACGACATCCATGCGTTCCTGATGAAATGGCTGCCGCACTTCCGCGATGACAACCGCAGCTACCTGACCGTCGCCATCGGCTGTACGGGCGGGCAGCATCGCTCGGTATTCATCGCGGAAACGCTCGCCGCGCGCCTCGCCCGCGACGCGAACGTGATCGTGCGGCATCGTGACGCGCCAGTGGATGTCGACGCGTCGTCGCGGCTCGTCTCCGAGGTCGACCGACCCTAGCGACACCCGCCCCCACGCCCGCGCGCCATGTCCTCCCTATCGACCACCCTGATCGACCTGCCGCTGTTTCCGCTGCACACGGTGCTGTTTCCGGGAGGGTTGCTCCCGCTCAAGGTGTTCGAGGCGCGCTATCTCGACATGTCCCGCGCGTGCCTGCGCGACGACGTGCCGTTCGGCGTGTGCCTGCTCAAGAGCGGGCCCGAAGTCGCGCAGGACGGCGCGGTGTCGGTGCCCGAAACCATCGGCTGCATGGCGCGCATCACCGAATGCGATACCGGCGAATTCGGGATGCTGTATCTGCAGGCGGTCGGCACGCAGCGTTTCGAGCTGCTGTCGTATCGCGTCGAAAGCAACGGGCTGCTGGTCGGCATCGCCGAACCGCTGCCCGACGACATCCCGCTCGAAGGCGAACAGGCGCTCGCGCAGTTCGGCTCGTGCGCCGAGGTGCTCGAGCGCATCATCGACGCGCTGAAGAAGTCCGATCCGGAGAAAATGCCGTTCGTCGAACCGTTCCGCCTCGACGATCCGAGCTGGGTATCGAATCGCCTCTCGGAACTGCTGCCGCTCGACCTGCGCGCGCGGCAGAAGCTGATGGAGTTTCCGGACGTCGGCGCGCGCATCGACGCCGTGCACCACGTGCTCGACCGGCACGGCTGGCTGTAACGCCGCCGGTCGCGCGTGCCCGGCGGGCCGCCTGCGCGAGGGCAATGCCGCGGCGGTCAGGCGCCTTCCCGAACGCGGCCCGCGCCGCGCCCTTCCCCGTTCGTTACAGCAGCGGCCCGCTCAGCGCATCGAGCAGCTTGCGCACGGGCGCCGGCACGCCGTACGCGTCGAGCCGGCTCAGCGGCACCCATGCGGTATCCGCGTCCCGCGCCGGCGACGGCAGGCCGCCGCCGTCCGCCAGATCGCTCAGCCGCGGCTCGATCTCGAGCCGGAAATGCGTGAACGTATGCATGAACGGCGCGAGCGGCACCGTGCCGCCGCCGCCGAAGCCGCGCGCGAGATCCGCGAGCGCGGCTTCGCCGTCCGCTTGCGGCAGGCTCCACAGTCCGCCCCAGATGCCGGTCGGCGGCCGTCGCTCGAGCAGCACGGCGTCGCCGTCGCGCAGCACGAGCATCCAGGTCTTGCGCGTCGGCACGGCCTTCTTCGGCCGCGCGGCCGGCAATTCGCGCTGACGGCCGGTCGATTGCGCGACGCAGTCGCCCGCGAACGGGCAGCGCGCGCAGTCGGGTCTGCCGCGCACGCACAGCGTCGCGCCCAGATCCATCAGCCCCTGCGTGTACGCGCTCACGTCGGCCGGGTTCGCGGCGTCGGGCAGCAACGATTCGGCGAGCGCCCACATGTCGTTCTCGACACGCTTCTCGCCCGGAAAGCCCTCGACGCCGAACACCCGCGCGAGCACGCGCTTCACGTTGCCGTCGAGGATCGTCGCGCGCGCACCGTACGCAAACGACGCGATCGCGGCGGCCGTCGAACGACCGATGCCCGGCAGTTCGGCCAGCGCGTCGGGCGTCGCCGGAAACGCGCCGCCGTGCTCGGCGACGACGACCTGCGCGCAGCGGTGCAGGTTGCGCGCGCGCGAGTAGTAGCCGAGCCCCGCCCACAGCGCCATCACGTCGTCGCCGGGCGCAGCCGCGAGCGCGGCGACATCGGGGTAGCGGTCGAGAAAACGCGTGTAGTACGGAATGACGGTCGATACCTGCGTCTGCTGCAGCATGATTTCCGACAGCCAGATCCGGTATGGATCGCGGGTGTTCTGCCATGGCAGGTCATGGCGGCCATGCTCGCGCTGCCACGCGACGAGACGCGTGGCGAACGTGCGGTGCAGCGGCGTGACGGGGAACGGAGCGGGGGCGATGCGGGGCGGCTTCAAGTGATGGGATCGAGGAAAAGGGTTTCAACGCTGGCACGTCGGGCAGAAATAGGTCGACCGCTGGCCCTGCACGATCTGGCGGATCGATGTGCCGCATACGCGGCACGGCTGGCCGGCGCGATCGTAGACGAAGCAGTCGAGCTGGAAGTAGCCGCTTTCGCCGTTGCTGCCGACGAAATCGCGCAACGTGCTGCCGCCGCGCTCGATCGCATCGGCGAGCGTCGCGCGTACCTCATCGGCCAGCCGCTCGTAGCGCGGCAGCGAAACCTTGCCGGCGGCCGTCGTCGGCCGGATGCCGGCGCGAAACAGGCTCTCCGACGCGTAGATGTTGCCGACGCCGACGACCATGTCGCCCGCGAGCAGCGCCTGCTTGACCGACACCGTGCGGCCGCGCGTACGCGCATGCAGCAGCGCGCCGGTGAACGCCGGCGAGAACGGCTCGACGCCGAGGCTCGCGAGAAGCGGATGCGCATGCACGTCGCCTGCTTCGCGCGGATGCCACAGCACGGCGCCGAAGCGGCGCGGATCGCGGAACCGCAGCACGAATTCATCGAAGATCCAGTCGATGTGGTCGTGCTTCGCGGCGATCGGCACGCCGGCCGCGGGCAGCACGCGCAGCGTGCCGGTCATCCCGAGATGGACGATGAACCAGCCTGCATCGACCTCGAACAGCAGGTACTTGCCGCGGCGCTCGACGGCGAGCACCTCGCGCGCGCGCAACTGTTCGGCGAGCCCTGCCGGCACGGGCCAGCGCAGCATCGCGGTACGGACGTCGACACGCTCGACGCGGCGGCCCGCGACAAAGGGCTCGATGCCCCGGCGCGTGACTTCGACTTCTGGCAACTCTGGCATGTTTTGCGGGTCTGAGGCTACGGTCTGTTTACATCGCGAATACGCATGCGGCGCCACGAGAACGGCCGTTCTCGCGCCGACCCCGAATTAAACACGGGAATGCCCGAAATCGCCCGCCTGGCAGCACGCGAGGCGGGCGATTTCGGGCATTCGCATGGGGATTCCACAGGTAAACGGAACCTATCACGATCGTGCGTGTATTGTAGCGAGCGCGTTACAATCGGTTGAAACATCGAACGGATTTCCATGACCCTGCCCTCGAAGCTGCTTCAGAAGCGCCCCGCCGCCGTGCGCGGCGCGCGCGCCTTCCCGGTCCGCCGTGCACTCGGTGCCGCGCTGTTTGCCGCCTGGACCCTCACCGCCTTTCCGGCCCACGCGCAGGATCCGGCACCGGACGACGCGGAGCCGCAGGGTGCGTTCGAGCACGTGATGCCGGACGAGCAGAAGAATCTCCCCGGCGTGCCGCTGACGAGCCAGATCGTCTACCAGGTGCTCGCCGCCGAGGTCGCGCTCCAGCGCAACCAGCCGGCGCCGGCCTACCAGACCTACCTTGCGCTTGCCCGCGACACGCGCGATCCGCGCATGGCGCAGCGCGCGACCGAAATCGCGCTCGGCGCGCAGAGCCCGGCCGACGCGCTGTCCGCCGCGAACCTGTGGCGCCAGTACGCACCCGACTCGAACCGGGCGTCGCAGGTCGACGCCGCGCTGCTGGTGCTCGCCGGCAAGCCGGCCGACGCGCAGCCGATGCTCGCGCGCGAGCTGGCCCGCGCGACCGGCGACACGCGCGGCCCGGCGATCCTCGCGCTGCAGGCGCTCCTCGTGCGCGGCTCCGACCGCGTGGGCGGCCTCGCGGTGCTGAAGGACATGCTGAAGAACGACATGAATCGCCCCGAGGCGCAGCTCGCGATCGCGCGGCAGCAGCTCGCGGTCGACGACAAGGACGGCGCCGCGCAATCGCTGAAGCAGGCGTTGCAGATTCGCCCCGATTACCTGCCGGCGGCGCTGATGCTGTCGCAGATGGGGCCGGCGGAACGCGCCGCGGGCATCGCGTCGTTCGAGAAGTATGTTCAGCAGAATCCGAAGTCGCGCGACGCACGGCTCGCGCTGTCGCAGCTCTATCTCGCCGACGACCGCCTCGACGACGCGCAGAAGCAGTTCGAGACGATGCGCAAGCTCGACTCGAAGGATCCGACGCCGCTGATGGCGCTCGCGCTGATCAAGATCCAGCAGAAGAAACTCGACGAGGCGACCGGCTACCTGAAGCAGTACGTACAGCTCGGCGACAAGCAGCCGAACCTCGACGTCGGCCAGGGCTACATCTACCTCGCGCAGATCGCGATCGACCAGAACAACGACGCGCAGGCGTCGCAATGGCTCGACAAGGTCGACCAGACGAGCCAGCACTACCTGCCCGCGCAGATCACGCGCGCGCAACTGTTGCAGAAACAGGGCAAGACCGACGAGGCGCGCAAGGTGCTCGACAACCTGCCGATCACGGATCCGCGCGACGCGGCCGTGGTGGCGCGCACCGATGCGTCGATCCTGTTCACGGCGAAGCGCTATCCGGAAGCGGAGGCGCGGCTCGGGCAGGCCGTCCAGGACTTCCCGGACGATCCCGACCTGCGCTACGACTACGCGATGGCGGCCGAAAAGACGGGCCACTATGCGACGATGGAAAAGCAGTTGCGCGAGCTGATCCGCACGCAGCCCGACAATCCGCAGGCCTACAACGCGCTCGGCTATTCGCTCGCCGACCGCAACCAGCGCCTGCCCGAGGCCAGCAAGCTGATCGACAAGGCGATGGCGCTCGCGCCGAACGACGCGTACATCATGGACAGCCTCGGCTGGGTGAAGTACCGGATGGGCGACACGGCCGGCGCGACGAAGGTGCTGCAGCGCGCATACGAACTGCAGCCGAACGCCGAAATCGGCGCGCATCTCGGCGAAGTGCTGTGGAAGAGCGGCGCGCAGGACGACGCGCGCAACGCGTTGCGTGCCGCGCAGAAGCTCGAGCCCGACAACGAAACGCTCGTGCAGACGCTGAAGCGCCTGCAGATCAACGGCCTCTGATGCGGATGTTCCCGATGTTTTCCCTGTCCTCCCGCGCGCGGCGCACGCTGGCCGCGGCCGGCGCGGCGCTCGCGCTCGCCGGCTGCGCGAGTACGCCGCCGTCGGCCGGCACGCCGGCGGGCGCCGCACTGCAGACGGCGGCGATGCATGCGTACCATGGCCGCTTCGCGGTGCGGTACGACGATCGTCTCGGCAACCCGCAGAACGTGTACGGCAACTTCGACTGGCAGGAACACGGCGACGACGTGTCGCTCGAACTGCGCAGCCCGCTCGGCCAGACGCTTGCGGTCGTGAAATCGACGCCGCGCGCGGCGTCGCTCGAATTGCCGAACCGTCCGACCCAATATGCGCCGGACGTCGGCGACCTGATGCAGAAAGCGCTCGGCTTCGAGCTGCCGCTCGCGGGCCTGCGCTACTGGCTGCTGCCGACCGCCGCACCCGCGACGCCGGCGGAAACCGTGCGCGACCCGGCCGACGGCACGCGCCTCAAGCAGCTCCGTCAGGACGGCTGGACGATCGACTACCTTGCCTACGCGGATGCCCCGGCCACGGGCGTCAAACGCGTCAACCTCGTGCGCGCGACGCCGCCGCTCGACATCAAGCTCGTGCTCGATCAGTGAGCACGCGCGCCTAGCCCGATACCCGCATGACCGATTCGACCCGCTCGCTGCGCAACTGCCTGGCGCCCGCGAAACTCAACCTGTTCCTGCACATCACCGGCCGCCGTCCGAACGGCTATCACGATCTGCAGAGCGTATTCCAGCTGCTGAACTGGGGCGACACGCTGCACTTCACGTTACGCGACGACGGCCGCGTCGCCCGCGCCACCGAGGTACCCGGCGTGCCCGAGGAAAGCGATCTCGTCGTGCGCGCGGCCAACCTGCTGAAAACGCATACGGACACCGCGCACGGCGTCGACATCGAGATCGACAAGATCCTGCCGATGGGCGCCGGCCTCGGCGGCGGCAGCTCCGACGCGGCGACGACGCTGCTCGCGCTGAACCGCCTGTGGCAACTCGATTTGCCGCGCGCCGAACTCCAGTCGCTCGCGGTCAAACTCGGCGCCGACGTCCCGTTTTTTATTTTTGGAAAAAATGCATTCGCAGAGGGTATCGGAGAAGAATTAGCTGAGGTAGAATTGCCGACTCGCTGGTTCCTGGTTGTGACGCCACGCGTTCATGTCCCGACCGCTGAAATATTTTCAGATGAGTTGTTGACAAGAAATACGAAGCCCGTCACAATTGCTGACTTTCTTGCACGGCAAACCAGCGATGCGGGATGGCCAGACAGCTTCGGCCGGAACGATATGCAGGAAGTTGTAACAAAGAAGTACGCGGAAGTTGCGCAGGTGGTCAAATGGTTGTATGATGTGACCCCCGCGAGGATGACCGGCTCCGGAGCTAGCGTGTTTGCAGCGTTTCACAGCAAGCACGAGGCAGAAGC
This sequence comes from Burkholderia sp. BCC1208, assembly GCF_902833095.1. Taxonomy (NCBI): domain Bacteria; kingdom Pseudomonadati; phylum Pseudomonadota; class Betaproteobacteria; order Burkholderiales; family Burkholderiaceae; genus Burkholderia; species Burkholderia sp. BCC1208. Next base: position 152,973 of record NZ_CADFDY010000008.1, on the reverse strand, counting down.
GGCGAAAGCCAAACTGCCCGCCAGTTGGAATGGCGCAGTTGCCGAAAGCCTGAACGAGCATCCGCTCTTCGCTTTCGCGTCATGAAGTTTTACTTTGCCGAACGGCCTACACGAGTTCGGTGAAGTTATCAGTTAAGTGTAGGGGAGTCGCCAAGTTGGTCAAGGCACCGGATTTTGATTCCGGCATGCGAGGGTTCGAGTCCTTCCTCCCCTGCCAAAAATTTTCCCGCATTTCCCGCCCAAGCCTGAAGCAGGTGCACGATGAGCAGCCACAGCCATGATGGCCTGATGGTCTTTACTGGCAACGCGAATCCCGCGCTCGCCCAGGAAGTCGTCAATATCCTTGGTATTCCCCTCGGCAAAGCGATGGTCAGCCGTTTCTCCGACGGCGAGATCCAGGTCGAGATCCAGGAAAACGTGCGCGGCAAGGACGTCTTCGTCCTGCAATCCACGTGCGCACCGACGAACGACAACCTGATGGAACTGATGATCATGGTCGATGCGCTCAAGCGCGCATCCGCCGGCCGGATCACTGCTGCCATCCCCTACTTCGGCTATGCACGTCAGGATCGCCGCCCGCGTTCGGCGCGCGTCGCGATCTCGGCGAAGGTCATCGCGAACATGCTGGAAATCGCCGGCGTCGAGCGGATCATCACGATGGATCTGCACGCCGACCAGATTCAAGGCTTCTTCGACATCCCGGTCGACAACATCTACGCGACGCCGATCCTGCTGGGCGACCTGCGCAAGCAGAACTACTCGGATCTGCTCGTCGTGTCGCCGGACGTCGGCGGCGTGGTGCGTGCCCGGGCACTCGCGAAGCAGCTCAACTGCGATCTCGCGATCATCGACAAGCGTCGTCCGAAGGCGAACATCGCCGAAGTGATGAACATCATCGGTGAAGTCGAAGGCCGCACCTGCGTGATCATGGACGACATGGTCGATACGGCCGGCACGCTCTGCAAGGCCGCGCAAGTGCTGAAGGACCGCGGTGCGAAGCAGGTGTTCGCCTACGCGACGCACCCGGTGCTGTCGGGCGGCGCCGGGGATCGCATCGCCGCATCGGAACTCGACGAGCTGGTCGTCACCGATACGATCCCGCTGTCGGCCGAATCGCTGGGATGCTCGAAGATCCGCTCGCTGACGAGCGCGAGCCTGCTGGCCGAGACGTTCTCGCGGATTCGCCGCGGCGATTCGGTGATGTCGCTGTTCGCGGAATCCTGATCGCGAATCGACGGAACAAAGTATGCGCGGAAAGCGAAGCGGCAACGCTTCGCTTTTTGCACAATCGGACGGGATAGACGAAACCCCGGCCGTTTCATCTGGGGCCGCTTGATGGCCCCGTTTCACTGCCTGGTCGCGGGCAGCCATTGGAGAATCACATGAAAGTCGTCGCTTTCGAGCGCCAACAGCAAGGTACGGGTGCGAGCCGCCGCCTGCGCAATTCGGGTAAGACCACGGGTATCGTCTACGGTGGCGAAGCAGCCCCGCAAAAGATCGAACTCGATCACAACGCCCTGTGGCACGCCCTGAAGAAGGAAGCCTTCCACTCGTCGATCCTCGACCTCGAAGTGGCCGGCCAGTCGCAGCAGGTTCTGCTGCGCGACGTGCAATACCACCCGTTCAAGCAACTGGTGCTGCACGTGGACTTCCAGCGCGTCGACGCGAAGAAGAAGCTGCACACGAAGGTGCCGCTGCACTTCCTGAACGCTGAAGTCAGCCCTGCCGTGAAGCTGTCGAGCGCGATCGTTTCGCACGTCGCGACGGAAATCGAAATCGAGTGCCTGCCGGCCGCGCTGCCGGAGTTCCTCGAAGTCGACCTGTCGAAGATCGAAGCCGGTCAGTCGCTGCACGCGAAGGACATCGCGCTGCCGAAGGGCGTCGCGCTGGTCGCGCACATCGACGCGGAAAACCCGGTTGTCGCCTCGGCGACGGTCCCGGCGGGTGCCGTGTCGGACGCAGCAGAAGGCGAAACGCCGGCTGCCTGAGCGGCTGCCTGCACGCTCCATCGATCCGTTTCACGAAACGGTCGACGCAACCCGCCGCGGCTTGCCCGGCGGGTTTTTCTTTTTCTGCGCCCAGGCGGCAGCCGCCGCCTTCGAAACGTCATGATCAAACTGATCGTCGGCCTCGGCAATCCCGGGGCGGAATACACCGCGACGCGCCACAACGCCGGTTTCTGGCTGATCGACCAGCTCGCCCGCGAAGCCGGCACGACGCTGCGCGACGAACGCCGTTTCCACGGCTTCTATGCGAAAGCACGCCTGCACGGCGAGGAAGTCCACCTGCTCGAGCCGCAAACCTATATGAACCGCTCCGGCCAGTCGGTCGTCGCGCTCGCGCAATTCTTCAAGATCCTGCCCGACCAGATCCTCGTCGCGCACGACGAGCTCGACCTGCCGCCCGGCACCGTGAAGCTGAAGCTCGGCGGCGGCAGCGGCGGCCACAACGGCCTGAAGGACATCTCCGCGCACCTGTCGTCGCAGCAGTACTGGCGGCTGCGGATCGGCATCGGCCATCCGCGCGACCTGATTCCGGAAAGCGCGCGCGCTGGCGCGAAGCCCGACGTCGCGAACTTCGTGCTGAAGCCGCCGCGCCGCGAGGAACAGGACGTGATCGACGCATCGATCGAACGCGCGCTCGCCGTGATGCCGATGATCGTCAAGGGCGAACTCGATCGCGCGACGATGCAGCTGCATCGCAACTGAGTCCGACGCACCGGCCTGGTGCATCGGCCGTTCGGCGCAACCGAGCGGCCTCGCCCGCCCCACCGCGACGCACACATGCGGTAATCTCGACGTTTTGCCCGACAGGAGCCAAGCGGTGAGCCGTTACTGGAGCGACGTCGTTCAGCAACTCGTGCCTTACGTGCCGGGCGAACAGCCTGCACTCGCGCACCCCGTCAAGCTGAACACCAACGAGAATCCCTATCCGCCGTCGCCGCGCGTCGTCGCGGCGATCGCACGCGAACTCGGCGACACCGGCGACACGCTGCGCCGCTATCCGGACCCGGTCGCGCGCGCACTGCGCGAGACGGTCGCGGCCCATCACCGCATCAAGCCCGAGCAGGTGTTCGTCGGCAACGGCTCCGACGAGGTGCTCGCGCACGCGTTCCAGGCGCTGCTCAAGCACGACCGGCCGCTACGCTTTCCCGACATCACGTACAGCTTCTATCCGACCTACGCGCGCCTGTACGGCGTCGAGACCACGGTCGTGCCGCTCGCGGACGATTTCTCGATCCGCGTCGACGACTATCTCGACGACGCCGGCGGCGTACTGTTTCCGAACCCGAATGCGCCGACCGGGCGCGCGTTGCCGCTCGCGGACGTCGAGCGGATCGCGGCCGCGAATCCGTCGTCGGTCGTCGTGATCGACGAAGCGTACGTCGATTTCGGCGCGCAGTCGGCCATCACGCTGATCGACCGTCATCCGAACCTGCTCGTCGTGCATACGACGTCGAAGGCGCGCTCGCTCGCGGGCATGCGCGTCGGCTTCGCGTTCGGCGATACGGCACTGATCGATGCGCTGAACCGCGTGAAGGACAGCTTCAACTCGTATCCGCTCGACCGGCTCGCGCAGGTGGCCGCGCAGGCCGCATACGAGGACACCGATCATTTCAACGCCACCTGCCGGCGCGTGATCGACAGCCGGGCCCGGCTCACGCATGCGCTCGACGCACTCGGCTTCGAGATCGTGCCGTCGGCCGCGAATTTCGTGTTCGCGCGCCACCCCGCGCACGATGCGGGCACGATCGCGGCGAAGCTGAAGGAACGGGAAATTTTCGTGCGGCACTTCCGGCTGCCGCGGATCGACCAGCACCTGCGCATCACCGTCGGCACCGATGCCGAATGCGACGCGCTTGTCGCGGCGTTGCGCGAGCTGCTGGCCTGACACGAAAGAATCGGCGCCGGGCGGCGCCGATCTGAAGCAGGACGCGCGTTCGCCAGTCAGCGTGCGTGCGTCAACTCAGGATCACGACGCGTCGTCGCCCTTCGCGGCGATCAACGCGTGATACTTCTCCATCAATTGCGCGTGCGATTCGTCATGCTGCGGATCGCGCGGAATGCATTCGACCGGACACACCTGCTGGCACTGCGGTTCGTCGAAATGGCCGACGCATTCGGTGCACTTGTTCGGGTCGATCACGTAGATGTCCGGGCCCATCGAAATCGCGCCGTTCGGGCACTCGGGCTCGCACACGTCGCAATTGATGCACTCGTCGGTAATCATCAAAGACATACTGATCTCACTTCTTCAGGCCGGCGGCCGGCTTCGCAACGAAACCGGCCGGCGCCGCATCACGCGGCAGGGCCTCCGATCGCGGCGACTTTCTCGGTCAGCCACTTCTCGACGGACGGAAACACGAATTTGCTGACATCGCCGCCCAACTGCGCGATTTCGCGCACGATCGTTCCCGAGATGAACTGGTACTGGTCGGACGGCGTCATGAACATCGTCTCGACGTCGGGCAGCAGATAGCGGTTCATCCCCGCCATCTGGAACTCGTATTCGAAATCGGACACGGCGCGCAACCCGCGCACGATCACGCGCGCATTGTTGACGCGCACGAAATCCTTCAGGAGGCCGGTGAAACTCATCACCTTCACGTTCGGGTAATGGCCGAGCACTTCGTTCGCAATCGTCAGACGTTCTTCGAGCGAGAAAAACGGCTTTTTCGCGCGACTGTCGGCAACACCCACCACCAGCGTATCAAAAATGCTCGACGCACGCCGCACGAGGTCTTCGTGCCCGCGCGTCAGCGGATCGAACGTACCGGGATACACGGCGACTACCATGTCGCTCCTCCTGTCATCACGCAAACGGGATGGCAGCCGCGCGATGCGCACGCCGCTGCCGAGATGGGCATGCGTCGCCTTTGCGGCGCGCCGCCTCGTATGGAACGCGCATTATTCATCATTTTCGCGCCGCAGCAAATGATAGTGAACCGCACCGGCCTTGCCGTGCTTCACCACCTGCCAGCCCGCGAGCGCGTCGTGCGCGGCCGGATCGAGTTCCGCCCCCGTTTCGACGTACAGCGCGCCGCCTGCCGCGACGAGCGGCGCCGACAGCGAGATCGCGCGCTCGAGCGCGGCCAGGTCGTCGAACGGCGGATCGAGGAACACGACGTCGAACGCGCCCGGCGTGAGCCCGGCCGCGAGCCGCAGCGCATCGGCTTCGGCGATCTCGACCGAACGGGCGCCGAGCTTGTCCTTGATCGCACGCAACTGCTGCGCGGCGCGCGGATGGCGCTCGACCATCACGACGCTCGCCGCGCCGCGCGACGCGGCCTCGAAGCCGAGCGCGCCGGTGCCCGCGAACAGATCGAGGCAGCGCCATCCTTCGAGATCCTGGCCGAGCCAGTTGAACAGCGTCTCGCGTACGCGATCGGGGGTCGGGCGCAGGCCGTCGAGATCGAGCACTGCAAGCGGCGTGCGTTTCCAGTCGCCGCCGATGATGCGGATCGTGTGCGGCTTGCCGCGGCCAGAGGGGGCCGCCGGGCGGCCGGAAGAAGAACGGGACATACGGGATATCGACAACGGAGGGACCGGGCGCGCGCAAGGGGGCGCCGCCAAACAGGCGCACGTTACCACAGCGGCGACGCGCACTGACGCGTGCGCCACGCCGCACTGATAAAATGCACGGTTTCGGCCGCCGTGCGCCGCGCCCGCGCGAACGCAGAACGGCCCGCCCGGCGCCCGCCCTCGGCGGCGGCCCACCCCTCTTCCCGACGTCAGACCATGTTCAGTTTCTTCAAACGATTCAAGAAAACGCAGGAGCCCGATCCGGCGGAATCGCAATCGGCCGACGCGCAGCAAGCGGACGAAGCGTCCGACGCCGACGCGCCCGCGCTCGAGACGCCGCCCGCGGCCGACGTGCCGCAGGCGCCCGCGCAACCGGCCGCGCCGGCCGTCGTGATGACGGTCACGCCGACCAACGACGGCCGCGACGAAGTCGTCGAGACGGTCGAGATCGTCCCGCCGCCGCTGCAGGACGCCTCCGCGAAGAAGTCGTGGCTCGCGCGCCTGAAAACGGGGCTCGCGAAGACGGGCTCGAACATCACCGGCGTATTCGTCAACACGAAGATCGACGAGGACCTGTACGAGGAGCTCGAAACCGCGCTGCTGATGTCCGACGCGGGCGTCGACGCGACCGAATACCTGCTCGACGCGCTGCGCGAGAAGGTGCGCGCGGGCCGGCTGACCGATCCGCAGCAGGTGAAGGATGCGTTGCACGACCTGCTCGTCGAGCTGCTGACGCCGCTCGAGAAATCGCTGATGCTCGGCCGCGCGCAGCCGCTCGTGATGATGATCGCCGGCGTGAACGGCGCGGGCAAGACGACCAGCATCGGCAAGCTCGCGAAGCATCTGCAGAGCTTCGACCAGTCGGTGCTGCTGGCCGCCGGCGACACGTTCCGCGCGGCCGCGCGCGAACAGCTGGCGATCTGGGGCGAGCGCAACAACGTGACGGTCGTGCAGCAGGAAAGCGGCGATCCGGCCGCGGTGATCTTCGACGCGGTCAGCGCCGCGCGCGCGCGCAAGATCGACGTGATGATGGCCGACACGGCCGGCCGCCTGCCGACGCAGCTCCATCTGATGGAAGAGCTGAAGAAGGTGAAGCGCGTGATCGCGAAGGCGCACGACGGCGCGCCGCACGAAGTGCTGCTGGTGATCGACGCGAACACCGGCCAGAACGCGCTCACGCAGGTGAAGGCATTCGACGACGCGCTCGGCCTCACCGGCCTGATCGTCACGAAGCTCGACGGCACCGCGAAGGGCGGGATTCTCGCCGCGATCGCGCGGCAACGCCCGGTGCCCGTCTACTTCATCGGCGTCGGCGAGAAGGTCGAGGACCTGCAGCCGTTCAGCGCGGTGGAATTCGCGGACGCGCTGCTCGGCTGAACGCCGCCGGCTGACGTCGCACGGGGCGCCTTCGAGCGCCCTTTTTCATGCGCGCCCGATCATGATCGCTGCCCGCCGCGCCGCGCGCCGCGCTCATTCCGCGTCGGGTTGCACGCCCGGCTCGGCGGCCTTGAACGCATCGATCGTCGCTGCATGGTCGACGATGCGCTGGATCGTCGGGAAACGCGTCGTGTCGATCGAGAAGCGGTTCGCGTTGAACACCTGCGGCACGAGGCACACGTCGGCGAGCGTCGGCGTGTCGCCGAAGCACAGCTTGCCGGTGCGCGGATCGTTCGCGAGACGCGTCTCGAGCGATTCGAAGCCCGCCTCGATCCAGTGCCGGTACCACGCGTTCTTCGCCTCCTCGGGCACCTGCAGCGTGTGCTTCAGGTACTTCAGCACGCGCAGATTGTTGAGCGGGTGGATCTCGCATGCGATCTGCAGCGCAATCGCGCGCACGTACGCCCGGTCGACCGGCTGCTTCGGCAGCAGCGCGGGCTCGGGATGGGTTTCGTCGAGATATTCGATGATCGCGAGCGACTGCTGCAGCGTCGCGTCGCCGTCGATCAGCGTCGGCACGACCGCATCCGGATTCAGCGCGCGGTATGCGTCCTTCAGTTGCTCGCCGCCGTCGCGCAGCATGTGCACGGGTGCGTAGTCGAACGGCAACTGCTTCAGGTTCAGGGCAATCCGCACGCGGTACGACGCGGAACTGCGGAAATAGCTGTAGAGCTTCATGGGATGTCTCTCGTAGTCGTATTCGGCCGGCGGGGCGGCACGGGCGCGGCGCAGCCGGTGCGCGCGTCGCCGGGAACCAGAGTGTAGCGCGGCACGATGCACGGCCGCGCCCGTGCGATACTCGGGCATTCCTCACCGCTCGCCGCGCGGCCCGATGCCGGCCGCCCGCCCCACGCCCCGATGACCGCTTCCCACGATCCCGCCGCCGCTCCGTTCCCTTGCGCCCGCTTCATCAAGGAAATCGGCCGCGGCCCGCACGGCGCGCGCGCCCTGTCCGCCGAGGACACGTTCGAGCTCTATCGCGCGATGCTCGATGCGCGCGTGTCGGACGTCGAACTCGGCGCGATCCTGATCGCCTACCGGCTGAAGGGCGAATCCGCCGACGAACTGGCCGCGATGCTCGCCGCCGCGCAGGCGTCGTTCGAGCCCGTGCACGTGCAGGACGCCGCGTTCCGCCCGGTGTCGATCCCGAGCTACAACGGCGCGCGCAAGCAGCCGAACCTCGTGCCGCTGCTCGCGCTGCTGCTCGCGCGCGAAGGCGTGCCGGTGCTGGTGCATGGGGTGGAGCGCGATCCGGGCCGCGTGACGAGCGCCGAGATTTTCTCGGCGCTGTCGCTGGCGCCGTCGACGTCGCACGACGCGATCGAGGACACGCTCGCCGAACGCCGCGTCGCGTTCGCACCGATCGACGTGCTGGCACCGCGTATCGCGCACCTGCTGTCGATGCGCAGCGTGCTCGGCGTGCGCAATTCGACGCATACGCTCGTGAAGATCCTGCAGCCGTTCGCGCCGGCCGGGCTGCGGCTCGTCAACTACACGCACCCGCCGTACCGCGACAGCCTCGCGCAGTTGTTCCGCGACCATCCGGACGCCGCGCGGGGCGGCGCGCTGCTCGCGCGCGGCACCGAAGGCGAAGCGGTGGCCGACACGCGACGCCAGGTGCAGGTCGACTGGCTGCACGACGGCGTGTGCGACACGCTGATCGACGCCGAGCGTTCGTCGACCGACGCGCCGCCCGTCGCGCTGCCGGAGTCGCGCGATGCCGCGACCACGGCCGCGTGGACGGACGCCGTGCTGCGAGGCGAGATGCCGGTGCCCGACACGGTGGCGCGACAGGTCGCGACGATCGTACGGATCGCCCGCGTCGCGCGCTGAAGGTGCCGCGGTGCCCGCCCCTTTATCCCGATAATTGACACGCGTCGGCATCCTGGCATAGAGTGGCCGTCATGCGTTCCTTTCCGAACCCCCTCCGAATTACCTCCGGCCGCCTAGCGCGGCCGCTATCGCTACGACTAGCCTAAGGCTGTCGTAGCGCCGTGTGCTGTCCGCACGGTCCTCCCAGCAGTTCCTCGCAGTACCCCTCTCGCAATTTTTACAACCCGAAGTCGTCAGCATTCGTCCGTCCATCCGTCGGCCGATTCGCGAAGATCATCCGCATCCGCGGCGCCATCGCGCGCCGGGTGCGAGGCAGCGCCAACCGACGCCCCTGCCGCCCGTCTTCGCTCGCGACTTGAGACCCGAGGTCCAGAAGATGATGCGCAATCCGCAAGACAAGTACCGCCCGTTCGAGCCCGTCCGCCTCAATGGCCGCCGCTGGCCGGCCCGCACCATCGAGCGCGCGCCCGTATGGATGAGCACCGACCTGCGCGACGGCAACCAGTCGCTGATCGAGCCGATGAGCATCGAGCAGAAGCTCGAGTTCTTCGAGATGCTGGTCGCAATCGGGTTCAAGGAGATCGAAGTCGGTTTTCCGTCGGCGTCGCAAACCGACTTCGATTTCGTCCGCAAGCTGATCGACGACCAGCGGATTCCCGACGACGTGACGATCGAAGTGCTCGTGCAGTCGCGCGAAGACCTGATCGCGCGCACGTTCGATGCGCTCGAAGGCGTGCCGCGCGCGATCGTGCACCTGTACAACGCGGTCTGCCCGTCGTTCCGCCGCATCGTGTTCGGGATGTCGAAGGACGACGTGAAGGCGCTCGCGATCGACGGCACGCGCGTCATCAAGGCACACGCGGCCGCGCGCCCCGATACGCAGTGGACCTTCCAGTACTCGCCGGAAACCTTCAGCATGACCGAGCTGACGTTCGCGCGCGAGATCTGCGACGCGGTCGCGCAGACGTGGCGTCCGACCCGCGACCACAAGATGATCGTCAACCTGCCGGCCACCGTCGAAGCCGCGAGCCCGAACGTGTTCGCCGACCAGATCGAATGGATGGACCGCAACCTCGCGTATCGCGACAGCATCGTGCTGTCCGTGCATCCGCACAACGATCGCGGCACCGCGGTCGCGGCGGCCGAACTCGCGCTGCTCGCGGGCGCCGACCGCATCGAAGGCTGCCTGTTCGGCAACGGCGAGCGCACCGGCAACGTCGATCTCGTCACGCTCGCGCTGAACCTCTACACGCAGGGCATCGATCCGGGCCTCGACTTCTCCGACATCGACGCGGTGCGCCGCGTCGTCGAACGCTGCAACCAGATTCCCGTGCATCCGCGCCATCCGTACGCGGGCGACCTCGTGTTCACCGCGTTCTCGGGCTCGCACCAGGACGCGATCCGCAAGGGGTTCGCGCAGCAGCGCCCCGACGCGGCGTGGGAGGTCCCGTACCTGCCGATCGACCCGGCCGATCTCGGCCGCAGCTATGACGCGGTGATCCGCGTGAACAGCCAGTCCGGCAAGGGCGGCGCGACGTTCCTGCTCGAACGCGGGATGGGCTTCACGCCGACGCGCCGCGTCCAGATCGAGTTCAGCCATGCGGTGCAGACGCTCGCCGATGCATCGGGCGAGGAAGTGACGGGCGACGCGATCTGCGCGCTGTTCGCGCGTGAATTCTTCGAAACCGACGGCCCGGCCGCACGCCACGGCAGCGGCGCGCGCTGGCAAAACCGCGAGATCGCGACAGCGCCCGCCGCCGAAGCGATGCCCGACGATGCCGTGCGGCATTTCGCCGCGGCATTTGCGGCGGCCGCCGGCGCCGCGATCGACGTCGCGTCGTGCGAACACACGCGCGCCGCGGATGGCCGGATCGCGGTATCGGTCGGCTGCCGGGTCGGCGAGGCGCCGCTGCGGCACGGTGTCGGCATGCATGCCGATGCGGCGAGCGCAGCGCTCGATGCGGTCGTCAGCGCGATCAACCGCTCGGCATGGCACTGCGCGGACCACCGCGCGGCGGCCTGAGCGCCGGGCTTCGATGCAGGTTGAAACGTCAGCGAGCGGTGCGTGACCGCCCGTGCGCCGCGCGATCCGCGCCGCACGAGGCAGCAAAAAGCGGCTCAGAAGGCCGCTTCGGTCGACACATGAAAAGGAGCGCCACCCGCGCTTACGTGTCGGTCGCGCACCGCGTCGCCTGCCACGCGAACAGGCACCAGCGGCCCCGGTCGTGCGTGTGGACGGACGTATAGGCAATCGGGAAGACGAGGCCGCCGTTGTTCGTTTCCATCTCGATCAACGCGCGCCCGGTGACGACGCAGGTCTCGTCGCCGACGGGCAGCACGTCCTGCGACTGGATTTCGATCTGGCGATAGCGGCGGCGGCCGGCGACGATGGCGTCGATGAACTGCTGCTTGGTTTCGCGCTTGCCGTTGGTGTGGACGAAAAACACCTTGTCCGACAACAGCGCGTCGAGCGCCTCGCCGTCGCCGTCCACCATCGCCCGGAATCGATCGCGCTCGAGCGCGCGGATCGCATCGACCACCTTCGCCATCGCCTGACTCCTCGGCAACGCGCCCGCCTTGCACGGGCGTACGGATCAGAAGTTGTACTGCAGGTAGAACTGGTGGAAATTTATACCAGGATTCGGCTCTTTGATACCCGCGTTAGACACATGTTCGAAACGGTAGCCGACCTGATATTGTTGCCGTTGGCCGAACTGCACGCCCACGCCGCCGGTCGGCGCGAACTGGAACGCGGTCGACAGCGAGAAATTGTCCGAGATCGTCGGGTGCGTCAGAAGCCGGACGCCGCCACCCGCCTCGATGAACGGGCGAATCTGCCCGCTGCTCTTGATGAAGCGGAACATCGGCGTCACGCCGAACTCGCCGATGTTGCCGTGGACGTTGCCGCCCGTGTGCCAGTAGCCGGCGTGCCCTTCGACGACGAACGTGAAGTGCCAGCCGCCGATTTCCCACCAGTTCCAGCCCGGATCCCACACCACGCCGATATCGGCCTTGTCGATCCCGCGACGATCCGAAAACCCGCCGCCCGCCTGGATCCCCCATCGATCCGCGAAAGCCGCACCCGATCCGCCCAGAAGAGACGCTGCCAGCATCGCATGCAGCGCGAGCCGGCTGCGGGACCGGCGATTCTTCTTGTTGTTCATCTGACACTCCAACTTTGTGGGTTGAATGGAGCCTGCCGCAACGGCCGGGCCCGAGCGAACTGAATGGTATGGTAAAGGACTTTTCGGATCGGCATCACGAAGCGAAATAGCTTGCTTCCAAAAAGACAAAAATCGAAATCGTCTACCGATTCTCATCAGAAACAACGGCTTACGGAACTCCCCGACGCGGCCCTTGTCGCAGAATAGACTATCGACTCGGCCAATTCGATAGAAAAGCGGGAACTCCGATGCCCCCGCCCGCTCTAAGGAATTAGCACTCGTATTCCGGGAGTGCTAAGATGACCCACGGAATCTCATCCCAGACCGGGGGTTTGTCCCTGATTCCAAAGGAGTTTTTAGTGAGCCACGCCCTGACCCTCCCGAACACCCTGAGCCCGACGCCGGCCAAGGCCGAATCGGCAGGCTCGCTGGCGCTCGCAGCCCAATCGATGTTGCCCGGCCAGCTCGGCAACATCGACGCGTACATCCAGGCCGTCAACCGCATTCCGCTGCTGACCGCCGAGGAGGAACGCCGCTACGCAACCGAATTCCGCGAAAACAACGACCTCGACTCGGCGCGCCGCCTCGTGCTGTCGCACCTGCGTCTCGTCGTGTCGATCGCGCGCAACTATCTCGGCTACGGCCTGCCGCATGGCGACCTGATCCAGGAAGGCAACATCGGCCTGATGAAAGCCGTGAAGCGGTTCGACCCGGCGCAAAACGTGCGCCTGGTGTCGTATGCGATTCACTGGATCAAGGCCGAAATCCACGAGTACATCCTGCGCAACTGGCGCATGGTGAAGGTCGCCACGACGAAGGCGCAGCGCAAGCTGTTCTTCAACCTGCGCAGCCACAAGAAGAGCATGCAGGCGATGACGCCCGAGGAAATCGACGGCCTCGCGCAAGAGCTCAACGTCAAGCGCGAAGAAGTGACCGAGATGGAAACGCGCCTGTCGGGCGGCGACATCGCGCTCGAAGGGCAGGTGGAAGACGGCGAGGAATCGTACGCGCCGATCGCCTACCTGGCCGACTCGCACAACGAGCCGACCGCCGTGCTCGCCGCGCGCCAGCGCGACATGCTGCAGACGGACGGCATCGCGCAGGCGCTCGACGCGCTCGATGCGCGCAGCCGCCGCATCATCGAGGCGCGCTGGCTGCACGTCGACGACGACGGCTCGGGCGGCTCGACGCTGCACGATCTCGCCGCCGAGTTCGGCGTGTCGGCGGAACGCATCCGCCAGATCGAAGCGAGTGCAATGAAAAAGATGCGCACCGCCCTCGCCGAATACGCGTAAATCCCCGGCGAGTCAGAATCGCTTCATCGAAAACCGCTGCCCGACGCAGCGGTTTTTTTCGTCCGTTTTTTCCGCTGCTTTTCACCCGCTTTTCAGCGCGCTTCACGCGCCGTTTCCTCGCCGATCAATTGACCTGATTCATCGGGTATTACGTCATTTGCGGCGCCCTTCCGCATAACCTTGATCTGCCTCAATTTTTACCCCATGTTTCGCGACGGTCTGCCGCAGCGCGGCACTCGGCATCGGAAAGCCGTCCTTTTAAAATTGGCATGTCAGGCGCAAAAGGATTAAAACAGCTTCACGGCCGTCATAAATCCGACGTAAAGTCGCCCCCAATCCGACTTAAATCGATTCAGGATAATCGCCTTGATCTCGATCAATAAAGAGCCCGCACCGCCGCCTCCCCAACGGCCGGCCGGCACGATCGGCTGGCGCGCGCGCATCGCCGCGTGGGCACGCGGACCCACCCTCGGCCGCGACATCACCGTGGTGCTGATCGTCAAGCTGATCCTCCTGATGTCGCTCAAATACGCATTCTTCAATCATCCGCAGGCCGAGCACATGTCGTTGCCGCCTGCCGCCGTGGCCGAGAAGCTGCTCTCGGTGCCGGCGCCTGCACCCTCCGAGGGAGACCACCATGATAAGTAGTGAAGTCGTCGATCTGTCACGTCTGCAGTTCGGCATCACGGCGCTCTACCACTTCCTGTTCGTGCCGCTGACGCTCGGCCTGTCCTGGCTGCTCGTCATCATGGAAGCCGTCTACGTGATGACCGGCAAACAGGTCTACAAGGACATGACCCAGTTCTGGGGCAAGCTGTTCGGGATCAACTTCGCGATGGGCGTGACGACCGGCATCACGCTCGAATTCCAGTTCGGCACGAACTGGTCGTACTACTCGCACTATGTCGGCGACATCTTCGGCGTGCCGCTCGCGGTCGAGGGCCTGATGGCGTTCTTCCTCGAATCGACGTTCGTCGGCCTGTTCTTCTTCGGCTGGAACCGCCTGTCGAAGGTCAAGCACCTGATCGTCACGTTCCTCGTCGCGCTGGGTTCGAACCTGTCGGCTCTGTGGATCCTCGTCGCGAACGGCTGGATGAACAACCCGGTCGGCGCCGAGTTCAACTACCAGACGATGCGCATGGAGATGACGAGCCTGTTCGACGTGCTGTTCAACCCGGTCGCGCAGGTGAAGTTCGTGCACACCGTGTCGGCCGGCTACGTGTCGGCGGCGATGTTCGTGCTCGGCGTGTCGTCGTGGTACCTGCTGAAGAAGCGCGACGTCGACTTCGCGCTGCGCTCGTTCGCGGTCGCGGCCGGCTTCGGCCTCGCCGCCACGCTGTGCGTGATCGTGCTCGGCGACGAATCGGGCTATACGACCGGCGAAGTGCAGAAAATGAAGCTCGCCGCGATCGAATCCGAGTGGGACACGCAGCCGGCGCCCGCGTCGTTCACGCTGATCGGCATCCCGAACCAGGAGCAACAGCGCACCGACTACGCGATCAAGATCCCGTACGCGCTCGGCCTGATCGCGACGCGCTCGATCGACGAACCGGTGATCGGCCTGCGCGATCTCGCGAAGCACAGCGAGGAACACATCCAGAGCGGGATGATCGCGTACGGCGCGCTGCAAAAGCTCAAGCAGGGCGACACGAGCGACGCGACCCGCGCGCTGTTCGACCAGCACAAGCAGTATCTCGGCTACGGGCTGATGCTCAAGCAATTCACGCCGAACGTGACCGACGCCACGCCCGAGCAGATCAAGGCCGCCGCGAAGAAGACGATCCCGCCCGTCGCGCCCGTGTTCTTCTCGTTCCGGATCATGGTGTTCCTCGGCTTCCTGTTCGTCGCGACGTTCGTTGCCGCGTTCTGGTTCTGCGCGCGCCGCCAACTGCTGCAGGACAACCGCCGCTGGTTCCTGCGCTATGCCGTGTGGGCGATCCCGCTGCCGTGGGTCGCAATCGAATTCGGCTGGATCGTCGCCGAGCTCGGCCGCCAGCCGTGGACGATCGCCGGCGTGCTGCCGACGCATCTGTCGGCGTCGAGCCTGCAGCCGAGCGACCTGTACCTGAGTCTCGCCGGCTTCATCCTGTTCTACACCGCGCTGTTCGTCATCGAGATCAAGCTGATGTTCAAGTACGCGCGCCTCGGCCCGTCGTCGCTGCATACCGGCCGCTATCACCACGAACTCGCCGCTGCCGGCGAGCGGGCCGCCGTCTGAGCACGCCCTCGCAACGGAACAAGGAATCGCTATGGACTATGCAACTCTCAAGCTGATCTGGTGGCTGCTCGTCGGCGTGCTGCTGATCGGCTTCGCCGTCACCGACGGCTTCGACATGGGCGCGACCGCGCTGCTGCCGTTCCTCGGCAAGACCGACGAGGAGCGCCGCATCATCGTCAACACCGTCGGCGCGACGTGGGAAGGCAACCAGGTGTGGCTGATCACGGCCGGCGGCGCGATGTTCGCCGCGTGGCCGCTCGTCTACGCGGCGTCGTTCTCCGGCTTCTACTTCGCGATGCTGCTCGTGCTGTTCGCGCTGTTCTTCCGGCCGGTGGGCTTCGACTACCGCAGCAAGCGGCCCGACCCGCGCTGGCGCGCGGGCTGGGACTGGGGCCTGTTCGTCGGCGGCTTCGTGCCGGCGCTGGTGTTCGGCGTCGCGTTCGGCAACCTGCTGCAGGGCGTGCCGTTCAAGTTCGACAGCGACCTGCGCGTGACCTACTACGGCGGCTTCTGGGCGCTGCTGAACCCGTTCGCGCTGCTGTGCGGGCTCGTCAGCCTCACGATGCTCGTCGCGCACGGCGCCGCGTTCATCAAGATGAAGACCGACGGCGCGATCGCGCGCCGTGCGTCGATCGCGCTGCGCGTCGCGTCGTTCCTCGCGGTCGTGCTGTTCGTGCTGGCCGGCGTGCTGGTGGCCGCTTATATCGGCGGCTTCCACATCACCCACGCCGCGCCGACCGATACCGTCGCGAACCCGCTGCTCAAGGACGTCGCCGCCGGTTCGGGCCTGTGGCTCGCGAACTACGGCGAATATCCGTGGATGATCGCGGCGCCCGTCGTCGGGATCGCGGGCGGCGTGCTCGCGCTGCTGCTCGCCGGCTCGAAGCAGGAGAAGACGGCGTTCTTCTGCACGGGCCTGATGATCGTCGGCGTGATTCTGACCGCCGGCTTCTCGATGTTTCCGTTCATCATGCCGTCGTCGCTCGACCCGCGCAGCAGCCTGACCGTATGGGATTCGACGTCGAGCCACATGACGCTGCAGGTGATGCTGTTCGCGGTGATCGTGTTCCTGCCGATCATCCTGATCTACACGAGCTGGGTGTACCGCGTGATGCGCGGCAAGGTCACGCACCAGTCGCTCGAAGAGAACAAGCACTCGATGTATTGACGCATTGAACCGGGCCGGGCGCGCAGGCGCGCTCGCCCACCGTTTCGCAAGGAGTCGGATCATGTGGTATTTCAGCTGGATTCTCGGTATCGGCGTCGCGCTGTCGTTCGGCATCGTCAACGCGATGTGGCTCGAAGCGCGGCAGAAGCCGCAGGAAGCGCCGGTGCGTGCACGCCGCGACTGACGCACCAACGCGCGATACGCGCGCGGCCGATCGCGCCGGCCGCCGCCGTCCGGAAGGAAAGAACCTCGCTTCGCGCGAGGTTTTTTTTCGTCCCGGCCGCGCTGGCAGGCATCGCACGGCGATGCCAATTTAGCGCCAGATTGATACCACTTGAATACCAATAAAAGGTTTCATAAGATCGTTGGACACGGCCGCTGACAGGCCGATTCCTTCTGGGTGGGGGGAGACATGCGAATCCCGTATGTGGCGTGCGCCTGCGCGCCGTGTCGACGTGCGTGTGCCACGGCGCGCGCCGTCGTCGCGCTCGTGCGCGACCGGACGAATGCCGCCGGCTGCCGCCACCTCGCCGGCGTGGCGATTGCCGCGTACCGCCGATGAATCCGCGCCCGGCGCCGCGCCGGTCCGATCGGCACGCATGCCCGCCTCCCGTTCCGTAACGCACGCTCCCGCGTGCCGAATGCGCGCGGGGCACCCGCATCGCCCCGCGTGCTGGTATCTCCCGCAGCTCCACTGAAAGACCCGCTCGCAGCGACGTCGCGTCACGACGTCGCTACGCCCCCTTTTTCTCAGGAGTTCGAATGAAGCTTACCTTGCCCTCCCTCATTGCCGGTCTGCTGATCGCGGCGCTGTCGCCGGCCGCGATCTCGGCGGTGCCGGCGTCGGCCGCCGCTGCCACGAGCGCCGGCACCGCGCAATCGGCCGCCGCCCAGGCGGCCAGTCTCGCGACGCTGCTGTCGAACGGCCTCGCGTTGCGCGTGGCCGTCGACAACAACCACGCGGCCGCGGCCGGCGTGCCGTGCGCCGATCTCGGCGCCGACGGCGCCGCCTGCGCGACCGGCCGCCTGATCCTGCAGAACCGCGGCCACCAGGCGATCGCCGACGGCGGCTGGAAGCTCTACCTGCACAGCATCCGCCGCCTGCTGCGGATCGATCGCCCGGGCTTCGCGCTGCGGCGGCTCACCGGCGACCTGTACGAACTGACGCCGCAGCCGGGCTCGGTGCGGCTCGCGCCCGGCGAGCGCATCGAGCTGCCGTTCGTCGCCGAATACTGGCTGCTGCGCTACAGCGACGTGATTCCGCGCCCGTATGTCGTCGTCGACGGGGCGCCGCCGGCCGTGCTGCGCTACAACGACACCGACAACGAACTGCGCTACGTCGAATCGCTGCCGGCCGACGCGCAGAACAACTCGACCGGCAACGCGCCGCCGGTGGCCGCACGGCCCGATCCGGGCCGCGCGCTGCCGAGCGTGAAGCGCGAACAGCCGCTGCCCGGCACGCTCGAGCTGCGCGGCGTCGAACTCGCGCTGCCCGACCTGCCGGACGCACAGGTCGCGGCGCTGCGCGAGCGCGCGGCGACCCTCGGGCTCGACGGCGCGCGCGTGCCGGTTCGCGGCGCCATCGCGCCGCGCCGGCTGCCGGCCGACATCGCGACACCGGGCGGCTACCGGCTCGCGATCGGGCCGCGCGGCGTGCTGATCGAAGGCTACGATCGCGCGGGCCTCTACTACGGCGTGCAGACGCTCTACTCGCTCGCGCCGGCCGGCGGCGGCCCGATCCCGGCGATGCTCGTCGAGGACGCGCCGCGCTTCACGCATCGCGGCATGCACGTCGACCTCGCGCGCAACTTCAAGCATCCGGCGACGCTGCGCCGCCTGATCGACCAGATGAGCGCGTACAAGCTCAACCGCCTGCACCTGCATCTGTCCGACGACGAAGGCTGGCGCATCGAGATTCCCGGCCTGCCCGAGCTGACCGAGATCGGGGGACGCCGCTGCCACGACCCGAGCGAGACGCGCTGCCTGCTGCCGCAGCTCGGCTCCGGCCCCGACAACCGCTCGGGCGGCGGCTACCTGACGCGCGACGACTACGTGGCGCTGGTTCGCTACGCGGCCGCGCGCTTCGTGCAGATCATCCCCGAGATCGACATGCCCGCGCATGCACGGGCGGCCGTCGTGACGATGGAGGCGCGCTACCGGCGGCTGCATGCGGCCGGCCGCGAGCAGGAAGCGAACGCGTACCGGCTGCTCGACCCGCAGGACACGACGAACCTGACGACGGTGCAGTTCTACGATCGGCGCAGCGACCTGAACCCGTGCGTGCCGGGCGCGCTCAACTTCGCGTCGAAGGTGATCCGCGAGATCGCGGCGATGCACGCGGACGCGCAGGCGCCGCTGCAGACCTGGCACTACGGCGGCGACGAAGCGAAGAACATCTTCCTCGGCGGCGGCTTCCAGCCGCTGAACGGCACCGACCCGAACAAGGGGCGCATCGATCTGGCCGCGCAGGACAAGCCGTGGGCGCGCTCGCCCGCGTGCACGGCGCTGCTCCAGCGCGGCGAGATCAAGTCGATCGACGAACTGCCGACGCGCTTCGCGAAACAGGTGAGCGCGGCGGTCAACGCGAACGGGATCGGCACGATGGCCGCGTGGCAGGACGGCATCAAGCATGCGAACGGGCCGCAGGATTTCAGCACGCGCCACGTGATGGTGTCGCTGTGGGACACGATCTTCTGGGGGGCGTCGGACAGCGCGCGCGACCTGAGCGGCAAGGGCTATCTGACGGTACTCGCGCTGCCCGACTACCTGTACTTCGACTTCCCGTACACGCTCAATCCTCGCGAGCGCGGCTACTACTGGGGCTCGCATGCAACCGACGAGTACAAGGTGTTCTCGTTCGCGCCGGAGAACCTGCCGCAGAACGCCGAAGTGATGGGCGACCGTGACGGCAATCCGTTCGAGGTGACGGGCACGGGCCCCGCGCCGCGCATCGAAGGCATGCAGGGCCAGGCGTGGGGCGAAGTGATGCGCAACGACACCTTCCTCGAATACATGGCCTATCCACGGCTGCTCGCGCTCGCCGAGCGCGCGTGGCACCGGGCCGACTGGGAGCTGCCGTATGCGGCCAGCGTGCGTTTCAAGCGCGGCGACACGCACCACGTCGACATCGCCGCGCTGCAGCGCGACTGGGCCGGCTTCGCGACGCTGCTCACGCAGCGCGAATTGCCGAAGCTCGACCGCGCCGGCGTCGGCTACCGGAAGCCGACCTTCACGCTGACGAATCCGTGAACGGCTGAAGGTATCGGGTAATGCGCGATGCGGGCAAACGCATCGCGCCTCGCCCGCCCCCCAAAAAAAACGGCTTGCGACGCGTGCGTCGCAAGCCGTTTTCGTTTGACCGCCGGCCCGGATCCGCCGCGCGGATCGATCAGGCCGGCTTCACCGCATCACGCCGGTTGTGCGGCCGCCCCGCCGCCCGACGGCGGCAGGCGCGCGCCGAGCTGTTCGGCATAGCGAGCCGCCGCGTTGCCGCAGACGATGTGGAACGTGTCGAGCGACACCCATGCGACGTCGAGCGTGCCGAGACGCTCCTGATCGACCGCCGACGGATCGCGCACGACCACGCGCAGGCGCGTGGTGGCCACCACCTCGAGCGACGCGACGTTGGTCGCCCCGCCGAACACCGCGAGCCAGCGGGCCGGCTCCGGATCGAGCGGGCCGGCGGCCGCGCCCGTGACGGGCTGCGCGGCAGCGCCGGTTGCGGCCGATGCGGCACCGGTCGCGCCGCCGCCGATCGCGGCACGCATCTCGTCGGCGATGATGTCGGCCTCGGGCCCGATGATCACCTGCACGCTGTTGCCGCCGCGCTTGAGCACGCCGCGTGCGCCGATCGACTTCAGTTCCGGCTCCGATACCTTCTCCGGATCGACGACGCTCAGGCGCAGGCGCGTCGTGCACGCGTCGACGACCGACAGGTTGGCCGCCCCGCCGAGCGCGGCGATGTAGCGTTGCGCACGCGGTGCGGCAGCCGTTGCAGCCGCGCCCGGCGCGACGAAGCCGCCCGATGCGTACGACTCCGCGGCTGCATCGGTCGATGCCGGCTCACGGCCCGGCGTGGCCATGTTGAACTTGCGGATGAAGAAGCGGAACAGCCCGTAGTACGCGACGCCGTACGCGATGCCGAGCGGAATCGCGATCCAGCCCTTCGTCGACAGCCCGTAGTTCAGCACGTAGTCGATCGCGCCGGCCGAGAACGTGAAGCCGAGCTTCACGCCGAGGATCTGGCAGATCGCGAGCGACAACCCCGTCAGCACCGCGTGGATCACGTACAGCACCGGCGCGAGGAACATGAAGCTGAACTCGATCGGCTCGGTCACGCCGGTCAGGAACGACGTCAGCGCCATCGAGAACAGCAGGCCGCCGACCATCGCGCGGCGCTCCTTCGGCGCTTCATGCAGCATCGCGAGACACGCCGCCGGCAGGCCGAACATCATGATCGGGAAGAAGCCGGCCATGAAGGTGCCCGCGGTCGGGTCGCCCGCGAAGAAGCGGTGCAGGTCGCCGTGCACGATCTCGCCGCCGGCGGGCGGCGTGAAGTTGCCGAACACGAACCACGCGAGCGAGTTGATGATGTGGTGCAGGCCGGTGACGAGCAGCAGACGGTTCAGGAAGCCGAACACGAACGCACCGATCGCGCCCGCCGTCGTCAGCCACTGGCCGGCCGCATCGATCGCATGCTGGATCGGCTGCCAGACGTACCCGAACGCGATGCCCAGTATCACGCAGACCAGCCCCGTGATGATCGGCACGAACCGCTTGCCGCCGAAGAACGCGAGGTAGTCCGGCAGCTTGATGTCCTTGTAGCGGTTGTACAGCAGGCCCGCGACGACACCCGCGATGATCCCGGACAGCACGCCCATGTTCAGCTTGGGATCGATGTCCTTCATGATCGCGGTTTCGATCAGGTAACCGATCGCGCCCGCGAGCGCCGCCACGCCGTTGTTGTCCTTCGCGAAGCCGACCGCCACGCCGATCGCGAACAGCAGCGGCAGGTTGTCGAAGATCGCGCCGCCGGCGTCGGCGATCATCTTGATGTTGAACACGTCCGGCTGGCCGAGCCGCAGCAGGATGCCGGCGACCGGCAATACCGCGATCGGCAGCATCAGCGCCCGGCCCAGGCCCTGTATTTTCAGAAACGGATTCCCGTTCATTCAGTCCTCCAATCCTTGTCTCGTCATTAATCGTCGTTGAACTACTTGCCTTCGTCGTGAAACCGGTCGCGAACCTGCCGTCGACGCTCAGTCGAGCGGCCAGACCTCGCGGCTTGCTGCCCTTACCGCCTGTGCCGAATCGAGCGCGAGCAGATCCTGCGCGCGCTGACGGCACAACTGGTAATCGAGACGGCGCACACGCGCCTTGATGCCCGGCACCGACACCGGGTCGACCGACAGTTCGGTCACGCCGAGGCCCACCAGGACCGGCACCGCCAGCGGATCGCCGCCGAGCGCGCCGCATACGCCGACCCACTTGCCGTGCTTCGCGGCGCCGCGCACCGCGATGTCGATCAGGCGCAGCACGGCCGGATGCAGGCCGTCGGACTGCGCGGCCAGGTCGGCCTGGCAGCGGTCCATCGCGAGCGTGTACTGGGTCAGGTCGTTGGTGCCGATCGACAGGAAATCCGCGTGCTGCGCGAGCTGGTCGGCCAGCAGCGCGGCCGACGGCACCTCGATCATCACGCCGACCTCGATCGGCTCGGTGCGGCCCTGCGCGCGCGCGAATTCGTCGATGCGCTTTCTCAACCGCACGATCTCGCCCGCGTCGGTCACCATCGGCAGCAGGATGCGCACCGCGCCGAACGGCTTCACCGCGAGCAGGCCCTGCAATTGATCGTCGAGCAGATCGGGGCGCACCTGCGCGAGACGGATGCCGCGCAGGCCGAGCGCCGGGTTCGGTTCGGGCGGCAGCGTCAGGTAGTCGACTTCCTTGTCCGCGCCGACGTCGAGCGTGCGGATGATCGCCGTGCGGCCCTGCAGCGCGTCGATGATCGACTGGTAGCTCTGCTGGTGTTCGACCGCCGTCGGCGCGGCCTGGCGATGGATGAACATCAGCTCGGTGCGCAGCAGGCCGACCGCGTCCGCGCCGTTGTCGACCGCGGTGTTCGCGTCGTCGAGCGTCGCGATGTTCGCGGCGACCTCGATCGCGCGGCCGTCGACCGTCGCGGCCGCCTCGCCGGCCTGTTGCCGGTTCGCCTCGCGCACGCCGTCCAGGCGCTGGCGCTCGTGCCGCGCGCGCTCGACGTCGAGCGCGGTCGGGGCATGTTCGAGCCGGCCCGCGCTCGCATCGACGACGACCTGCGTGCCGTCCGGAATCGCGTACAGCGCATCGCCGACCGCCACCAGCGCCGGAATGCCGAGCTGCCGCGCGATGATCGCCGCGTGCGACGTCGCACCGCCGCGCGCCATCACGAGCGCGGTCACGCGCTCGCGATCGAGCGACGACAGGTCGGACGGCGTAAATTCCTCGGCCGCGAGCACGGCCTCGTCGGGCAGCACACGCGCGGCGCCGTTCGTGTGGCCGAGCGCGCGCAGCACGCGTTTCTCGATGTCGCGCAGGTCGGCCGCGCGTTCGGCGAGCAGCGCGTCGTCGAGCTTCGACAGCGTGTCGATCTGCGTGCGGATCGTCGCGCGCCACGCGAAGCCCGCGCCCTTGCCGAGGCTGATCAGGTCGCGCGCCGCGTCGATCAGCGTCGGATCCTCGAGCAGCACGCGGTGCACCGCGAAAATCCCTGCTTCGCCGACCGCGCCGCGCGCCGAGGCGCTGCGTACCGTTTCGTCGAGTTCGGCGTCGACGGCCTTCAGCGCCTGATCGAGCCGTCGGCTTTCCGTAGCGGGCGTGCCGGATGCCTGCTCGGGCGGCACGATGTCCGCATCGTCGAGACGCACCAGCGCGCCGACCGCGATGCCGGGCGCCGCGCATACGCCCGCGAGCGTGTTCGGATCGATGGGTGCGCCGACGTTGCGTGCGACCGTCCGCGGCGCGGGCGATTTCAGCCGCGCCGGCTGTTCCTCGACTTCGCCGTGCGCTTCGCGCAGCAGCTCGCGCTCGACCGCATCGACGGCCTGTTGCGCGTGCGCGCCGCGGCCGACCAGTTCGACCGTCGCGCCTTCGCCGGCACCGAGGCCGAGCAGGCCGACGACGCTCGCGATCGACGCCTTGCGGCCATCGAACAGCACGTCGACGGCCGCGTCGAACCCGCGCACGGCTTCACGCGCCCGGGCCGCCGGCCGCGCATGCAGGCCGCCAGGCTGCGCGAGCACGATCTCGCGGCGCACTTCGTTGTGCGCGGCCGCGCCGGCCTGCGCCGCCTGCGCGGCGGCCTCGCCCTTGCCGCGCAGCGCGAGCAACGGCGTCTCGCCGGCGGTCGCGAAACCGCTCGCGCGATCGACCACCTCGAACGCGTCGGAATTCGCGATCGCGATCACCGACACGAGCGAATGCGCGTGGCGCGCCACCGTGTCCTGGTCGAACTCGATCAACAGCGCGCCCGCCTCGACGCGCGCGCCGGCTTCGACGTGCGCGATGAAGCCCTGCCCGTTCAGCTCGACGGTGTCGATGCCGATGTGCAGCAGCACTTCCGCGCCTTGCGGCGTCGTGATCGTCACCGCGTGGCCGGTGCGCGCCAAATGCGACACGACGCCCGCGCACGGCGCGACGAGCCGGCCCGCGAGCGGGTCGATGCCGATGCCGTCGCCGAACATCCCGCCGGAGAACACCGGATCGGGCACGTCGGCCAGGGCGACGATCGGCCCCGTCAACGGGCTGAGCAGAACGATCTGATCGGGGGTGGGGCTCTTCAACTGGGATTCCTCGGCGCGTCTCATCGGCTTTCTCGGCTATCAGTGCGTTTCGGTGACTTTGTTCAGGTGGCGCGGCGTGTCGGGATTGCGGCCGCGTGCGACGGCGAGATCCGCCGCCATCACGTAGAACGAAAGAATGGCGGCGATCGGGTCGAGCGCCGAATGGGCGGACTGCGCGAGCGGCAGCACGGTGCCCGATACGCCGGGCGTGCCGGCGGGCGCCGCGAGCAGCACGGCGGCGCCGCGGGCGCGCATGTCCGCGGCGAGCTGCAGCAGGCCGGCCTGCTCGGGCCCGGGCGGCGCGAACACGAGCAGCGGATAGTCGCGGTCGATCAGCTCCATCGGGCCGTGGCGCACTTCGGCGCTCGAGAACGCCTCGGCCTGGATGCCGGACGTTTCCTTCAGCTTCAGCGCGGCTTCCTGCGCGATCGCGAGGCCCAGGCCGCGGCCGATGACGATCATCCGTTCGACGCCCGCGAGCGCCGCGACGGCCTGCGACCAGTCGAGCCGGCCGGCCTGCGCGAGCACGTCGGGCAGGCCGCGCAGCGCGGTGATCAGCGCGGCGTCGCGCTGCCAGTACGCGACGATCTGCGCCGACAGCGACAGCATCGCGATATAGCTCTTCGTCGCGGCGACCGACAGTTCGGGGCCGGCGAGCAGCGGCAACTGATGCTCGCATGCGTCGGCGAGCGGCGACGGCAGGACGTTCACGGCGGCGACGGTTCGTGCGCCGGCTTCGCGCAGTGCGGCCATCGTATTGACGAGATCGGGGCTCTTGCCCGACTGGGAAAACGCGATCGCGAGCTGATCCTGCACCTTCAGCGGCGCCTGCTGCAGCGTCGCGACCGACATCGGCAGCGACGCGACCGGCACGCCGAGGCGGCTCATCGTCAGGCTCGCGAAATAGCTGGCGGCGTGATCCGAGCTGCCGCGCGCGACCGTCAAGGCGACGGCCGGCGGGTGGTCGAGCAACTGGCCGGCGAGCGCTTCGACGCGCGTGGTGTCGGCGATCTGCGCGGCGACGACCTGGGCGGACTCGCGCGCTTCCTTAAGCATATTCGACAATCGATTCTCCTTCGACGTAGGTCGCGGTGAGGTTCAGGTCGCGATCGAATACCGCGAGGTCGGCCCATGCGCCGCGCTCGAGGCGACCGCGATCGGCGACGCCGAGGTAGTCGGCCGCGTAGCGCGACATCCGGTTCGACACGTCGGCGAGCGGCAGGCCGAGCGACACGAGGTTGCGCAGCGCCTGGTCCATCGTCAGCGTGCTGCCGGCGAGCGTGCCGTCGGCGAGCCGCACGCCGCCGAGGCATTTCGTCACGTGCTGGCTGCCGAGCCGGTATTCGCCGTCGGGCATGCCGGTGGCGGACGTGCTGTCGGTCACGACGTACAGGCGCGGGATCGCGCGCAGCGCCGCGCGAATCGCGCCGGGGTGGACGTGCAGCAGGTCGGGAATGATTTCCGCGTATTCGGCATGCGCGAGCGCGGCGCCGACGAGGCCCGGGTTGCGGTGATGCAGCGGCGACATCGCGTTGAACAGGTGCGTGAAGCCGCATGCGCCGTGCTTGAGCGCGGCGACCGCGTCGTCGTAGGTCGCGAGCGAGTGGCCGAGCTGCACGCGCACGCCGCGCGCGGCCATCTCGCCGATGATCTCGATGTGGCCCGCGATTTCCGGCGCGAGCGTGACGACGCGGATCGGCGCGATCGACAGGTACTTCAGCACCTCATCGAGCACGGCCGACACGGCCGCGTCGGGCTGCGCGCCGAGCTTGCCGGGGTTGATGTACGGCCCTTCGAGATGCACGCCGAGCACGCGCGCGCCGCCCGGCGTGCGGGTGCGCGCGACGGTGCCGAGGTTCGCGACGACCTCCATCAGTTCGTCGCGCGGCGCGGTCATCGTCGTCGCGAGCAGGCTCGTCGTGCCGAATTGCGCGTGGGTGCGGACGATCGTTTCGATCGCGTCGCCGCCTTCCATCACGTCGGCGCCGCCGCCGCCGTGCACGTGCAGGTCGATGAAGCCGGGCAGGATGTACGGTGCGTCGTTCGTCGCGGGATCGGCGGGCGTGCCGTCGAGCGTGGTGATGCGGCCGTTCTCGCTATCGAGCGAGCCGTGAATCCAGCCGTCGGGGGTAAGGATGTTGCCAGTCAGCATGACGTTCTCTTGATGATCTGGTGACGCGGGCATCCGCGTCGTGATTTGCCAATTCGTTGCGATTCATCGCGCGCGATTGCGTTCCATCGCGCGTGGTGGCGGGCAGTCTCGCGCGTCAGCGTTTCAGTTCGGCGACGAAGTCGTAATAGTCGTCGCGGCAATACGTTTCGCTCATTTCGATCGCGCGCTGGTCGACGCCGTAGCCGATCCGCGTGATCACCAGCAGGGCCGAGCCCGGCTTCACCGCCATCCATTTCGCGATCGCGTGCGTCGCGTTCGCCGCGCGAAAGTGCTGCAGCGCGCGCACGACGGTCGTGCCGCGCGCCTCGAGGTATTCGTACAGCGACGCGCCGAGCACCTGCGGATCGGGCACCACCGCGGCGGGCAGCGTCGAATGCTCGACGGCCATCACGATGCCGTCCGCGCGGCGCAGCCGTTCGAGCCGCGCCACCGTCGCGCCCGGTGCGAGGCCGAGATGCGTGATCTCGTCGCGGCTCGCGGCGCGCAGCGTGCGCGACAGCCACACCGAATCGGGCACGAAGCCGCGCTGCCGCATCTTCGCGGTGAAGCCGACGAGATGCGACAGCGGATCGGCGACCCGCGGCGTGATGAAGCTGCCCGCGCCGCGCACCCGCTTGATCAGCCCCTGCTCCACCAGCAGCGCGAGCGCACGACGCGCGGTGATCCGCGACACGCCGATCGACACCGACAGCAGCCGCTCCGACGGCAGCGCCTCGCCGGCCCGCCACGCGCCTGCGTGGATCGCGCTCGCCAGCTTGCGGGCGAGCTGCAGATAGAGCGGCGTGTCGTCGAGGGGGTCGGGCGCCAGTTCGGACCAGCCGGTTTCCATGTGCCTCCGCGTGTCGGACGACGATCACGGACCGTCGAAAGTGAACGCATTATATAACCACCATAATACCAGTCAACGAACTGGTATTAGCGTCGTGGAAATCGCCGAAAGCCTTGTGCGGCAAGCGTTTTAGTGCCGGCAAAGCCTTTGTTTACAACGCAGTGCGGGATAGGGATTTACCCGAGGTGGTATGCAAGGGGACGGTTCCAGTGCGCGATTCAGCCGGGTTTCGGGTGTGGATATGAGACCGAAATAGAACCAGTTGAGCCAACTGGTATGCATCGCCGGGCGGCATGCGTCGGTGGAGTCAGTGAAATTCCCGGCTCGACGTACGCAGGCCACCAAGCAGCGGCGTCAGATCCTCGAAATGCTGCGCGACGAGGTGCCTCACGTCGCTCACGACCTGCCACACACCTGACGCCGCGAGCAGCCGCGAATCGAGTGTTTCACGACGCTGCCGCGCGAGCAGTTCGGGCCGGACGATCACGTTCACGCAGCCGGTTTCGTCCTCGAGCGTCATGAACATCACGCCTTTCGCAGTGCCCGGCATCTGTCGAGCGGTCACAAGCCCGCAGGCGCGCGCGAGCCGGCCGTCGGCGCGGTCGTGCAGCTCTGCCGCGGACGACAGCCGCCGCGCGCGCAGCGCGGTCCGCAGCAGCGCGACCGGATGGCGGTTCAGCGTAAGGCCGGTGGTGTCGTAATCGGCGAGGATCTCGTCGGCTTCGGACGGCGCGCCGAGCGCGGGCTTGTCCGGTTCGTCGATCGGCGCGGCGGCGAGCAGGTCGCGCTCCGGCGCGGCGGCGACGGCCTGCCATAGCGCATCGCGGCGATGACCGGCGAGCGTCGCGAGTGCATTCGCGGCGGCGAGCGCTTCGAGGTCGCGGCGTTCGAGTTGCGCGCGGCGGGCAAGTTCGTCGACATTCATGAATGGGCCAGCTACGCGCGCGGCTTCGATCCGGCGCGCGGCGGCTTCGCCGAAGCCACTTACGAGCGACAGACCGAGCCGCACAGCCGGCTGACCGTGTGGAGGTGGCTGGCCGGGCAGCGCTTCGAGCGATGCTTCCCAACCGCTTTGCGTCACGTCGATCGGCAGGACCTGCACGCCGTGGCGCTTTGCATCCTGCACAAGTTGCGACGGCGGATAGAAACCCATCGGTTGGCTGTTCAGCAGCGCGGCGAGAAAAATCGCCGGTTCGTGGCATTTGAGCCAGCTGCTCGCATAGGCCAGTTTCGCGAAACTGGCCGCGTGGCTCTCGGGGAAGCCGTATTCGCCGAAGCCCTTGATCTGCTCGAAGATCTGTTCGGCGAATTCGCGCGTGTAGTTCCGCTCGAGCATCCCGTCGACGATCTTGTTGTAATACTTCTCGAGGTTGCCCTTGCGTTTCCACGCGGCCATCGCCCGGCGCAGGTCGTCGGCCTCGCCGGGCGTGAATCCGGCGGCGACGATCGCAATCTGCATCACCTGCTCCTGGAAGATCGGCACGCCGAGCGTGCGTTCGAGCACTTCCTTGAGCGCGTCGCTCGGGTACGTGACCTCGCCCTTTTCTTCGCCTGCCATGATCCTGCGCCGTTTCAGATACGGATGCACCGCGCCGCCCTGGATCGGGCCGGGCCGCACGATCGATACCTGAACCACCAGATCGTAATAGTCGCGCGGCCGCAAGCGCGGCAGCATCGACATCTGCGCGCGCGATTCGATCTGGAACACGCCGACCGTATCGGCGCGGCAGATCATGTCGTAGGTCGCTTCGTCATCCTGCGGGATGTGCTTCAGCGTGAACGGCTTGCCGTCCTTCGCTGGGCCGCGCCACGCGGTGCGCAGGTCGAACGCGCGATGCAGCGCCGACAGCATGCCGAGCGCGAGCACGTCGACCTTCATCAGCCCGAGCGCTTCGAGGTCGTCCTTGTCCCACTGGATCACGCGCCGCCCGTCCATCGCCGCGTTCTCGACCGGCACGAGCCGCGTGAGCTTGCCGCGGCTGATCACGAAGCCGCCGGAGTGCTGCGACAGATGGCGCGGAAAGTTGAGCAGACGCGCGGCGAGTTCGGCCCATGCCTGAATGATCGGCGTGCCGGGATCGAGATCGACCGACGCGAATTGCTTCAGCAGATCGCGGCTGCCGTCGAACCAGCGGTGCCCTTTCGCGACGCGATCGATCAGCATCGGGTCGACACCGAGCGCCTTGCCGGTTTCGCGCAGCACGCCACGCGGACGATACGTCGAGACGGCAGCCGCGAGCGCGGCGCGATCGTGTCCGTATTTTTTGTAGATGTGCTGAATCACTTCTTCCCGACGCTGATGCTCGAAGTCGACGTCGATATCCGGCGGCTCGCCGCGCTCCACGCTGATGAAGCGCTCGAACAGCATCGTGCTCTGGTCGGGATTGACTTCGGTGATGCCGAGGCAATAACAGACCACCGAGTTCGCAGCCGAGCCTCGCCCTTGGCACAAGATGTTCTGGCTGCGCGCATATTTGACGATGTCGTAGACGGTCAGGAAGAACGGCTCGTATTTCAGTTTCTCGATCAGGGCAAGCTCATATCGAATCTGCTTCGCCACTTTCGCCGGTACACCATTCCAATAGCGTCGGGCTACACCTGCCCACGTCTCCTGCTTCAGGTAACTGGTCGGCGTGTGTCCGCGCGGCACGAGTTCGAGGGGATATTCATACTTCAGATCGGCGAGTTCGAAATTGCATGCATCGAGCATCGCACACGTCTCCGCGATCTCCACCGCCGAAAACAACTTCGCGATCCGCCCGCGCGAACGCAGATGCTGTTCCGCGTTCGGTGCGAGCGCATGGCCGCATTCAGAGACCGGCATCCCAACGCGGATCGCCGTCATCACGTCCTGCAGCGGCTTGCACGAGCGCCGGTGCATCGTCACGTCGCCCAGCGCGACGACGCGCACGCCGCGTCGCTCGCCGGCCTCGCGAATCTCGTCACGCTGCACACCATCCAGCGCGCGCTGCAATTGCACGAGCCCGAGCCGCGCCCGCTCGCCGAACGTCGCGCGGAACCACGCGACCTGCGCATCGAGCACATTCGCGCGAACGGGATACGCCGGCACGAGAATCGCGAAGCAATCGGGCATGCCGCGCAAGTGTGCGAATTCTGCCGGCGGCGCCGACAGCATTCGCGGCGTCAGCGTGTACGTCCCCTTAGGTGCCGCCATCCGCCGCCACGAAATCAGCTCGGAAAGATTGCCGTACCCCTCGCGGTTCTGCGCGAGCAGCACGAGCCCGAACGCACCGGGGCCCGGATCGTGGCCGGGCGCGACGTCATCCGGCGTGACGTCGAAGTACGATCCGATGACGAGCGGCAATTCTTTCGCCTTCGCCGCGACATGCATGCGCGGCGCACCCGCGAGCGAGCATTCGTCGGTGATCGCGATCCCGCGATAGCCGAGTTCCGCCGCACGCTCGATCAGTTCCTCCGCATGCGACGCGCCATGCAGGAACGAGAAATTCGAGCGGCAGAACAACTCCGCGTAATCGGGCAGCCCGCTGAAATCCGCAACCATCTTCGTTCACCCGAACAGGCCGTGCAGGAACCAGTGTGGTTCGGACTCGCTTCCCGCTCGCTCCCTGAACACCCAATAGCACGCACCGGCTTCGTCCTGCGCGACGTGGTAATCGCGCGCAGCGAGCTGACCGTCGAACCACCCTGCCTCGATCCGCTCCGGCGACGACATCATCCGCAGCGGCGTATGAAATACCGGCCGCTCGCCGCGCATCAGCAACGGCAGCGGTTCGGCAAGCAGCCACGCGGGACGCGGCGGCACGGCCGGCGGGCCACCTGCCGACTTGCCCGCTTGCGTATCGAGCGGCAGCCAGCGGTTCGCAACCTCGGGCCGGTAATCGGCGACAGGCGCCGCGTGCAATACATTCTCCGCACCGAGCCGCGCGACCAGCAGCTCGAACAACCGCTCGCGGGTTTCCCGCGTACCGCCCGGCTCGGGAAAGAGATCGTCGGCCGGCGGCGCGACCGATTCGACGCGCGTGGCCTTCAGACGCACCGCGATCACCGCGGCCGGCAACTCGACGCGTGCGAGCCGCTCGCCGAGCAGCCGCATGAAATGCACCTCGTCGCGCACGGGTGCGGCGAACGCGAGCTCCAGTGGCGTCGGCGGCACGGCCTGTCGGCCGCGCTCGTGCTCGAGATCGAACGTCATCGCGGCCAGCGATAGTTGCCGCGCGGCCAGCCAGCCGCATAGCTGCACGACGAGCCGCCGCGCGGCGAACAGCACGGCCTCCGCGTATTCGACACGCTCCGGCAATTCGAGCCGCACATCGAACACGGGCGGCACCGCCATCCATGCGAGCGGCTCGACCGCGTCGCCGTACGCGCGATCTAGCGCGGCCAGCAGCGCGGGACCGCAGCGCCGCTGCAGCCCCGCGCGCGGCAGGCGGCGCAGATCGGCGAGCGTGCGACAGCCAAGGCCGTCGAACCAGCCCGCATACGGACGCGCATCGGGCAACAGCACGCACGGCAGCCCGTCGAGCGTGCGGACGAACGAGGCCTGGCGCGCGACGCGGCGCCGGATCCGCGCACGAGCCGATACGCGTGCCAGCAGCCATGCGCCGCACCCGGTCGGTGCGGCGGACAGGCGCGCGGCATAGCCGAGCGCCGCAAGCGTTGCGCGCACCTGGCGGCACAGCGACGGCAGGCCGCCGAACAGCCGCAGGCTCGGGCCGACGTCGACGATGAGCGTGGCTTCGCTGTCGAGCGCGACGCACGGCGAAAAGCGCAGCAGCGCGAGCGCGACCGCGCGCAGCGCATCGGCTTCGCGTGCGGGATCGCGTTCGACGAGTTGCGTGTCGGGCGCGAGCGTGAGCACGCCGCCGCGCTTCATGCCCGCGCGCACGCCCTGCCGGCGCGCGGCCGCATCGGCGATCAGCACGACACCCTGTTCGAGCACCGCGCAGCCTGCGTCGTCAGCTTCACCTGCGTCGCCCGCGCTGCCGTCAGACGGCGGCGGGGCGCACACGTCGAGCGGCAGGCGCGGCAGATGGATGCCGAGCAAGACGCGCATAGCGGCTCTCCACGATGGGTGACGGCAAATCGAGCACGAGCGGCTCTCCGCGCGCGGGCCCGCGACGCTTGACGATGTCGAGCGACACGCCGCCCGGCACCGGATACAGCGCGACGCGCAGCACGGCCGGCGACGGCTGCCGCGCGGCCGACAGCGACCGCAGCATCACGAACAGCGTATCGCCGGTGCGCGCGGCCGCGAGATGCAGGCGCCGCAGCGCATCGGGCCGCGCGTCCTGCCAGAGCAGCAGCGCGCCGCAGCAGCCGGTCTTGAGCGCCTGCTCGGCGGCCCACAGCGCATCGGTGCGGCTTCCCGCGCGCAACCACAGCAGCGCGTCGGCCGGCACGCCGAGACTGGCGAGCGCGGTGGCATGCGGCGACTGCGGCGGGGCGACGAGCGCGAGCGGCCGCCGTGCGCTGACGCTGTGGGCGAGCGCGGGCGCGAGCAGCCGCATCTCGCCGCAGCCCGGCTGCGCGGCCAGCAGTTCGACGAGGCCGCCGACCGGCCAGCCGCCGCCCGGCAGTTCGGCGGACAGCGATGCGAAACCCGTGTCGATCGTGCGCGGACCGCCGCGCGCAAGCTGCGAGCCGCGCCACAGCGACGGATGAAGGGTTTCGGGGGACAGGGATGACGCGGACATCATGCGACTCGATGCTGTATGGATATACAGTATAGAGGATCGCGCCGGGCGCTGTCAGGTCTCAACAAAAAGGGACATGCAGATCGTCGGGAAGGCCCGGGAGGGCCGGAACGCACGCGTCCGCCGCCGCGGAATCGAAGGTCGTGCCGACATGACGGAACGGCCCCATTCCGCATACGAAAACGGACCGCTCGACCGACGCGAAACCTGCGCGCCGGCCGGGGCGGCCCGAGCAGCCGTCCGGTCGATCAGCCCGGATCAGCCAGAATCCAGCGAAAGCAGCCGGGAACACCCGAGAGACCCAGCCGAAAGCAGCCCAAATCACCCCAGCAACAACGCGTCGTCGTCGAGCTGCTCGTGCCGCACCTTCTCGAACATCTGCAGCAAGTCCGGCACGTCGAGTCCCTTGCGCGCGTCGCCCGCCACGTCGAGCACGACCTGCCCCTGGTGCAGCATCACCGTGCGGTCGCCGTAGTCGAGCGCCTGCCGCATGCTGTGCGTGACCATCATCGTCGTCAGCTTGCTGTCGGCGACGATGCGCGCGGTCAGCTCCAGTACGAACGCGGCCGTCTTCGGGTCGAGCGCGGCCGTGTGCTCGTCGAGCAGCAGGATGCGCGACGGCCGCAGCGATGCCATCAGCAGGCTCACGGCCTGCCGCTGCCCGCCCGACAGCAGCCCGATCCGGTCGGTCAGCCGGTTTTCCAGCCCGAGGTTCAGGAGCCGCAGCTTGTCGCGGAACAGCTCGCGCGACGGGCGATCGAGCGCGGCCCGGAAACCGCGCCGCACGCCGCGCGCCATCGCGAGCGCCATGTTCTCCTCGATCGTCAGCGCCTCGCAGGTGCCGGCCATCGGATCCTGGAACACGCGCGCGACGAGGTGCGCACGGTCCCACGCGGCCTTGCGCGTCACATCCGTGCCGTCGATCGCGATACGCCCCGAATCGACGCGCTGATCGCCGCTGACCGCATTGAGGAAAGTCGACTTGCCGGCGCCGTTCGAGCCGATCACCGCGACGAACTGGCCGTCGGGAATCTCGAGCGACAGCCCGCGCAGCGCGCGTGTCTCGATCGGCGTGCCGGGATTGAACGTGAGTTTCAGGTCTTGTGCGGACAGCATGTCATGCCCCTCCGTTCTTGCGCGCGAACAGCTTCTTGCGCGTCGCCGGCAGCACCAGCGCGATCGTGACGAGCGCGGCCGTCACGAGGTTCAGGTCCTGCGCCTTCAGGCCGATGAATTCGCTGTTCAGCGCGAGCGCGATGAAGAAGCGGTAGACGATCGCGCCGAGCACGACGGCGAGCGTCGTCAGCACCAGCCGGCGCGCGGGCAGCAGCGTCTCGCCGATGATCACCGCGGCCAGCCCGATCACGATCGTGCCGATCCCCATCGAGATGTCGGCGCCGCCCTGCGTCTGCGCGAACAGGGCGCCCGCGAGCGCGACGAGCGCGTTCGACAGCGCCATCCCGGCGAGCGTCGCGCGGCCGGTCGCGATGCCTTGCGCACGCGCCATCCGCGGATTCGCGCCGGTCGCGCGCATCGCGAGGCCGAGCTGCGACGAGAAGAACCAGTCGAGGCCGAGCTTCGCGATCACGACGACGATCGCGAGCAGCGCCGGGCGCAGCACGTAATCGGGCATCCAGTCGGGCTGCAGCATGGTGAACAGCGTCGGCTCGGTGATCAGCGGCACGTTCGGCCGGCCCATGATCCGCAGGTTCACCGAGTAGAGCGCGATCATCATCAGGATACTGGCGAGCAGATCCATGATCTTCAGGCGCACGTTCAGCCAGCCTGTGACGAAGCCGGCCAGCGCGCCCGCGACGATCGCGAGCAGCGTCGCGGAAACCGGGTCGTAGCCGGCCGAGATCAGCGTCGCGGCGACGGCGCCGCCGAGCGGAAAGCTGCCGTCGACGGTGAGGTCGGGGAAGTTGAGGATGCGAAACGAGATCAGCACCCCGAGGGCGACGAGGCTGAAGATCAGGCCGATCTCCAGCGCGCCCAGAAACGAGAACAGAGACATGATGGGGAAATCCTGTTGCTTCCCGGCCGGACGTGTACGGCCGGGCGAAACGAACGGACGGCCCCGGGTGGGAGCCGCCCGTCCGGCGATATCGTCGAGACCCGGATCGGGCCTGCAAGCGCGGCGGTCGGGCCGCGGCTTACTTGATGACCGTCTTCGCTTCCTTCACGAGATCCGGCGCCAGCGTGACGCTCTGCTTCGCGGCCGCGCCGGTGTTCACGAACAGTTCGAGGTTGTTGCTCGTCTCCGATGCGATTGCGCCCGGCTTCTCGCCCTTCAGGATCCGCGCGACGACCTTGCCGGTCTGGCGGCCCAGATCGCCGTAATTGATGCCGAGCGCCGCGATGCCGCCGCGCTTCACGCTGTCGGTATCGCCGGCGACGAGCGGAATCTTCGCTTCGTTCGCGACCTTCACCAACGCTTCGTACGCCGACACGACGTTGTTGTCCGTATTCGTGTAGATCACGTCGACCTTGCCGATCAGGCTCTTCGCGGCCGGGCCGATGTCGACGGTGCGCGGCGCGGCCGCTTCCTTGAGCGTCATCCCCTGCTTCGCGAGCAGTTCCTTGAGCGCCTTCACGACGACGACCGAGTTCGCCTCGCCCGGGTTGTAGACCATGCCGACCGTCTTCGCATTCGGCACGACGCGCTTGATCAGCGCGACCTGGCGATCGAGCGGCAGCTTGTCGGACACGCCCGTCACGTTGGTACCCGACGGGCCCCAGCCTTTCACGAGCTGCGCGGCGACCGGGTCGGTCACGCCCGAGTAGACGACCGGCACGCTCTTCGTCGCCGCGACGACCGACTGCGCGGCCGGCGTCGCGATCGCGACGATCACGTCGGGACGGTCGCCGACGAACTTGCGCGCGATCTGCGCGGCCGTGCCCGTGTTGCCCTGTGCGCTCTGGTATTCCCATTTGAGCTTGTCGTCGCCGTAGCCTTGCGCCTTCAGTTCGGCGCGCACGCCGTCGCGGATCGCGTCGAGCGCCGGATGATCGACGATCGACAGTACCTTGACCGTCTGCGCGTGCGCGGCGCCGGCCAGCGCGAGTGCGGCCGCGCCGGCCGTGATCGAGCGGATCGCGAAAGTCTTGAAACGATTCATGGGTGAGTCTCCCCCGTATTGTGTCGGTTCTGGATGATGGATTCCCGCCGCCGTCATGCGGGCGTCGCCGCACGTGCAACACGGCGGCGGCCGGCCCATGCGCCCCGGGAAGGCGTACAGCGGCGAACGCATGAGGATACCATTTCAGCAGACCACCGCCTGACTCCGAGCTTTCGCGCGAGCGGCCGATGCGCGGCACCGCCGCACCGCCATGAAATGCCTGGAAAGCCCGGCTGGCGGCGCTCCGCGCCGGTCCCGACGCAACGCGTCAGCCGCGTTCACAGCTTTACGTTATGCTGTCCGCCGACCCGATCCACTCTATCGGAGAGGACATGAAACGAACGATTCGTGCGATCGCATTCGCGGCCGTCGCGCTGGCGCTGCCGGGTGCGGCATTCGCGCTGACCGACAGCAGCGCGCAATACGACGACTGCATGCTCAATGCGCTGCGCGAGAGCCGCAACGGTGCCGCCGCGCAGCTGATCCAGCGTTCGTGCGACGCGCTGTACCGCAACAACGCGATGCTGCTGCCGCGCGAACGGCGCTTTCACGAGTGCGTCGTGCAATCGCTGCCCGGCGTGCGCGACAACTACGCGATCCAGCAGATCATGTCGATCTGCTCGCGGCGCGGCGAGATGTAGGCGCGGCTGCCACGCCAACGAAAAAAGGGCCTGCGCGATGCAGGCCCTTTCGTTCAGCGGTCCGACCGGTGAGCGGCGTTCAGAACGACGCGACCATCGATCCCTTGAACTGCTTCTTGATGAACTCCTTCACTTCCGGCGACTGGTACGCCTTGACCAGCTTCTTCACCCACGGCTGATCCTTGTCCTTCGCGCGCACGGCGATCAGGTTCGCGTACGGGCTCGTCAGCGCTTCGAGCGCGATCGCGTCCTTGGTCGGCTGCAGGTTCGCGGCGAGCGCGTAGTTCGTGTTGATCACGGCTGCGTCGACGTCCGACAGCACGCGCGGCAGTTGCGCGGCGTCGAGCTCGGAGATCTTCAGCTTCTTCGGATTCTCGGCGATGTCGAGCACCGTCGCGTTGTTGCCGCCCGTGCCCGCGCCGGCCTTCAGCTTGATCACGCCTTGCGTCTGCAACAGCAGCAGCGCGCGGTTCTCGTTCGACGGATCGTTCGGCACCGCGAGCTTCGCGCCTTGCGGCAGATCCTTCAGCGACTTGAACTTCTTCGAATACACGCCGATCGGCGAAATGTACGTCAAGCCGGCGCTGACGATCTTGTAGCCGCGCTGCTTCACCTGGCTGTCGAGGTAGGGCTGGTGCTGGAAGCTGTTCGCGTCGAGGTCGCCCGAATCGAGCGCCGCGTTCGGCTGCACGTAGTCGTTGAACTCGATGACCTTCACGTTCAGGCCTTCCTTCTCTTTCGCGACTTTCTGCACGACTTGCCACACTTCCGAATCCGGGCCGGCGACCGTGCCGACCTTGATCACCTTGTCTTCGGCGTGCGCGCCTGCCGACAGCGTCAGCGCGGCACCGGTAGCCAGTACGGAAAATACCTTCAGGAGACTGCGACGCTTCATCTGTTTCTCGCTTTCTTGCTTACTTGAAATGGGGCGCGATACGGGTATGTCCCGACTCGCAGGAAGGGCCAAATGGTGTCACAGGATCGACGCGAAGTGAAATACATCCCGCTCATATGGGTATGCACCGGCGCAGTGCTTTGGCGGCCGATGCACGACCCGGCCTTTAGTTGCATTTCCTTCTCGGTGCTTTACCCCATCGGCCGACATGCGTCACGCCGCCACCGTCTCGTTGGTCGCCTGTGCGCCGAAGGCCGGTTCGGCCGCCCGCGCGCCGGTCCCGCGCGGCGACGGGCCGCCGGTATTGCCGACCCGGAATGCGCCGACCGCATCACGCAGCCGCGCGGCCTGTTCCTGCAGCGATGCGGCCGCCGCGGCGGCTTCCTCGACCAGCGCCGCGTTCTGCTGGGTCACCTGGTCCATCTGCGTGACCGCGCGCCCGACCTGCGTGATGCCGCTCGCCTGCTCCTCGGACGCGGCAGCGATCTCGCCCATGATGTCGGTCACGCGCGCGACCGCCTGCAGGATCTCGCCCATCGTCGTGCCGGCCTGGCCGACCAGCGTCGACCCGTTGCGCACGCGCTCGACCGAATCGACGATCAGCTCGCGGATTTCCTTCGCGGCCGTCGCGCTGCGCTGCGCGAGCGAGCGCACCTCGCCCGCGACCACCGCGAAGCCGCGGCCCTGCTCGCCCGCGCGCGCGGCCTCGACCGCCGCGTTCAGCGCGAGGATGTTGGTCTGGAACGCGATGCCCTCGATCACGCCGATGATGTCGGCGATCTTGCGCGAGCTGTCGTCGATCTCGCCCATCGTGCCGATCACGCGGTTCACGACGTCGCTGCCCGTGCGCGCGATGTCCGATGCATTGTTCGCGAGCCCGCTCGCCTGCCGCGCGTTGTCGGCGTTCTGCTTCACCGTCGCGGTCAGTTGCTCCATGCTCGCGGCCGTTTCCTCGAGCGACGCGGCCTGCTCCTCGGTGCGCTGCGACAGGTCGTCGTTGCCGGCCGAGATCTGGCGGCTCGCCGACGCGATCGCTTCGGCCGACTGGCGAATCCCGCCGATCGTCGCCTGCAGCCGCGCCTGCATGTCGTGCATCGCGGCCATCATGCTCGTGCGGTCGCCCGCGCGCACCGGCACCGGCTGCGTCAGGTCGCCCTGAGCGATGCGCGTCGCGAGCGCGGCCGCTTCGTCCGGCTCGCCGCCGAGGCTGCCGCGCACGTTGCGGATGATCACCAGCATCGCCGCGCTGATCACGAGGCCGATCACGAACACCACGGCCAGATGGCCGAGCAGCGTCCGGTAGTAGACGGTGTCGATGTCCTTCAGGAACACGCCGCTCGAGATGTTCCAGTCCCATGGCGCGAACCGCGTGACGTAGCTGATCTTCGGCACGGCCGTCTCGCTGTGCGGCAGCCGCCCGCGATATTCGGCGAACCCGCTGCCGGTCGCCTTCGCCGCGTTCAGAATCGTCACGAACAGCGGCTTGCCGTCCGGATCGAGATAGTCGCCGACCTGCGTGTCGACGAGCTTCGGCAGCGTCGGATGCATCAGCACGACCGGCTTCGAATCCATCACGAACACATAGCCCGAATCGCCGTAGCGCATCGCGGCGAGGCGTGCGAGCGCGTCGCGCTTCGCGTCGGCCTCGGGCAGCGCGCCGTTCTGCGCGAGCGTGTAATAGGCCTTCACGATGCCCGCCGCCGAGTCGACAAGATTCGCGATGCCGGCCTTGCGTTCGGCGAGCATCGTCGCGCGCGTCTCGTAGGCGCTCCATGCGCCGACACCCAAAAGACCGATCCATACCAGCGCAAGCGCGAGCCACAGCTTGCGGTTCAAACTCATTCTGCTCATCTGCGTGCCTCTGTCGATGTCGATGCATCCGACGCGCGAACGGCCTGTCGCGCGCAAACGGTTGCTCCTTTATTTACGGCAGCGAGGCTTACATCTTGAATACACGTCGCCGCGGCGAACCGGCGAGCGACGGGCACGCCGCCCGTCGCGAGGCCGCGCCCGCGCGACAGCCCGCGTCCGCTGTGCTAAAAAGACCGGCTGGCCGGTGCGCGAAGCGCCGGCATCATTCCAGGGCCATCCATGTACGTCATCGACATCCACTACACCGCGTCGCTCGAGCGCATCGACGACGCGCTCGAACGCCACCGCGCGTACCTGCAGCCGCAGTTCGACAAGGGCATCTTCATCGCGGCGGGGCCGAAGGTGCCGCGCGAAGGCGGCGTGATCCTCGCGGCCCGCATCGATCGCGACGCGCTCGACGCGATCCTCGAGACCGACCCGTTCATCACCGAGGGGCTCGCCACGTATCGCGTGGCGGAATTCCGGATCACGCGCGCCGCCTCCGGCTTCAACGTGCCGGCGCTGCCGTAACGCGGCTTCGGCGCAACGCGCGAGCATGCCGACGCGCCGCCCGACGGGCAGCGCATGCACACAACGATGAGGGAAAGAAAACGTGACGACGCGGAACGGCCGTCACGCGATCGCCGGGCCGGCGCCCGGCGGCTGCCGGTCAGTCGACCAGCAGCTTCAGGTCGTGGACCCACGGGGCCGGGCCCTGGCCGTCGCGCACGAACAGGCGCAGCTTGCCGTCGCGGTCGAACACGTAGCTCGCGGCCGTGTGATCCATCGTGTAGTTGCCGGGCGTCTTGCCGGGCACCTTCGCGTAGTACACGCGGAAATCCTTCGTGACTTTCTTGAGTTGCGCTTCGTCGGCCGGCCGCAGGCCAATGAACGACGGATCGAACGCGGGCACGTACTGGCCGAGCAGCGCCGGCGTGTCGCGCTCCGGATCGACGGTGACGAACAGCACCTGCACGCGCTTCGCGGCATCCGGCCCGAGCTGCTTCAGCGCCTCGGACAATTCGGCCATCGTGGTCGGGCACACGTCCGGGCAATGCGTATAGCCGAAGAACATCACGACGGCACGGCCCTTGAAGTCGGCGAGGGTGCGGACCTTGCCGGTCGTATCGGGCAGCGAGAAGTCGCTGCCGAACTGCGTGTTGCCGGTGATGTCGAGATTCTGGAATTTCGGCGCGTTGTCGCATCCGGCGAGCAGCAGCGCTACCGTGAATGCGCACGCGAGCATCCAGCCCTGGCGCGCGCGGCGCCCAAACCGTGATTGGAGCATTGCGTTCAAACCGTGCGGTTACACGCCGAGCAGCGGGCGTGCATAGTGATCGACGAGCAGCGCGGCGAACAGCAGCGACAGATAGACGATCGAGTAGCGGAAGGCCTTGCGGGCGAGTGCGTCCGAATAGTCGCGATGGATCTTCCACGCATACGCGAGGAACACCGCGCCGAGCAGCACCGCGCTCGTCAGGTAGACGACCCCGCTCATCCCGGAGATGAACGGCATCAGCGTGACCGCGAACAGGATCACCGTGTACAGCAGGATGTGCAGCCGCGTGAACTTCTCGCCGTGCGTGACGGGCAGCATCGGCAGTCCGGCGTTCTCGTAATCCTTGCGGCGATAGAGCGCGAGCACCCAGAAATGCGGCGGCGTCCATACGAAGATGATCAGCACGAGGATCCACGCGTCGCCCGGCACCGCGCCGGTGACCGCGGCCCAGCCGAGCGCCGGCGGCATCGCGCCCGACGCGCCGCCGATCACGATGTTCTGCGGCGTCATCGGCTTGAGCAGCAGCGTGTAGATCACCGCGTAGCCGACGAACGTCGCGATCGTCAGCCACATCGTCAGCGGGTTCGTGAACGTATAGAGCGTCCATGCGCCGACGCTGCCGAGCACGGCCGAGAACAGCAGGATCTGCGGCGTCGTGATCTCGCCGCGCGCGGACGGGCGCCACGCGGTGCGACGCATCATCGCGTCGATCTTCTGCTCGACGAGGCAGTTGATCGCGAACGCGGCGCCGGCCAGCAGCCAGATGCCGACGGTGCCGCCGATCAGCACATGCCACGGCACCATGCCCGGCGTCGCGAGGAACATGCCGATCACCGCGCAGAACACCGCGAGCTGCGTGACACGCGGCTTCGTCAGCGCCATGTACTGGGAAAAGCGGTTACCGGACGATTGGGAGAGGGTGCTTTGCATGGGGGCGGTCACGCCGGGGCGGCGTCGCGCGCAGGCAGCGCGACACGGCCGGGGCGACTTGAAAGGATGCGAAAGTTTAACATGACGACGAGCAGCAGCAGGATCGCGGCCCCGCCGTTGTGCGCGACCGCCACCGGCAGCGGCCACTGCAGCACGATGTTGGTCAGGCCCGTCACGAACTGCAGCAGGACGACCAGCAGCACGCCGTTCGCGGGCCGCCGCAGCGATTCGAAGCGGCGCATCTTCAGCGCGAACGCGACCAGATACGCGACCACGACGAACGCGAACGTGCGGTGCGTCCAGTGGATCGCGACCAGCGCGTCCTGCGTGATCGCGTCGCCGTCCTTCGTCATCCCGAGCGCGCGCCACA
This sequence comes from Burkholderia sp. BCC1208, assembly GCF_902833095.1. Lineage (NCBI taxonomy): Bacteria > Pseudomonadati > Pseudomonadota > Betaproteobacteria > Burkholderiales > Burkholderiaceae > Burkholderia > Burkholderia sp. BCC1208. Next base: position 110,757 of record NZ_CADFDY010000008.1, on the reverse strand, counting down.
GGTGGAAGCCGTGCTGGAAATCCATCGGCGGAATCCACTGGCCGTTGCAGGTCGGGAAGTCGGTGCACGCGAGCACCGCGTAGTTGGTGCTCACCCAGCCGCCGAGCGCGATCTGCACGACCAGCAGCACGAGCGCCGCGAGCGCGGCCGCACGGTAACGCCCGGCCTCCGGGTCATGCGACGGCAGCGGGGTCTGCCGCGCCGCGAGCCAGCCCAGCGTGCCGAGCAGCGTGAGGCCGAGCAGCAGGTGGATCGTGACGATCACCGGCTGCAGCTTCATCGTGACCGTCCATGCGCCGAACGCGCCCTGCACGAGAATCAGCAGCAGCAGGCTCGTCGGCCACCACGGCGACACGTGCAGCGGGCGGCGGCGCAGCCGCGCGGCCCACGCGATCACCACCTGCGCGATGATCAGCACGCCGATCGCCATCGCGAAATAGCGGTGGATCATCTCGATCCACGCCTTCGTCATGCTGACCGGCCCGGTCGGCATCGCCTGGTGCGCGGCCGTGATCGCCGCGTGCGCGATGAACGGCGACGACGTGCCGTAGCAGCCGGGCCAGTCGGGGCAGCCGAGCCCGGAATCGGTCAGCCGCGTGAACCCGCCGAACATCACGAGGTCGAGGGTCAGGAACGTGGTGATCCACACGAGCTTGCGGAACTTGTCGTCGTCGGCCTTCACCCACACGTACGACAGCGGCAGCAGCGCGATGCACAAGCCGATCAGGCCGAGTTGCAGTAGATACGACATCGGAATGGTGCCTCGTTCTCTCGCCTTAACCGATGCTCGACCACTTCAGCAGCTTCGTCACGTCCGACTTGATCTTGCTGGGATTCGGGTCTTTCGGGAAACGCATCATCAGGTTGCCGTTCGGATCGACCATGTAGATGTGGTCGCTGTCCTTCGTGCCGGCATCGGCCGGCAGCCACGCGGCCACCGCGGCCGGATCGGCGACGAGCCGGCGCGTGTCCGGATACGCGTCCAGCACCTTTTGCGGCGTCGCGCCCGCATCGCTGCGCAGCCACACCATCGTGATCCGGTGCCGCTCGCCCGCCTGCGTGACGCGGATCTGGCGCATGAAATAGAGCTTCTGCGCGCAGGCGTCGTCGCACGCGCTGCGGTCGGTCATCACGAACAGCCAGACACCGCGCAGCGACGACAGCGGCACCGTCTTGCCGGTTTCGTCGGTGACCTGCAGATCCGCCGGGATCGGGCGCTGCGGCTCGATCAGCGTGCCGTAGTTCGTCGATCCGCCCTTCGGCTTGATCACGTAATAGGTGAAGTACGACGCGATCATCGGTGCGGCGCACACGAGACCCAGCAGCACGAGCATCCAGCGGCCGCGCTTGCGGGCCGCGGGCGACACCGGCGCAGCGGCCGGACCTTGACGGGAAGATTGCATGGACAAATCAGACCTCTCGAAACGAACCCGCGGCGCCGGCGCCGCGTCCTGGCATGACGCTCACGCGCCGGCCGACTTCTTCGCCGCACGCCGCGCGGCGTACAGGCCGAAGCCGAGCGCGGCCGCCGCCATCGCCCACCACTGAAACATATAACCGTAATTGCGCTCGACGCCGGTCGTCGCCGCCGGCCAGTCGCGCACGAGCTTGTCGCCGTCGTCGCTCGTCTGCTGGATCACGAACGGCTGCAACGGCAGCCCGGTTTCCTTCGCATACGCGGCGACGTCGAGGTTCTGCCGGATCTTCTGGTGCGCGGCCGACCCGCCTTCGCCGAGCTCGAACGCGCGCGACGCATCGGCGCGCGCGATGCCGACGATCTCGACGTCGCCCGCCGGCGTCGCGAACGGCTCGATCGCTGTGCGATCGGCGACGTTGCGCGGCAGCCAGCCGCGGTTCACGAGCACGACGCCGCCGCCCGTGAGTTTAAACGGCATCACGACGTAAAAACCCGGCTGGTCGTTATACGGCCGATTGTCGAGGAACACCGCTTGCTCGGGCATGAAACGGCCTTTTGCCCGCACGCGATGAAACTCGATCGACGCGAGCGGAACCGGCTGCGCGCCGATATCGATCGGCGCCGCCTGCTCGTAGCGCGCGATGCTCGCCTGCAGCGCTTCCTTCTGGTGCGCGCGGTCGCGTTGCCAGAAACCGAGACGGATCGTGACGGCGACGACGACGAGAATCAGCAGCGCGGGCAGCCAGCGAATCTTCATCGTGCGCCCCGCCCGGCACATGCGCGAAAGCGAAGTGCGATAATTATCCTCTCCCTTTCGAATTGCCGTCGTCCGGTTGGTGTCATGCACATACTCGTTCCCATCGCCTTCGTCCTCATCATCGCCAGCATGGGCTCGGCGCTCTACTTCATGATGCACGACCGCGGCCATACGAAGCGCATGGTCTGGTCGCTCGCCACCCGCGTCGGGCTGTCGGTGTCGCTGTTCCTGTTCATCCTGTTCGCGAACTGGATGGGCTGGATCCATTCGACCGGCCTGCCGATCGGACGTTGATGGCGTTGCCGTGCCGGCGGCTGTCACCGCTGTGACATTTCGCCGCACGGCCGCGCCACCAAGCAAAAGCGCCGCCTGACTGAGTCGCGGCGGCGCCGGGGTGGTGGCGCCCGCGGCTTCGCCGCCGCGCCCACCCACCAATGAAAACGACCCGCGCATCGCTGCGCGGGCCGTTTTTCCATTTACAGCCAGTAGACGACGACGTACAGGCCGAGCCAGACGACGTCGACGAAGTGCCAGTACCACGCGGCGCCTTCGAAGGCGAAGTGATGATCGGGCTTGAAGTGACCACGAATCATCCGCACCAGCACCACCGCGAGCATCGTGCCGCCGAGGAACACGTGGAAGCCGTGGAAGCCGGTCAGCAGGAAGAACGTCGAACCGTACACGCCCGAGTTCAGCGTCAGGTTCAGTTCGTTGTACGCGTGGTAGTACTCGAAGCCCTGCAGGAACAGGAAGCAGATCCCGAACACGAGCGTCGCGGCCAGCCAGGCAATCGCCTTCTTGCGATGATCGTCGCGCAGCGCGTGGTGCGAGATCGTCAGCGTCACGCCCGACGACAGCAGGAACGCGGTGTTCAGCGTCGGGATCGGCCACGGGCCCATCGTCTTGAAGTGACCGGCGAGCGCGGCGGGGCCTTCGTTCGGCCACACGGCGGAGAAGTCCGGCCAGATCAGCTTGTAGTCGAGGCTGCCGAGCTGGTGCAGCGCGATTTCGCGCGCATAGAACAGCGCGCCGAAGAACGCGCCGAAGAACATGACTTCCGAGAAGATGAACCAGCTCATGCTCCAGCGGTACGACTTGTCGACGTTCTTGCCGTAATGACCGCCCTCCGATTCGGCGATTGCGTCGCCGAACCAGTGATACAGCGTGAAGAGCAACCACAGCAGGCCGAGCAGCGCCGTAAACGGCGCCCAGTCGTGACCGTTGATCCACAGCGCTACCGACCCGAGCATGACCAGCAGGCCGATGGCCGCGCTGATCGGATGCTGCGACGGATGCGGCACGAAATAGTACGGGGTCTGGTTTTGACCGCTCATGCTTGATTCTCCACTTCAGTCCAATTTGTGTACCGGAAACCGCTCCGGCTTTATTTCTTGCGCGGCGAGACCGCCGCCGCGCTTTCCCGCACGCCGCGCCGTGGCGCCGCGCACTGCATTCTTTCGTGGCCGCGGGCCGCTAGCCGCGCGCCTCAGCCCACGACGGCACGCACGATCAGGATCAGCACACCGATGAACACGCCGGCCGCGATCAACGCGACGATCAGCACGTGCAACGGATTGAGCTGCGTCGCGTCGGCCTCCAGGTCGCGCCGCTTGCGCACTCCGAAGAACGACCACAGCACCGCTCTCAGTGCCTGACCGAACGTTCCACTCCGCTTGACCTCCGTCATCGCCCCGCCTCCATCGTCATGCGTCCGGCTTTGCCGCACCCTGCGCCGCCGCCGTACTGCGCTGCGCCGGTGCCGGCGTGGCCGGCGTATTCAGTTCGAAGAACGTGTACGACAGCGTGATCGTCTTCACGTCCTTCGGCAATTTCGGGTCGATCACGAACACCACCGGCATCTTGCGCGATTCGTTCGCGGTCAGCGTCTGCTGCGTGAAGCAAAAGCACTCGATCTTCTTGAAGAACTCCGTCGCCTGCTTCGGCGCATAGCTCGGAATCGCCTGCGCCACGACCGGCCGGCCCTGCCCGTTCGTCACGTCGTACACGATCGTCGTCAGTTCGCCCGGATGCACGTCGAGACTGTTGTGCTCCGGCCTGAACCCGAGCGGCCCGCGTGCATTCGCATCGAACTCGACCGACACCGTGCGGCCATAGTCGACCTGCGAATTCTTCACCTCGCGCTCGCTGACATCGCGCTGCACCAGGTTGTTGATGCCGGTGATCTGGCAGATCGCCCGATACATCGGGATCAGCGCGAAGCCGAAACCGAACATCAGCCCGGCCACGACGAAGAGCTTCACCAGCATCGAACGATTGAACGCACGATCCACGGCGCCCTCTTCCGGCTTCGACATACGACGACTTCCTCGCTACTGCGTCAATTACTGCATCAGTGGGTGGACAGCCACCACTGCTTGATCACGACACCCACAAAAAAAACGGCGGCGATGACGAGCAGGGTGAGGCCGAGCCGCTTGTTGCCCGCGCGGATCTGCTCGGGCGTTCGTCTTTCTTGTGGATTCCGGGTCATCTGCAACTTCGCTGAAACTTCGCTGATCCATCGATTCGGCGCCCGCCGCGCCTGCCTGCGGGGCAGGCAGCGGCGGAACGCCGGGTGAAACTTACTCGACGTGCGGCGGTTGCTCGAACGTGTGGAAGGGAGCCGGGCTCGGCACCGTCCACTCGAGGCCCGTCGCGCCATCCCACGGCTTGTCCGACGCCTTTTCCAGCTCGCCGCCGCCGCGGTAGGCCGGCAGCGCGACCGCGAACAGGAAGTACACCTGCGCGAGGCCGAAGCCGAATGCGCCGATCGTCGCCACCTGGTTGAAGTCCGTGAACTGCGCCGGGTAGTCCGCATAGCGGCGCGGCATGCCCGCGAGACCGACGAAGTGCATCGGGAAGAACGTCAGGTTGAAGAAGATCATCGACGCCCAGAAGTGGATCTTGCCGCGCGTCTCGTTGTACATCCAGCCCGTCCACTTCGGCGCCCAGTAGTACCAGCCCGAGAACAGCGCGAACAACGAGCCGGCCACCAGCACGTAGTGGAAGTGCGCGACCACGAAGTAGGTGCCGTGATACTGGATGTCGAGCGGCGCCATCGCGAGCATCAGGCCCGTCAGGCCGCCGAACGTGAACACGAACAAGAAGCCGATCGCGAACAGCATCGGCGTTTCGAACGTCATCGAGCCGCGCCACATCGTCGCGAGCCAGTTGAACACCTTCACGCCCGTCGGCACCGCGATCAGCATCGTCGCGTACATGAAGAACAGCTGGCCGGTGACCGGCATGCCCGTGGCGAACATGTGGTGCGCCCAGACCATGAACGACAGGATCGCGATCGATGCCGTCGCGTACACCATCGAGCTATAACCGAACAGCGTCTTGCGCGCGAACGCCGGGATCACCTGCGACACGATCCCGAACGCCGGCAGAATCATGATGTACACCTCGGGGTGGCCGAAGAACCAGAAGATGTGCTGGTACATCACCGGGTCGCCGCCGCCTGCCGCGTTGAAGAACGACGTGCCGAAGTGGCGGTCGAACAGCACCATCGTGATCGCGCCTGCCAGGACCGGCATCACGGCGATCAGCAGGTAGGCGGTGATCAGCCACGTCCACGCGAACATCGGCATCTTCATCAGCGTCATGCCCGGCGCGCGCATGTTCAGGATCGTCACGACGATGTTGATCCCGCCCATGATCGACGACGCGCCCATGATGTGGACCGCGAAGATCGCGAAGTCCATGCCCGGGCCCATCTGCGTCGACAGCGGTGCGTACAGCGTCCAGCCGGCCGCCGTCGCGCCGCCCGGCGCGAAGAACGAACCGACCAGCAGCACGGCCGCGACCGGCAGCAGCCAGAAGCTGAAGTTGTTCATCCGCGCGAACGCCATGTCGGATGCGCCGATCTGCAGCGGAATCATCCAGTTCGCGAAGCCGACGAAGGCCGGCATGATCGCGCCGAACACCATGATCAGGCCATGCATCGTCGTGAGTTCGTTGAAGAACTCCGGACGCATGATCTGCAGGCCCGGCTCGAACAGCTCGGCACGGATGCCGAGCGCCATCACGCCGCCCGACAGGAACATGATGAACGAGAACAGCAGGTACAGCGTACCGATGTCCTTGTGGTTGGTGGCGAACAGCCAGCGACGCCAGCCGTGCGGGGCTCCGTGCGCGTGGTCGTCGTGCGCGTGGTCCGCGGCTACGTCGTGCCCGATGCTAGACATGAGAATCTCCTAATGCGAATACGTCGACTAACTCAGCGACACGTCAAGCCGCCGGGCCGATCTCGACACGCCGGGCTTCCTTCGCGTCAGCCCCGCCCGTGATCGTTTCCGGCTTTTTGAGAATAATGTGGTCTTCCGCCACGCCTGCTGTCTTCAGCGCATCGCGCACGGCCTGAGCCCGATGCTTCGCCAGTTCGGCGTTCGCGTCGGCCGAGCCCGACTTGTCGGTGAAACCCGACAGCGCGAGCTTCGCGTCCGGATGCGCCTTCGCATAGTCGGCCGCGGCGGCGATCGCCGCCTTCGCGTCGGCCGGCAGCACGCTCTTGCCCGTCTCGAAGTAGATCGTCGACAGCGCGGCCGATGCCGCCGCCGATGCCGCCGCCGACTGCTCGGCACCCGACGCGGCTTGCGCCGGTGCCGAAGCCGCTTCCGCCGGCGCCGCGGCCGTTGCCGCGCCCGCCGCGTCTTCCGGCATCTTGCCGTTGCGCGCGTCAGCCACTTGCTTCGGCTGCAGCAGGTCGTTCTTGTGGTTGCCCCACGAGTTGCGTTCGTACGTGACGACCGAGGCGATGTCGAGGTCCGACAGCGACGCCCACGACGGCATCGCGCCCTTGCCGTGCAGCACGCGCTCGACGTGAGCCGCGATCGGGCCGTTCGCGATCGGGCTGCCGTCCATCGCCGGGAACGCGCCGAGGCCCTTGCCGTTCACCTGGTGGCAGGCCGCGCAATTCGCCTTGTAGACTTCCTCGCCGTGCGCGACGAGTTCGGCCATCGTGTAGACCTTGTTCGGATCGACCGCTGCGCTGGCGAGCTTCGCCTTCTGCGCCGTGACCCACTTCGCGTAGTCGTCGTCCGACAGGACTTCGACGACGACCGGCATGTACGCGTGTTCCTTGCCGCACAGCTCGGTACAGAACCCGCGGAACGTTCCGACCTTGTCGGCCTTGAACCACGTGTCGCGCACGAAGCCGGGGATCGCATCCTGCTTCACGCCGAACGCGGGCACGTACCACGAGTGGACGACGTCGTTCGCGGTCGTGATGATGCGGATCTTCTTGTTGACCGGCACGACGAGCGGATTGTCGACTTCCTGCAGATAGGTGTCGGTGATCGGCTTCTTGCCCATCACTTCGTCGCGCGGGGTGGTCAGCGTCGACAGGAAACCGATGCCCTCGCCCGGGCCCTTCACGTAGTCGTAGCCCCACTTCCACTGGTAGCCGGTGACCTTGATCGTGAGATCGGCGTTCGTCGTGTCCTTCATCGCGACGACGGCCTTCGTCGCCGGCAGCGCCATCAGCACGACGATGACGAACGGCACGATCGTCCAGATGATCTCGACGGTCGTGCTTTCATGGAAATTGGCGGCCTTGTGGCCCTTGGATTTGCGGTGCGCGAAGATCGAATAGAACATCACGCCGAACACGCCGACGAAGATCACCGTACACAGGATCAGCATCATCGTGTGGAGATCGTAGAGCTCCTCGGCGATTTTCGTGACCGGCGGCTGAAAGTTGATCTCGTTGACACGGGGGCCGCCCGGGCTATCACCGACCGCCAGGGCCGCACCGGCAAAGAGCAATCCGCTGCATGCCAGCACGCCCGCGAGGGCTCGCTTGATTGTTTTCATAGCATCCTTACCCAAAATTTCCATTCAAACCCTCCCCCGTCGCAAGCCGCCGGCCTGTTCCGGCCGATGACTGCGCCTCGTCAGCCGCAGCGCCTGAGCGACACGCGCAGTTCGTCGGCGAACTGCGCACGCTTGTACTGCGCGAGATGCTGCCCGATTACGACGGTCTGCCCGCGCGATACCAGCCGAATCGGATCGCGTGGCGTCGCACCCGGCTCGACCCGCACCCAGCGCGGGTTGAATTCGATCTGCGTGAGCCGCTCCGCATCCATCCGCTCGATCACGAGCCGGTGCGGAAACAGCCTGATGCGCTCGTAATCGACCGCATGGCGAGCATAGATCGCAAATGCGACACCCACCGCCAGCAACTCGATGCCGGTGAAGGGCATGACGAGCCAGACCCCTCTCCACATCAGCAACGCCGCGATCGCCAGCGAGAAGCCCGCGAGCGACGCGTAAAACAGCACGAACTGGCGTGGCGACACCGAACAGTTGCGTTTCATGAGCCAGTCTTCGAGGACCGGTTCGCTGTCCGCCGTCTCCGCCAAAACCCTCGCTGCTCCCATCGCCGCCTCACGCGAATGGCATGCGATGCATGCCTGCATCGGACTCGTCGCCCCGTATTGCGGGGACCCCGGGACGACAAGCTGACGCATTATAGGCGGGTTCAATGGCATCCACAAGCAAGCGCCTATCGCCCGCCAAGCCAAGCGCGACAAGCTTTCCGGCCGTTTTGGGCGCTAATTCGACCCCGCTTTGCGCCGCTAATTTCGGACATAACAAAACCCCTCTTTACCGCTTTACCGATTCTTCGGACGCCCCTTGCCGATATCCTCGATGCGCACGATCCCGTGCCCTTCCGCGGTCGTGCGCGGCACGGCCTTCCACGCGTGGCCGTAGATCACCTCGAAGGTCAGCGGGATCGTGCCGTCCTCGCGCCGGCGCGCGTCCAGCGCGTCGCCGAGCGCCGCGCGAAAGCGCCGCGTCGCGTGCTGGGGCGCCATGCGCTCGAACGGGTAGGCGCCCCAGCGGCGCACGTCGGCCAGCAGGGAATCAGCGGATTTGTAGGTGACGGTCAGCACTTCCTGGTCCATCACGGGAATCTCGAAGCCGCTCTCGACGAGCATGTCGCCGAGGTCGTGCATATCGACGAAATCGATCACGCGCGCGGTGGGCGGCGCAATGCCGAGCGCCGCTTCGGCATCCGCGCAGGCCGCGCGCAGCTCGCGCAGCGTGTCGGGGCCGAGCGTGCTGAACATCAGCAGCCCGTTCACGCGCAGCACGCGCTGCCATTCGGGCAGCACGGCGTCGGGACGCGAATGCCAGTGGAGTGCGAGATTCGACCAGATCAGGTCGAACGCGCCGCCGGGAAACGGCAGCGCGGCGAAGTCGGCCTGCGCGACGCGCGGGCCGCGCTGGCCCAGCGCCCGGCCGAGCGATGCCGGCAGCCAGCGGCGCCAGGTGGTCTGCTCGACTTCGCGCTGACCGGCCCGCGCGAGCATCGCGCCGGACAGGTCCACGCCGAACACCGGCGCTTCCGGAAAGCGCGCGCGCAGCGCCGGGAGATCGTCGCCCGGGCCGCAGCCCGCATCCAGCACGGCCGCGGGGCTCACCTTGATGTATTCGAGACGCTCGTTCATCCGCTGCGCGATCTCGCGCGGCAGGAACGCAACCGCGTCGAACGTGGCGGCACGGCGGTCGAAGATCCGCCGCAGGCGCCGGGTGTCATTGGCCGGACGGCCGGTTGAAGTCGAAGCTGGGGACATGTCGGGCACACTGGCGAAGAGCCCGAAGTATACTCGCTCGCCTCGCAAGCTTCATCGAGGCGGCGTGCCAGGAGTGTTGCGATGGTCCGTGGTTCCGCCGAGCGCACGATGCGCGTCGTTTTGTCGCAGGTCAGAATACGGGTCGCGCGCGTTGCCGCGATCGCGTTGCCGAATCGGTGCGCGCTATGCGGCAATTTGTCACATGTCGTGATTTGCGGCGCCTGCGATGCCGCGTACTGGAATGAAGCGCGGCTGCGCTGCGACGTCTGCGCGTTGCCGCTCGGCGTCGGGCAGGCGCGATCGCCCGGCGGCGGTCGCATCGGCGCCGGCCGCGCGGCCGCGTACCGGTGCGACGCGTGCCGCACCGCGCCGCCGCCATTCGATGCGACGCTCGCGCTCGCCGATTACCGCGCGCCGCTCGACGGGCTCGCGCGCGGCCTGAAGTTTCATGCACGGCTCGCGCTCGGCGGCGAATTCGCGGCCCGGCTCGCACGGCTAGTCGACGATACGCGTGGCGCGCGCGACTTCGACCTCGTCGCGCCGGTGCCGCTGTCGCACCGGCGGCTCGTCGCTCGCGGCTACAACCAGGCGTGGGCGATCGCGCGTCCGCTCGCGCGCCGGCTCGGCGTGCAAGCGGAGGCAGCGTTGCTCGCGCGCGTCGCCGATACCGCGCCGCAGTCGCGGCTCGACCGGCACGCACGACGCGACAACGTGATGGCGGCTTTCGCGGTGGCAGGCGGCGTCGCCGGGCGCCACGTCGCGCTCGTCGACGACGTGATGACGTCCGGCGCGACGCTCGCGGCGGCCGCGCAGGCGCTGAAGGCGGCGGGCGCCGCGCGCGTGACGAATCTGGTTGCGCTGCGCACCGCCAGGGATTAATTAGATAGAGAGGCCGGCCGCCGGCGTGCGGCCGTCACGAACCGGCCGGCCGGATGCACGCGCGCCTTTGCGCCGCTCCGGCCGCCCCAGCCAAACCGAAACATGTTCAACGTCGTTCTCGTCGCCCCCGAAATTCCGCCGAACACCGGCAACGTGATCCGTCTGTGCGCGAACACCGGTGCGCGCCTGCACCTGATCGAGCCGCTCGGCTTCCCGCTCGACGACGCGCGGATGCGCCGCGCCGGCCTCGACTATCACGAGTATGCGCAGATGCGCGTGCACCGCGACTGGGACGCGTTCGTCGCCGCCGAAGCGCCCGACCCCGCGCGGATGTTCGCGTTCACGACGCGCGGCTCGGGCCGCTTCCACGATCGTGCGTTCCTGCCCGGCGACTGGTTCGTGTTCGGCTCCGAAACGCGCGGCCTGCCCGCCGAGCTGCTCGAACGTTTTCCGAACGAACAGCGCGTGCGCCTGCCGATGCGGCCGGACAACCGCAGCCTGAACCTGTCGAACACGGTCGCGGTGGTGGTGTTCGAGGCGTGGCGTCAGGCCGGCTTCGAAGGTGGCGCCTGACGCGCTCGCCGGATACGACCCGCGGCGCCGAACGCGTCAGGTTCGCGCGAGCCGCGCGCGGTACAGGTCGTAGATGTCGGGGGAAAAGCAAGCGAACACGACGCGGGCAAGGTTCGGCGCCTGCGCGAGCATCTCGGCGACGGTACCGACCGCGATGTCGACGGCGGCTTCAGCCGGATAACGGTAGATCCCGCAACTGATCGCCGGAAACGCGATCGACGTCGCGGCGACTTCTTCGGCCAGCTCGATCGCGCGCCGGTAGCACGACGCAAGCAGCTCGGCCTCGCCGCGCGCGCCGCCGTACCACACGGGGCCGACCGCATGAATCACGTAGCGCGCCGGCAACCGGTGGCCGCGCGTGAGCTTCGCGTCGCCGGTGTCGCAGCCGCCGAGCGTGCGGCACTCGGCGAGCAGCCCGGGGCCGGCCGCGCGATGAATCGCGCCGTCGACGCCGCCCCCGCCGAGCAGCGAGCCGTTCGCGGCGTTGACGATCGCATCGACGTCGAGCGTCGTGATGTCGACGACCTGCGCATCGAGCGTGGTGGAATGGATCTGCAGCATGACGACCTCGCGGAACGCCGGAGACGCTTCAAGCGTAGCTCGCTTTGGCGCCGCGCGCCCGGCGCGACCGTGCCGGGCGATGCCCGCCCGTGCTACTCCGCGCGCGCGTCGCGGCGCAGCAGGCCGCTGACCGCGTCGCGCGGCGCGATGCCGTCGAACAGCACGCCGCACACGGCTTCCGTGATCGGCATTTCGATCGACTGCGCGCGTGCGAGCGCCAGCACGGCCTGCGCGCAGCGCACGCCTTCGGCCACGTGGCCGAGCGCGCCGAGGATGTCGTTCAGCGTGCAGCCGGCCGCCAGTTGCAGGCCGACCGTGCGGTTGCGCGACAGGTCGCCCGTCGCGGTGAGGATCAGGTCGCCGAGGCCCGTGAGGCCCGTGAAGGTTTCCGCGCGGCCGCCGAGCGCCACGCCGAGCCGCGACATTTCGGCGAGGCCGCGCGTGATCAGCGCGGCGCGCGCGTTCAGCCCGAGGCCGAGACCGTCGGAAATGCCGGTCGCGATCGCCAGCACGTTCTTCACCGCGCCGCCGACCTCGACGCCGACCACGTCGTCGCCCGTATAGATCCGCATCGCGCCGTGATGGAACGCGGCGAGCGTGCGCTCGCGGCATTCGGCCGACGTGCTCGCCACCGTCAACGCGACGGGCAGCGACTGCCCGACCTCGCGCGCGAAACTCGGGCCCGACAGCACGCCGTTGCTCCGTTGTTCGGGCAGCTCGGCCGCGATCACCTGATGCGGCAGCAGATGCGTGTCGGCGTCGAAGCCCTTGCAGACCCAGACGATGTGCGCCGGCACGCAGCCTGCGTCGCGCATCGCGCGACACAGCGTGCGCAGCCCGGCCACCGGCGCGGCGATCACGCACAGCGCGTCGTCCGCGGCGCCATGCGCGAGCGCGGCGCCGAGATCGGCGTCGTAGCGCAGCGCGTCAGGCAGCGCGATGCCGTCCAGATAGCGGGAATTTTCGTGCCGGGCCTGCAGCCCGGCGATGAGCGCGGCATCGCGCGCCCACAGAAGCGTATCGTGCCGCGCGGCCAGATGGCCCGCGAGCGCGGTGCCCCAGGCACCGGCGCCGAGAACGGCTACTTTCATACCCAGCACCGGTCCGAGCGAAGCGTCAGTTCAGCGTCGTGCCATTCGGCGCGCCGTTCGGCGCTGCTGCGCCGCCGGCCTGCTGCTGAAGCTGCGCGAGACGCTGCTCGTACAGCGCCTGGAAGTTGATTTCCGCCAGGTGGATCGGCGGGAAGCCGGCGCGCGTGATCGCGTCGGCGATGTTCGAGCGCAGGTACGGGAACAGGATCGTCGGGCATGCGATGCCGACGAGCGGGTCGAGTTGTTCGTCCGGAATGTTGCGAATGTCGAAAATGCCGGCCTGCTTCGCTTCGATCAGGAACGCGACCTTGTCCTTCACCTTCGCGGTGACGGTACCCGACACGACGACTTCGAACACGCTTTCCGCGAGGCGGTCAGCCTTGACGTCGACTTCGACTTCAACCGACGGCATGTCCTGCTCGAGGAAGATCGCCGGCGAATTCGGCTGCTCGAGCGACATATCCTTCAGGTAGACGCGCTGGATGTTGAAGAACGGTTGGTTTTCGACGTCGGACATGGTGTTTCCCTAAAAGTGGTGACGGGGCGGCCCGGCTGTTCGCCGGCCGCCACGGATGAATCCTGCGCGCCCAAGCCGCGGCGCGGCCGGCGGCCATTCTGCCCTAATCAGGCCGCTTGCAGAAGCGGCACGAGGCCGCCTTCGCGGTCGAGCTTCGACAGATCGTCGTAGCCGCCCACGTGCGTGTCGCCGATATAGATCTGCGGCACCGTGCGGCGCCCCGTGCGCGTCATCATTTCCTCGCGGCGGGCCGGATCGCGGTCGATCAGCACCTTCTCGATCTGCTCGACACCGCGCAGCTTCAGCAGGCGCTCGGCCTGCATGCAATACGGACACACCTGTGTGCTGTACATCAAAACCTTGTTCACTTCGCCACTCCTTGTTTGACGACCGGCATCCCGGCCTGCTGCCAGGCGGCCACGCCGCCTTCGAGCACGTGCACCTCGGCGTAACCCGCCGCCTCGACCTCGCGCGCCGCCTTCTGCGACTGCTGGCCGTTCTGGCAGACGAGCAGCACCGGGGTGCTCTTGTTCTTCGCGACCTGCGCAATTTTCGCGCCGATCTCGCCCGCCGCGACCTGACGCGCCGACGGCAGGTGGCCGGCGGCGAAATCGGAGGCGGCGCGCACGTCGATCACGACCGCGTTGCGACGGTTGATGAGTTGCGTGGCCTCCGCGGCAGACAGGCCGCCGCGGCCGCGGCGGAGTGCGGGCCATGCGAGCAGGCCGCCGGAAACCACCAGGATCGCGATAAGGGCCAGGTTGGTGTAATTGGTAAAGAACGTCACGGAATTCCGCCGGAAGAAGAGAAATCGGATGAGGACAATCCTGCCATTATAAAATAACCGCCTTGCGCGATGGCGGGCCCGGTCAGGGTGCCGCGCGACGCGCCCCGCTTCCCTTCACTACCGACCGCAAGATCCATGTACAAACTCGTTCTCATCCGCCACGGCGAATCGACGTGGAACAAGGAAAACCGCTTCACCGGCTGGGTCGACGTCGACCTGACCGAACAGGGTCGCAACGAGGCCTACCAGGCCGGCGAATTGCTCAGGGAGGCCGGCTACACGTTCGACATCGCGTACACGTCGGTGCTCAAGCGTGCGATCCGCACGCTGTGGCACGTGCAGGACAAGATGGACCTGATGTACCTGCCGGTCGTCCACTCGTGGCGCCTGAACGAGCGCCACTACGGCGCGCTGTCGGGCCTGAACAAGGCGGAAACGGCCGCGAAGTTCGGCGACGAGCAGGTGCTCGTGTGGCGCCGCAGCTACGACACGCCGCCGCCCGCGCTCGAGCCGACCGACGAGCGCGCGCCATTCAACGACCCGCGCTATGCGAAGGTGCCGCGCGAGCAGCTGCCGCTCACCGAGTGCCTGAAGGACACGGTCGCGCGCGTGCTGCCGTTGTGGAACGAGTCGATCGCGCCGGCGGTGCGCGCCGGCAAGCAGGTGCTGATCGCCGCGCACGGCAACTCGCTGCGCGCGCTGATCAAGTACCTCGACGGCATCTCGGACAGCGACATCGTCGGCCTGAACATCCCGAACGGCGTGCCGCTTGTCTACGAACTCGACGAGAACCTGAAGCCGATCAAGCACTATTACCTCGGCGACCAGGAAGCGATCGCGCAGGCGCAGGCCGCCGTCGCGAAGCAGGGCAAGGCGGGCTGACGCCCGGCGCGGCGGGCAGGCCGCGTTCCGGCGCGGCGTGCAGGGCCCCGGCCTCGCCGTCGACGCCGGTCCGCACGCCGCGCGAACCTTCGCGGCCCTGCCGCGGTCGAATGCGCTTTCGAACCCCGCAGCGCGCCCGGCGGCGGCCCGCCGGGCCCTTTGCGGCCTTTTCGACGCTTTTCGCGCCGTTCCACTGAGTTATCGGACGAACAGTTATACTTGTCCGCTACATCCCCGCTACCGCCACGCGCTTCCCGACCGCACCAGACTCTCTATGCGAATGAATTTGAAGAACATCGGCCTGATTGCCGCGGGCCTCGCCACGGGCGTGTTCGCCACGCTGCAGGTTTCCGCATCGGCCGAGCAGACCGCCACGGCGCCGCTTCCCCTCGACCAGCTCCGCCTGTTCGCGGAAGTATTCGGGCAGATCAAGCGCGAGTACGTTGAACCGGTCGACGACAAGAAGCTGCTGACGGCCGCGATCAAGGGCATGGTGTCGAGCCTCGATCCGCACTCGTCGTTCCTCGACAAGACCGACTATGACGAGCTGCAGGAGCAGACGAAGGGCCGCTTCGCGGGCCTCGGCATCGAGATCTCGCAGGAAGACGGCCTCGTCAAGGTGATCTCGCCGATCGAGGACACCCCCGCGTTCCGCGCCGGCATCCGTCCGGGCGACCTGATCACGCGCATCAACGACAAGCCGGTGCGCGGCATGACGCTCGACAAGGCCGTGAAGCAGATGCGCGGCGAGCCGGGTACCAAGGTCACGCTGACGATCTTCCGCAAGAGCGACGACCGCACGTTCCCGGTCACGGTCACGCGCGCGATCATCAAGGTCCAGAGCGTGAAGCTGAAGATGCTCGACCCGGGCTACGCGTACATCCGCATCACGAGCTTCCAGGAGCGCACGACGCCGGATCTCGCGCAGAAGCTGCAGGACATCGCGCGCCAGCAGCCGAACCTGAAGGGCCTGATCGTCGACCTGCGCAACAACGGCGGCGGCCTGTTGCAGAGCGCGGTCGGCGTGGCCGGCGCGTTCCTGCCGCCCGACTCCGTCGTCGTGTCCACCAACGGCCAGATTCCCGATTCGAAGCAGGTCTACCGCGATACGTACGACAACTATCGCCTGCCGTCCTTCGACGGCGATCCGCTGAAGAATCTGCCGCCGATCTTCAAGACCGTGCCGATGATCGTGCTGACGAACGCGTATTCGGCGTCCGCGTCGGAAATCGTCGCCGGTGCGCTGCAGGATTCGAAGCGCGCGCAGATCATGGGCAAGACGACGTTCGGCAAGGGTTCGGTGCAGACGGTCCGCCCGATGACGGCCGACACCGCGCTGCGCCTGACCACCGCGTACTACTACACGCCGAGCGGCCGTTCGATCCAGAACAAGGGCATCACGCCCGACATCCCGGTCGATCAGTACGCGGACGGCGATCCCGACGACGTGCTCGTGACGCGTGAGGTCGACTATTCGAACCACCTCGCGAACACGCAGGATCCGAACGAGAAGAAGGAACAGGAAGAGCGCGATCAGCGCCGGATGGATCAGCTGCGCGTCCTCGAAGAGCAGAACGACAAGAAGACGCCGGAGCAACGCCAGAAGGATCGCGATCGCAAGCCGATCGAGTTCGGCAGCGCCGACGACTTCATGATGCAGCAGGCGCTCAACAAGCTCGAAGGCAAGCCGGTCCAGGAATCGAAGTCGCTGATCGCCGAGAGCGTGACGAAGAGCCCGGCCGGCAAGGCCGCCGCGGCTGCGAAGGCATCGGGCGCAAGCGCCGCGAAGCCGGCTTCCGCACCGAAGCCGGCATCCGCGCCGAAGTAAGCGCCGGCCGGCATCCAACGGGCCATCGCGGGAAGACCGCGATGGCCCGTTTTTCATGCGCGCCTAAAATAACGAACGTCCGCCTCGCTCACGATTGCCCATGAACGACGATCAACTCCTTCGCTACTCCCGCCACATCCTCGTCGACGAGATCGGCATCGAGGCGCAGCAGCGCTTTCTCGACGCGCATGCGATCGTCGTCGGCGCGGGCGGCCTCGGCTCGCCGGCCGCGATGTATCTCGCGGCATCGGGGGTCGGCACGCTCACGCTCGTCGACGCCGATACGGTCGACCTCACGAACCTGCAGCGGCAGATCCTGCATGTGACGGCATCGGTCGGCCGCAGCAAGGTCGAATCGGGGCGCGACGCGCTCGCGCAACTGAACCCCGAGGTGACGGTGAACGCGGTCGCGGCGCGCGTCGACGATGCGTGGCTCGACACGCACGTGCCGCACGCAAGCGTCGTGCTCGACTGCACCGACAACTTCGCGACGCGGCACGCGATCAACCGCGCGTGCGTCGCGCACGGCGTGCCGCTCGTGTCGGGCGCCGCGCTGCGCTTCGATGGCCAGATCAGCACGTTCGACTTCCGCGACGCGGCCGCGCCCTGCTATGCGTGCGTGTTTCCGGAAGACCAGCCGTTCGAGGAAGTCGCGTGCGCGACGATGGGCGTGTTCGCGCCGACCGTCGGGATCATCGGCGCGATGCAGGCGGCCGAGGCGCTGCGCGTGATCGGCGGCATCGGCAAGACGCTGAACGGGCGGCTGATGATGCTCGATTCGCTGCGGATGGAATGGACGACGATGAAAATCGCGCGCCAGGCCGACTGCCCCGTGTGCGGGGGCCGGCACTGACGCGCGACGGGCATGCGCGGGGCCGCGCATGCGTGACGCTTCGCTATAATTAGCGGCGCCGAAACCGCCTAAGCGGCCGCATCCGCCCGCGGCTCGGCGACCGACAGCCGCTGCAGCGCCGCCTGCACCTCTTCCGGCTCGAACGCGGCCAGCACGTCGGCCGTCGGCTTTTCGAGCGCCTTCAAATGCGCGCGCAGGATTTCCTGCTTGACGACGAGCAACTGGCTCGGGTGCATCGAGAACTCGGTGAGCCCCATTCCGAGCAACAGGCGCGTGAGCGCCGGGTCGCCCGCCATCTCCCCGCACACCGACACCGACACGCCCGCGCGCTTCGCTTCGCGCAGCGTGTACGCGATCAGATGCAGCACGGCCGGATGCAGCGGGTCGTACAGGTGCGCGACCGCGTTGTCGGCGCGATCGATCGCGAGCGTGTACTGGATCAGGTCGTTCGTGCCGATCGACAAGAAATCGAAGCGCTTCAGGAACAGCGGCAGCGCGATCGCCGCGGCCGGAATCTCGATCATCGCGCCGAGGCGCACGTTCGGATCGTATGCGAGCCCCGCGTCGTCGAGCTGGCGCTTCGCCTCGCGGATCAGGTCGAGCGTCTGGTCGATCTCCTGCGCGTGCGCGAGCATCGGGATCAGGATCTTCACCTGGCCGAACGCGGACGCGCGCAGGATCGCGCGCAACTGCGTGAGGAACATCTGCGGCTCGGACAGGCTCCAGCGGATCGCGCGCAGGCCGAGCGCCGGGTTCGGCGCCGTTTCGTAGCCTTCGTCGAGCGCCTCGAGCGGCTTGTCCGCGCCGACGTCGATCGTGCGGATCGTCACCGGCATGCCCTTCATCCACTCGACGGCGCGCTTGTACGCGGCGAACTGCTCCTCCTCTTCGGGCATCTCCTTCTGATGCATGAACAGGAACTCGGAGCGGAACAGGCCGACGCCGACCGCGCCGGCCTCGACGGCCGCCTTCGCGTCGTCGGGCAGCTCGATGTTCGCGTACAGGTCGATCTTCGTGCCGCACAGCGTTTGCGTCGGCGAGAACTTCAGGCGCTGCAGCTTGCGTTGCTCCAGCAGCTTCTCGGACTGGCGGTACGAATACTCCTCGAGGACGATCGGCGCCGGATCGACGATCACGATGCCCTGGTCGCCGTCGACGATGATCAGGTCGTCCTGGCGAATCAGCGCGCTCGCATGCTGCACGCCGACCGCGGCCGGAATGCCGAGGCTGCGCGCGACGATCGCCGTGTGCGACGTGCGCCCGCCGAGATCGGTGACGAACGCCTGGAACGACTGCGTCTTGAACTGCATCATGTCGGCCGGCGCGATGTCGTGCGCGACGACGATCATCTCGCTCGTGCCGTTCCTGGCCGCGCGGCCGAGCGCTTGCGACGCGGACGGCGCACCGGCGAGCGCCTTCAGCACGCGCTCGACCACCTGCTCGATGTCGGCCTTGCGCTCGCGCAGGTATTCGTCCTCGATGTCGTCGAAATGGCGCGTGAGCAGTTCGAGCTGCTCGGTCAGCGCCCATTCGACGTTGTAGCGGCGCGTGCGGATCAGGTCGATGGTTTCCTGCACGAGCATCTCGTCGCTCAGGATCATCGTGTGGACGTCGATGAATGCGCCGACTTCGCTCGGCGTGTCGACGCTCAGGTCGGCGCGCAGCGCTTCGAGCTCGCGACGCACGACGTCGAGCGCCGTGCGGAATCGCTCGACCTCGGCGTCGGTCTGGTTGGTCTCGATCAGGTAATGGGCGACGTCGAGCGCCGCCGGCGCGATCAGATACGCTCGCCCGATCGCGATACCTCGTGAGACGGGAATGCCTTGCAGCGTGAAGGACACGCGCACCTCCTCTGGACAAGTAAAGCCGCGGCACACTGCTGCGATGCGCTTATGACCCCGGTTAGCGATTATAAATTCCGCGACTCCCTACTGACTGCATGCAGCGCAGCATTGCGCTTTCCGCATCAATGCTTCCGACGAAAAAAATGCCGCGACATCCGCGGCATTCTGACTGGAAACGGCAATGATTCCGCGCAGCGCTCACTGGCCTTCGCCGAACTTGTCGGCGATCAGCTTCAGCAGTGCGTCCATCGCTTCCCGCTCGTCGGGCCCTTCGGTCTCGATCGTCACGGTGCTGCCGATGCCGGCCGCCAGCATCATCACGCCCATGATGCTCTTCGCATTGATCTTGCGCCCGTTGCGTGTCATCCAGACTTCCGACTGGAAGTTGCCGGCCAGTTGCGTAAGCTTGGCCGATGCGCGCGCATGGAGCCCCAATTTATTGACGATGGTGGTTTCTTGTTGAAGCATGATTCTCGGTCGGGTCGGTCGGGACCACCGGCGGCGCGCGCCGGCGGGTCGGTCTAAAACGGAAAACGGACGCTCAGTGCGATTCGGTGCGCGGCTGCGGTTCGGGCGGAATCGGCGCGCACTGGCCGCAGCCGGTTTCCGTCGGCGGCGGCGGCGTGCCGGACGACACCTCGTGGACGCCCTTCGCGCCGCCGGACAGCGCCTTGTCGACCAGCTTGTCGAGCGGCACGGTGCGGTAGCAGACGGCCCGCACGAGCATCGGCAGGTTCACGCCCGCCAGCACGCGCACGTTGTCGAGCTTCGCGAGCTGGCCCGCGATGTTCGCGGGCGTCGCGCCGTACATGTCGGTCAGCACGACCACGCCGTTGTCTTCCCGCAGCCGTGCGAGTTCCGCGTGCGCAAACGCCATCACCTGGGTCGGATCGCTGTCCGCGGTCACGTCGATGCAGCCGATGCGGGCGGGCACGCCGCCGTAGATGTGCGCGATGCAGTCCCGCAGCGCGGTGGCGAGCGGAGCGTGCGCGATGATCAGAATCCCGGCCATGTCAGATCGCTCCCGGCCGCCCGTGGCGGGCCGATACCCCGCGGCGGGGCAATGAGCGTAGCGAGTATGGGGAACGTTTCATGTTCAGCCTTGCAACAGTGTCGGCCCGACCGCCGGGCCTTCGGTGCGCCGATCACGGCACCGGGCAAGCGGGCATTGTAGCAGGCCGGTCAAGCTGCTCCGGCGACGGGGGACCTGCGCGGCCGCCGCCGGGGTTGCGCGGGAGGCGGCCTACGCGGCCGCGCGCTCCAGCGCGTCAATGAACATCGCGGCGACGTCGAAGCCCGTCTGCTCCATGATCTCGCGAAAGCACGTCGGGCTCGTGACGTTCACCTCGGTCAGCCAGTCGCCGATCGCGTCGAGGCCGACCAGCAGCAGCCCGCGCGACGCAAGCACGGGCCCGAGCGTCGCGGCGATCTCGCGATCGTGGGCCGTCAACGGCTGCGCGACGCCGAGCCCGCCCGCGGCGAGATTGCCGCGCACCTCGCTGCCCTGCGGAATCCGCGCGAGCGAATACGGCACCGGCTCGCCGCCGATCAGCAGGATGCGCTTGTCGCCGGCCTTGATCTCGGGGATGAACTTCTGCGCCATCACCGAGCGCGTGCCGTCGTGGCTCAGCATCTCGACGATCGAACCGAGGTTCATGCCGTCCGGCTTCACGCGGAACACGCCCATGCCGCCCATTCCGTCGAGCGGTTTCAGGATCACGTCGCCATGCTCGGCGTGGAACGCGCGCAGCCGCTTCGCGTCGCGCGTGACGAGCGTCGGTGCGACGAACTGCGGAAACTCGCCGATCGCGAGCTTCTCCGAATGATCGCGGATCGACTGCGCCCGGTTGAACACGCGGGCGCCCGCGCGCTCGGCCAGCTCGAGCAGCCACGTCGACGTCACGTACTCCATGTCGAACGGCGGATCCTTGCGCATCAGCACCGCGCCGAACGATTCGAGACGGCGCGCATCAACCGCGCCCGCGTCGAACCAGGTGTCGCGATGCAGATCGTCCAGTTCGCCGACGAACGTGATGCGCCGCACGTCGGCCTCGACGGCCGAGCCCGTCCACGCGAGGTGGCGCGGTTCGCACGCGTACACCGCATGCCCGCGCCGAGCGGCCTCCGCCATCATCGCGTAGGTCGAATCCTTGTAGATCTTGAAATGCTCGAGCGGGTCGGCGATAAAAAGAATGTCCATGCGGGTCCTGTACGTAGCGAAGGTCCGTTACACCTGGATGGCTTCGGGGTCGGTCTTTTCCAGTTCGATCGACGACGCGATCAGCGACAACCGCGCGACGACGCCGTACATGTAGAAACGGTTCGGCGGCGCGGCCCCCGGCTTCGCGCCGGCATCCGGCAGCGCGGTGTGCTCGAAGCCGAGCGGCACGTAGTGCATGCCGGGCGCGTTCAGGTTCTGGTCGCGCTCGCGGCCGCCGTGCGTGCGGTAGAAGCCGCCGACCACGTAGCGGTCGATCATGTACACGACCGGCTCGGCCACTTCGTCTCCGACGCGCTCGAACGTGTAGACGCCTTCCTGCACGATCACGTCGTGCACCGCGAGGCCGGCTTTCGATTCGGCCATCTGTGCGCGCTCGGCCTTCGTCATGCGGCCGATCTCGGCCGCGTCGTGCACGGTCATCACGCCGCGGCCCGCGGTGCCCGCGTCGGCCTTCACGACGACGTACGGTTTCTCGCTGATCCCGTATTCGCGATACTTGCGCGCGATCTTCTTCAGCACGCCGTCGATCGCGTCGGCGAGCGCCTGCTCGCCTTCATGCGCCTGCCAGTCGACGCCTTCCACATGCGCGAAATACGGATTCACCATCCACGGATCGACGCCGACCATCTTCGCGAACTTCTTCGCGACGTCGTCGTAGCACGCGAAGTGCGTCGACTTGCGGCGCACGGCCCAGCCCGCGTGCAGCGGCGGCAGCAGATACTGCTCGTGCAGGTTTTCCAGCACGGCCGGGATGCCGGCCGACAGGTCGTTGTTCAGCAGGATCGAGCACGGATCGAAATTCTTCAGGCCGAGGCGGCGCTGCGAACGCTCGAGCGGTTCGAGCACGATCTTCTGGCCGTCGGCCAGCGTGATCGGCGTCATGTCGGTGATGCTCGGGTCGAGCGAGCCGAAACGCACGTTCAGGCCGGCCTGACGCATGATCGTCGCGAGGCGCGCGACGTTTTCCAGGTAGAACGCGTTGCGGGTCGGCAGCTCGGGAATCACGAGCAGATTCTTCGCGTCCGGGCAGATCTTCTCGATCGCGGCCATCGCGGCCTGCACGGCGAGCGGCAGCACTTCGGACGGCAGATTGTTGAACGCGCCGGGAAACAGGTTCGCGTCGACGGGCGCCAGCTTGAAGCCGGCATTGCGCAGGTCCACCGAACAATAGAACGGCGGGGTGTGTTCCTGCCATTCGAGCCTGAACCAGCGTTCGATCGCAGGCGTCGCGTCGAGGATCTTCTGCTCGAGCTCGAGCAGCGGACCGTTCAACGCGGTAACGAGGTGGGGAACCATGAATCACTCGCGAGCGGGAGAATGAAGATTGTAGAGCAATTGCCCTGCCCATTTGGGGATTGTTCCCGGCTTCGCAAGGGTTTGGAGGAAGTTTTCGGCTATTGACCCGATAGCGCGCAGGGTTATCCGCTACGGCAGCGGGTGACGGGAGAAAAAAAGCCCGCCGGGTAGGCGGGCCGAAGTCGCTGCGCTCATTCGGAGCGGGCGCCGCCGTCGCGGCGGCGCGCCGTCGATTCGTGTGACTTATTCCACGTGCTCGCCGTGCAGCACCACGTCGAGGCCTTCGCGCTCTTCCTCTTCGGACACGCGCAGGCCGATCGTCAGATCGATCAGCTTCAGCAGCACGAAGCTCAGCACGCCGCTGTACACGAGCGTGATCAGCACGCCCTTGGCCTGCAGCAGCAGGCTGCCGTCCATGCCGCCGATGTCCTTGACCGCGAATACGCCGGTCAGCAGTGCGCCGAGAATCCCGCCCACGCCGTGCACGCCGAACGCGTCGAGCGAATCGTCGTAGCCGAGCTTCGACTTGAGCCACGTCGCCGACCAGAAGCACACGACGCCCGCCGCGATACCAATCACGAGCGCGCCCGCCACGCCGACGAAGCCGGCCGCCGGCGTGATCGCCACCAGACCCGCGACCGCGCCCGACACGATGCCGAGCACCGACGGCTTGCCCTTCGCGATCCATTCGGCAAACATCCAGCCGAGCGCCGCGCAGGCCGTCGCGACCTGCGTCGTCAGCATCGCGAAGCCGGCACGGCCGTCGGCGGCGACCGCGGAACCCGCGTTGAAGCCGAACCAGCCGACCCACAGCATCGAGGCGCCGATCATCGTCAGCACGAGGTTGTGCGGCGCCATCGATTCGCGCCCGTAGCCGACGCGCTTGCCGAGCACCAGGCACGACACGAGGCCCGCGATACCGGCGTTGATGTGCACGACGGTGCCGCCCGCGAAGTCGAGCACGCCGTCCGCCGACAGCCAGCCGCTCGGCTCCCACACCATGTGCGCGATCGGCACATAGACGATCAGCGACCAGAGCGCCATGAACACGAGCATCGCCGAGAACTTCATGCGATCGGCGAACGCGCCGCAGATCAGGGCCGGCGTGATGATCGCGAACGTCATCTGGTAGACGAAGTAGACCGACTCGGGAATGGTCGTCGCGAGATGGCTGACCGTCAGCGTCGTCGCCTTGTCGCCCTTCACGTAGGACATACCGTGCAGGAACACGCGCGACAGGCCGCCGATGAAGCCGTTGCCCGGCGTGAACGCGAGGCTGTAGCCGACCACCGTCCAGAGCACCGTGATCAGCGCGGTGATCGCGAAGCTTTGCATCACGGTCGCGAGCACGTTCTTCTTGCGGACCATGCCCGCGTAGAACAGCGCGAGGCCGGGGACCGTCATGAACAGCACGAGCGCGGTGGACGTCAGCATCCATGCGGTGTCGCCCGCGCTGATCTTCGACGAATCGACCGAGAACGGCGCGGTGGGTGCGGCCGGCGCGGCCGGTGCGGAAGCGGCGGCGGCCGATGCCGCTGCGGCGGCCGATGCGTCGGTCGTGCCCGAAGCCGGAGCGGCGGCGGCAGCGGCGGATGCGTCGGCGGCCGGCGCCGAAGCGGCCGGTGCGGCAGCGGCCGATGCGTCGGAAGCAGTGGCGGCGGGCGCGGAAGCAGCCGCGGCGGACGCCGCGTCGTCGGCGAGCGCGGAGCCGACGCCGGTCGCGATCAGCGAGCCGGTCATCAGCAGGGACATCAAAAGTTTGCGCATCTTGGGTTTCCTCTTGTCGCTTGTCTTGTCTGTTCTGTTAGAGCGCGTCCGCGCCTGTCTCCCCGGTGCGAATCCGGATCACTTGTTCGATCGGCGTGACGAAGATCTTGCCGTCGCCGATCTTGCCCGTGCGCGCGGCCCGCTCGATCGCCTCCACCGCCTGGTCGACGAGATCGTCGGAGACGGCCGCCTCGATCTTCATCTTCGGCAGGAAATCGACCACGTATTCGGCGCCGCGGTACAGCTCGGTATGCCCTTTCTGGCGCCCGAACCCTTTCACCTCCGTCACCGTGATGCCCGAGACGCCGAGCGCCGACAGCGCCTCGCGCGTCTCATCGAGCTTGAACGGCTTGATGATTGCGGTAATGAGTTTCATGAAGTCCTCTCGCTGGGTTGTCCCGTCGAATTGGTTGGAATGTTGTAACGGACTCTTCTCAGCAACTCGCATGCCATGTTGATCCGAGCACCGTCTCGAAGGGCTTCATGGCGGGGTCGCATCCCGTGATGTAAGGCGCGGAAGCCCGGCCGAATGGCCAACATGGCCCGGTTTGCTGGCGCGGCGAAAGGATCGTTGCTAGAGTGCACGCACGTCCCGAATCGCCGGGGCATTCACCCATGCGGGCGCCATGCCCGGAATTCGCGCCTCCGGCGCACCATTTCCGGTCATGCGTGCATCATGGGCACGTACGCAACTGAAGATGCACATTTTTTGTGCAAGGAAGGG
Organism: Burkholderia sp. BCC1208; assembly: GCF_902833095.1. NCBI lineage: Bacteria > Pseudomonadati > Pseudomonadota > Betaproteobacteria > Burkholderiales > Burkholderiaceae > Burkholderia > Burkholderia sp. BCC1208. The sequence goes on along the minus strand of NZ_CADFDY010000008.1, from coordinate 85,177 downwards.
GAATTACATGAAGCAACCCAGCGACGTTTTCAACGATCTGCAGTCGCGTGTCAGCGATTTGCTGAAAAACTCGCCGGCCAAGGACGTCGAGCGCAACGTGAAGGCCATGCTGTCGCAAGGCTTCTCGAAGCTCGATCTCGTCACGCGCGAGGAATTCGATACCCAGGCACAGGTGCTCGCCCGCACCCGCGTGCGCCTCGAGGAACTCGAAAAGCGCGTCGCGGAACTCGAGCAGAAGCTCGCCGCCCCGCAGGCCTGACGCCCCACCCGGCCGCAAGGTCCGGGCGCGGGCCGCCTCGTGCGGCCCGCGCCCGCCACCCCGAAGCCGTTTCGCCTTTCGCCACGCTTCGTCGTCCGTCGTTCCTCGCAGCACCCTCCGCTCTTCGCAGTTCGTCGCTCTTCGCAGTTCGTCGTTCGCAACACCCCGTTCTTTTCCCGCGCCACGCCGGCAAGCGCGCATCCGATTCCTCCGATTCCCGCGGCATGCGGCCCCGAACGGCCGTCGTCCGCCTGTTTACAGGAGCCTCGCCATGTCGCTCGCCGTGGTGCGCAGTCGCGCGCCCGCCTCCGGCCGCGCGCCGGACGTCACCGTCGAAGTCCATCTCGCCAACGGGTTGCCGTCGTTCTCGATCGTCGGGCTGCCCGATCTCGAAGTCCGCGAAAGCCGCGAGCGCGTACGCGCCGCGCTGCAGAACTGCGGATTCGAATTCCCGGTGCGCCGCATCACCGTCAATCTCGCGCCGGCCGACCTGCCGAAGGAATCGGGCCGCTTCGATCTGCCGATCGCGCTCGGCATCCTCGCCGCGAACGGCCAGATCCCGGCCGACGCGCTGGCCGGCCGCGAATTCGCGGGCGAGCTGTCGCTGACGGGCGCGCTGCGGCCGATGCGCGGCGCGTTCGCGATGGCGTGCGGCGCCGCGCGGGACAGGCGGGCGGAGGATTCCGGCGCGGGGCTCGCCGGCGGCCCCGGCCTGGGCCCGGATTCCGGCGTCCCGCGCGATTCGACCGCGACAGCGCGTCCGCCCGAGTTGTACCTGCCGCTCGACAGCGCCGCCGAGGCCGCGCTCGTGCCGGGCGTGACCGTATTCGGTGCGCGCGATCTACCGGCGCTGTGCGCGCATCTCGCCGATGCACCGGACGGGCGGCTCGCGCCGGTCGCGGCGCCCTGTCTCGACGGCCTGCCGGCACCCGCCGGGCCCGATCTCGCGGACGTCATAGGCCAGCGCGGCGCGCGTCGCGCACTGGAAGTCGCCGCCGCGGGCGGCCATCACATGCTGATGGTCGGGCCGCCCGGGGCCGGCAAGTCGATGCTGGCGGCACGGCTGGCCGGCCTGCTGCCGCCGCTGACCGACGACGAGGCGCTGACCTCGGCCGCGCTCCTTTCCGCGAGCCGGCTCGGCTTCTCGCCCGCGCAATGGCGCCGCCGGCCGTTCCGCGCACCGCATCACTCGTCGAGCGCCGCCGCGCTGGTCGGCGGCCGCAACCCGCCGCAGCCGGGCGAAATCACGCTCGCGCACCTCGGCGTGCTGTTTCTCGACGAACTGCCGGAATTCGACCGGCACGCGCTGGAAATGCTACGCGAGCCGCTCGAAGCCGGCCGCATCACGATCTCGCGCGCGGCCCAGCAGGCCGACTTCCCCGCCGCGTGTCAGTTGATCGCCGCGATGAACCCGTGCCCGTGCGGCTGGCACGGCGATCCGTCCGGGCGCTGCCGCTGCTCGCCGGACGTGGCCGCCCGCTATCTGCGCAAGCTGTCGGGGCCGCTGCTCGACCGCATCGACATCCAGATCGACCTGCCCGCGCTGTCGCCGGCCGAACTCGCAACCCGCGCGACGGCGCCCGGCGAGCCGAGCGCCGCGGTGGCCGCCCGGGTCGCGCGGGCGCGTGCACTGCAGCTCGATCGGCAGGGCAAGACGAATCACATGCTGAGCGGCCGCGAAACCGACGAGCTGTGCCGGCCGACCGACGAAGGCGAGCGGCTGCTGCGCGAAGCCGGCGAGCGCTTCGGCTGGTCGGCGCGTGCGTATTTCCGCGTGCTGAAAGTCGCGCGGACGATCGCCGACCTGGCCGGCGACCCGCTGCCGACGGCCGCGCAGATCGCCGAGGCGATCCGCTACCGGCGCGCGCTGACGACGCTGTGAGCGGCGTTGGAGGACAAAATCAGGCTGTCAAGACTTGACTTATACACAATTTCGCGAATCCGGCCCCGGATCACGGCTCGTCGCGGCCTTTGCCGGGCAGAATTCGTATCCCGTTGTTTTTATTGATTTTTATCAGAATGCGAACGGACGACCAAACGGGCCGGAAGGCCGTCCCGCGTGGCTCTGCGGGAAATATCGGCAACTTTTCAACAAAGTTATCCACATGCGCTGTGGATAGCCGAAAAACCCTCGCAAAATCCGGCGATTAGCGTCGAAAGCTGCGAATGAACTTTCAGTTGTCACGGGGTGTCTGAGCGCCCTCGCCGGCCGTCGTCAATCGAGTTTGAAGGAGCCGAAAAACTGGTCGAGCTGCTCCTGCGCGAGCGGCCCGTCGGCGATCACGACTGCCTGGTAAGCGTGCCGGCCGCGTGCCACGAGCCGCGCGACGATCGTCTTGCGCGCGCGATCGCCGCCGGCCGCGGCACCCGCGATGCGCAACTCGAGCCCGTTCACCGCGCCGCCGGCCGCGAGCGGCACGGGCACCGCCGCCGTCTGCGGCGCACCTTCGAGGTTGCGCGACAGCCCCGTCCGCAGGAAGTCGAGCGCCGCGCGGCGCGTGTCGTCGCGATCGTCGGGCAACGTCAGCGTGCCGACCGCAAACACTGCACCGTCGACGTGCGCGGCCTGCATTCGCATCGGCATCGACGTACCGCCGAGCGCCACCGGCTGCTCCTCGACGGTCGGCTTCGCCGGCAGGTCGATCGTGTAGCCGGCGTCGTTGTGCAGCGTGCGCCAGTCGTACGACGGCGAGCACGCGGCCAGCGCGGCGCTCAGGCAGGCCAGCGCGGCGAAGTGTCGCAGCGGGCGAAAAAGGGGGCGCAACGAATCGGTGACTTCCTTCGGCATGGCGTGAATTGGGGCAGGCAAAACGATCATTATCCGTCGAACCGGAAAACCGGCATACGCGGCGGCCGCCGGTGCGCGCGCCGCATTCGCGCTAAAATGGGCGCCGAATTTCGACGTCCTTTGCATCGATCAGCGTCATCGACTCCGAGAGCACCAGATGAACACCACGCCTTCCGCCCGCCGCAGTACCGGCCCCGTGCGCTACCTCGTCGCGGCCGCCGTCGTCGCGGCGATCGCCGTCGCCGGCTTCTTCGCATTCAACGGCAAGTCCAGCGTGCCGGACGCGACGTTCACGCTGCTGTCGGGCCAGAAGGTCTCGACCGCCGGCGACCTGAAGGGCAAGGTCTATCTCGTGAACTTCTGGGCGACGAGCTGCGCGACCTGCATGCAGGAAATGCCGCAGATGGTCGACACCTACAATCGCTTCAAGGGCCAGGGGCTGGAATTCGTCGCGGTCGCGATGAACTACGATCCGCCGATGTACGTCGCGAACTACGCGCAGACGCGCCAGTTGCCGTTCAAGGTCGCGCTCGACGATGGCAGCGTCGCGAAACAGTTCGGCAACGTGCAACTCACGCCGACGACCTTCGTCGTCGACAAGGACGGCAAGATCCTGAAGCGCTACGTCGGCGCACCGCAATTCGCGGAACTCGACGCGCTGCTCAAGAAGGCGCTCGACGGCAACGCGGCCTGAGCGCCGCCGGATCCGGCTGGAAGGCACGCGCACCGCGCCCTTCCAACAAGAAACGGACCGCATGACCGGGCAACCCGGTTCCGCGGTCCGTTTGCTTTTCAGCGCTCGGTTTCGCCTTTCGCCGACAACCCGTAGCGCTTCATCTTCTCGTACAGCGTCGCCTTGCCGACATGCAGCCGGTCGGCCGTTGCCGCGACCGCGCCGCCCGTCTGGTTCAGCGCCTCGGCGATCACCGCGCGCTCGAATTGCTCGATGCGCTCCTTCAGCGTCTGGTCGTTGTCGGCGCCGTCGCCCGCACCCGTTTCCGGCGGCATGTCGGCCACGCCGAGCACGAAGCGGTCGGCCGCGTTGCGCAGCTCGCGCACGTTGCCCGGCCAGTCGCGCTGCATCAGGCTCGCGCGCTGTCGGTCGGTCAGCACCGGCGCGGGCCGCCCGTAGCGCACGGCCGCATCGAGCATGAAGTGCTCGAACAGGGGCACGATGTCCTCGCGGCGCTCGGCGAGCGGCGGCAGCGCGATCGTCACGACGTTGAGCCGGTACAGCAGGTCGCGCCGGAACGTGCCTGCCGCGACGAGCTCGCTCATGTCGCCCTTCGCGGCCGCGACCACGCGGCAGTTCACGCGGATCGGCTGGTTCGAGCCGAGCCGCTCCAGCACGCCGTCCTGCAGCACGCGCAGCAGCTTCACCTGCAACGCGAGCGGCATGCTTTCGATTTCGTCGAGGAACAGCGTGCCGCCGGACGCATATTCGAGCTTGCCGACGCGCCGTTTCGCGGCGCCGGTGAACGCGCCGGGCTCGTAGCCGAACATCTCGGACTCGAACATCGGCTCGGGCAGCGCGCCGCAGTTCACGGCGATGAACGGCTTGTCGCGGCGCGGCGACAGCTCGTGCAGGCTGCGTGCGATCAGCTCCTTGCCGGCGCCCGTGTCGCCGTTGATCAGTACCGACGCGTCGGTCGGCGCGATGTTCGCGATCAGCTTGCGCACCTGCTCGATCGCGGGGCTGCGGCCGATGATGCGCGGCGCGACGACGTTCTGTCCGGCCAGTTCGCGCCGCAGCGCATGGTTCTCGAGCACGAGCTCGCGGCGCTCGAGCGCGCGGCGCACCGTCTCGATCAGGCGCTCCGCCGCGAACGGCTTTTCGATGAAGTCGTACGCGCCGTCGCGCATCGCCTGCACGGCCATCGAGATGTCGCCGTGCCCGGTGACGAGAATCACCGGCACGTCGGGCACGCGCTCGCGGCACTGCGCGAGCACGTCGAGCCCGCTCGCGCCGGGCAGCCGGATGTCGCTGACGATCGCGCCGGCGGTATCCGCGACGATCGCCTTCTCGGCCGCTTCGGCCGACTCGAAGCCGACGACGTCGAAGCCCGCCAGTTGAAGGCTCTGCACGCTCGCCCGGCGCACGAGCGCATCGTCTTCGATATAGATCACTTGCAGCCGGTTGGCCATCGTACTCACTTGCTCCTGACGAGCCGCGCGGCACGCGCGGCTCTCGTTGATGCCGGTCGTTCGCCGACCGGGCCTGCTCATGCTAATGCGAGCCCGCCGGCTCGGACACGGAGTCCGGATGATGCGTGCGCGCGCGCCGCAGCGTCAAGACGAACAGCGCGCCGCCCGACGGTGCGTTGCGTGCGGTCAGCGCGCCGCCCGCGTCGCTCGCGATCGACGACGAGATCGCGAGGCCGAGCCCGAGCCCGCGCCCCATTTCCTTGGTCGTGAAGAACGGCTCGAACAGGCGCGGCAGCAAATCGGGCGCAATGCCGGAGCCGTTGTCGCGCACCTCGACCGCGAGCGTCGCGGCCGACACCGCGATCGTCACCTCGATGGCCGGCGCCGCGACGCCGGCCACCGCGTCGAGCGCGTTGCCGAGCAGGTTGATCAGCACCTGTTCGAGGCGCAGATCCTCGCAGCGCGCGACGAGTTCGGGATAGTCGTGCGCCAGATCGAGCGGCACGTCGCGCGCGGGCGAGACGGTCGCGTCCTGCAGCGTCAGCGTGAGCGCGACGCCGCGCAGGCGCTCGTCGAGCAGCGATAGCACGCTGCGCAGCGCGCGCACGACGAGTGCCTGCTCGTTGCGCGGCTTCGCGCGGCCGACGAACAGCTTCAGCTGGTTGGTGATCTTGCCCATGCGCTCGGTGAGCGCGGCGATCGCCTCGAGATTCTCGCGCGCGGCGGCCTGCTCGCCGCGATCGAGCAGCACGCGCGTGTTGTCCGAGAAGCTGCGCAGCGCCGCGAGCGGCTGGTTCAGTTCATGCGTGATGCCGGCCGCCATCTGGCCGAGCGCCGCGAGCTTGCTCGCCTGGATCAGTTCGTCGTGCGCGGCGCGCAGTTCCTGCTCCGCGCGGATCCGGTCGCCGACCTCCTTCTGCAATTGCTCGTTCGCCTCCGACAGGTCGGCCGTGCGCTCCTCGACGCGCCGGTTCAGCTCCGCGTATGCCTGTTGCAGCAGCGCGCGGCCGCGGATCATCTCGCGCACGCGGGCGCGGCGCATCCGCCAGTAGAACGCGAGCAGCGCGACCGACACGAAGCCGAAACCGGTGACGATCGTGGCGTTGCGCGCATCGGCATCGATCGGCGCGATCGGCGCGAGCGTGACGAGCAGCCAGTCGGGCTCGCCGATCCGGCGCTTGCTGGCGAGGAAGCGCGGCGCGCGCCGGCCGGCGCCGAGGCGCACGATTTCCGCATCGGCGCCGAGCGTCTGCTCGACGCGCAGCGGCAGCGGCGTGACCGGTTGCTGCGCGTACTGGCGCGTTTCGTAGATCGACGCGGCGACGGGCCCCGTGAGCGGGCGCAGCGTGTGGTACTTCCATGCGGGCACGGACGACAGGAATACGACGCCGTGATCGTCCGCGACGACGAGCGGCTCGGACGCGTCGGCGCCCTGGAACCATTCGAGGTTGAGCTTCACGACGACGACGCCCGCGATCCGGCCGTCGCGCCACACGGGCTGCGAGATGTAGTAGCCGGGGTCGCGCGAGATCGTGCCGATCCCGAAGAAGCGGCCGACCTGGCCGTTCATCGCATCGAGGAAATACGGGCGGAACCGGTATTCGATCCCGACGAAGCTGTCGGGCGCGCGCCAGTTGCTGGCGGCGACGCACAGGCCGTCCGCGCCGATCACGTAGGTGACGGTCGCGTGCGCGTGCTCGTTGAGGTCTTCGAGATAACGGTTGACGCGGGCGGTGTAATCGCCGCGCTTCGGCTCGGCGAGGAGGTCCTGCACGTACGGATGGCTGCCGAGCAGATAAGGCAACGACTCGTAGCGGTCGAGCGTGCTCTTGAGCGCGTTGGTGGTGCGATCGACGCGCACCGCGGCATTGCGCTGCAGCTCGGCGACGCCGCGCTGCCAGGTGATCGTCCACGTGAGCGCGCACGCCGCGGCGAGCGCGGCGGCAAGCACGACGAGGATGAGCAGGCGGCGCGTCACGGTCGAGGCTTCCTGGCGATGCGGATCGCCTATTGTGTCATAGGCCTGCGCATCGATGCCCCGGCCGCCGCGGGCCGCATGGCCGGCGGACGGCGCCGCCGCCTGCTCGCTCATCGCGTCAGACGCCGGCCGTCTCGGTCGGCGCGACTTCGGCGCCGCCCTTCAGCGCCTGGCGCAGCTTGTTGCGGTCGAGCTCCTTCTCCCACGCCGACACGACGACGGTTGCCACGCCGTTGCCGACGATGTTGGTCAGCGCCCGGCATTCGCTCATGAAGCGGTCGATGCCGAGGATCAGCACCATGCCCGACAGCGGGATCGTCGGCACGACGGCCAGCGTCGCGGCGAGCGTGATGAAGCCCGCACCGGTCACGCCGCTCGCGCCCTTCGACGTCAGCATCGCGACGGCCAGCAGCGTGAGCTGCTGCATCCACGTCAGCTCGATGTTGGTCGCCTGCGCGATGAACAGCACGGCCATCGTCATGTAGATGTTGGTGCCGTCGAGGTTGAACGAATAGCCGGTCGGCACGACGAGGCCGACGACCGAACGCGAGCAGCCGGCTTTCTCGAGCTTCTCCATCAGCTGCGGCAGCGCGGCTTCCGACGAGCTCGTGCCGAGCACGATCAGCAGTTCTTCCTTGATGTACGACACGAAGCGGATGATCGAGAAGCCCGTGAAGCGCGCGATCGTACCGAGCACGACGAGCACGAACACGACCGACGTCAGATAGAACGTGCCGATCAGCTTGAGCAGCGGCACCAGCGAGCCGACGCCGTACTTGCCGATCGTGAACGCCATCGCGCCGAACGCGCCGATCGGGGCCAGCTTCGTGACGATGTGCACGATGCCGAACAGCACGCGCGTCAGGCCGTCGATGAAATCGGTGACCACGCGACCGCGCTCGCCGAGGTGCGCGAGCACGCTGCCGAACAGCAGCGCGATCAGCAGGATCTGCAGGATTTCACCCTGGGCGAACGCGTCGACCATCGTGTTCGGGATGATGTGCATCAGGAAGTCGACCGTCGACTGCCCGTGCGCCTTCGCCGCGTACGACGCGACGGCCTTGCCGTCGAGCGTCGCCGGATCGATGTTGAAGCCGACGCCCGGACGCAGCAGGTGCGTGGCCGCGAGGCCGAGCAGCAACGCGAAGGTCGACACGATCTCGAAGTACAGCAGCGCCTTGCCGCCGACGCGGCCGACCTTCTTCATGTCCTCCATGCCGGCGATGCCGGTGACGACCGTACAGAAGATGATCGGGCCGATCACCATCTTGATCAGCTTGATGAACCCGTCGCCGAGCGGCTTCATGTCGGTGGCGAGCGCCGGGTAGTAGTGGCCGAGGATCACGCCGACGATGATGGCGAAGATCACCTGCACATAGAGCACTTTGTAGAAGGGTTTCTTCTTCACGATGATTCCTGCTGAAGTAGATGATGAGCCGGTGGAAACGGCGTCACGCGCGCAGGGATGAATGAGAACGGGGGCAATCCCCCCGGAGCCAATCGCCCGCGCGGCTGCCGTGCCGCAACAAGCGATGCCTCAGAACATCCGGAAGGGGAGGAAGGCGCTGGTCATCGATTGTCTCCTTGATTTAATAGTCAGGCCGAGGGCGGCCATGCGCTTTACATTGCAAGGTCGATGCCAGGTTTCCGGAACCCCTCAAGCCGTTGTTTTCATTGTATTTCCCATAATGCGGCAGGCAAGGAAATCCGGGATTCCGGATTTCCGGAAAATATCCGTCCGGCGATCCGGACGGATCGGCACATTGATCCGACGAATCAGTGCTGCACGGCCCGGCTCGCGAGCACGCCCGTCTGCGCGTAGAACTCCTGCCGCGCGAACGCGTCGCGCTCGCGGCGCGCGCGCTCGCCGCGATCCGCAAGCGAGCCGACGACGATCCCGACGAACGCGAGCGGCACCGACACGAGCGCCGGGTTGTCGAGGAACACCGGCGCGTGGGCGTGATGCAGCACGTCGACCCACACCGACTTCGACAGCACCGTGAGCGCGACCGCCGACACGAGGCCGAGGCCGCCGCCGAGCACCGCGCCGCGCGTCGTCATCCCGCGCCAGAAGATCGACATCGCGAGCACCGGGAAATTCGCGCTCGCGGCCACCGCCGCGACGAGCCCGACCATGAACGCGACGTTCACGTGCTCGAACAGGATCGACAGCGCGATCGCGACGGCCGACAGCACGATCGTCGCCGCGCGCGAGATGCGCATTTCCAGCCGCTCGTCGGGCTTGCCGCGCGCCCACATCTGCGCATACAGGTCGTGCGAGATCGTCGTCGCGCCGGCGAGCGTCAGGCCCGCGACCACCGCGAGGATCGTCGCGAACGTGACGGCCGCGATGAACCCGTAGAACCAGTTGCCGCCGACCGCCTGCGCGAGCTTCACCGCGACCATGTTCGAGCCGCCGAGCAGGTCGTGCGTCAGGTTGAACGTGCCGTTCGCGCCGAGCCGGAAGAATTCCGGATGCTGCGCGAGCAGCACGATCGCCGAGAAGCCGATCACGAAGGTCAGCAGGTAGAAATAGCCGATGAAGCCCGTCGCGTAGAGCACCGACTTGCGCGCCTCCTTCGCGTTCGGCACCGTGAAGAAGCGCATCAGGATGTGCGGGAAGCCGGCCGTGCCGAACATCAGCGCGATGCCGAGCGACAGCGCATTGGCCGGATCGCGGATCAGCTTGCCGGGCCCCATGATCGACAGCGCGCCCGGATGCACGGCCACCGCGCGGCGGAACATCTCGTCGATGCTGAAGCCGAATTCGCCGAGCGCGAGCAGCACGAGCAGCGTTGCGCCGCACAACAGCAGCACGGCCTTGATCATCTGCACCCAGGTCGTTGCGGTCATCCCGCCGAAGAACACGTAGACGACCATCAGCACGCCGACGATCAGTTCGGCCGTGCCATATGACAGCCCGAACAAAAGCTGGATCAGCTTGCCCGCACCGACCATCTGCACGACGAGGTACAGCACCACGATCGTCAGCGAATTCGCGGACGTCAGCAGCCGGATCGGCCGCTGCGCGAAGCGGTACGCGACGACGTCGACGAACGTGAACTTGCCGAGGTTGCGCAACGGTTCGGCGATCAGGAACATCACGAACGGCCAGCCCACCAGGAAACCGATCGAATAGATCAGCCCGTCGAAGCCGAACATGAACACCATGCCGGACAGCCCGAGGAACGACGCGGCCGACATGTAGTCGCCCGCGATCGCGAGCCCGTTCTGCAGCCCGGTGATGCCGCCGCCGGCCGTGTAGAAGTCGCGTGTCGAGCGCGTGCGGCGCGCGGCCCAGCGCGTGAGCGCGAGCGTCGCGAACACGAACGCGAAGAACATCCCGATCGCGACCGGGTTCAGCTCGACCTTGTCGGGCATCGGGCCGGCGACGCCGGTCGCATGGGCGGCGGAGGAAACGAGAACGGCCAGCGCGACGAGCGCGCTCGAAATGCATCGCATGTCGGCCTCCGTTACGAGCGCTGCAGGATCGCGTCGACGCGGCGGTCGAACGCATGGTTCGCGCGCAGCACGTAGCACGCGGTCAGGCCGATCGCGACGAGGATGATCGCGACGCCCGCGGCGATCCCGACCGTCGTCGTCGCGCCGCGGTACAGCGGCGCGGCGAGCACGTGCGGCGCGAGCGCGACGAGCAGGATGAAGCCGTAGTACGTGGCGATCATCAGCGCCGTCAGCGTGAAGCTGAAGCGGCGCCGTGCCCGCACGAGCTGCTGGTAGTCGCGGCGCGCCGTGACCGTTTCGATGACGGAAAGCTCCATGTTGTCTCCAATATCGTCTCGTCGTATCGCGAGCGCTGTCTTGTGGATGGTCGGCGCGTATCGACTGCTCCGCCCGCGCCGCGGCGGCAACCCATGAAATGCGTTACACGACGCGATCCGCACGCAGCCGCGCGACCTCGTCGGCCGACATCCCGAGCCAGCCGCCGAGCACCGCCTCCGTATCCGCGCCGAGCACCGGCGGCGCACCGCGCACCGGCAGCCGCGCGCCATCGAAGCGGTACGGCGGCGCGAGCACGTCGACCCCGCCCGCGACCGGATGCGGCTGCCGCGTGACGAGCCCGGCGCGGGTCGCGCGTTCGGACGTCAGCGCTTCGTGCAGCCCGAGCACTTCGCCGCACGGAATGCCCGCATCGGCGAGCGCCGCCAGCAGCGCCGCACGCGAGCGGCGCGCCAGTTCGCGGCGAATCTCGGGCAGCAGGTCGGCACGATTCTCCGAGCGGCCGAGGTTGGTCTTGTAGCGTTCGTCGGCCGCGAGATCGGGCCGCTCGATCGCGTCGCAAAAGCGCGCGAACTGCGTGTTGTTGCCGACCGTGATCACGAGCGGGCCGTCGGCCGCATCGAACACGCCGTACGGCACGATCGACGGATGCGCGTTGCCGTAGCGCGGCGGGTCCTCGCCCATCAGCAGCGCGTCGAGCCCGTAGTACGCGGTGATCATCAGCCCGCAGTCGAACAGCGCCATCTCGATGCGGCGACCGCGCCCCGTCGCATGGCGTTCGTACAGCGCGGCGAGGATCGCCTGCGCCGAATACATGCCGGTGAACAGGTCGACCGCCGCGACGCCGAACTTCAGCGGCGGCTGGCCGGCCTCGCCGTTCAGCGCCATCAGCCCGGCCTCGCCCTGTACGACGAGGTCGTAGCCCGGCCGCGCGGCCTCGGCGCCCGATCGGTCGTAGCCCGAGATCGCGCAGTGCACGAGGCGCGGATTCAGCTCGGCCAGCGCTTCGTAGCCGAGCCCGAGCTTCTCCGCGCCGCCGAACTTGAAGTTGTGGAGCACCACGTCGGCCTGGGCGGCCAGTTCGCGTGCGATGCGCTGGCCGGCTTCCGTCTGCAGGTCGACGCAGATCGACCGCTTGCTGCGGTTCACGCTGTTGAAATAGGTGGTTTCGGTGTCGCCGATCCGCAGCCCCCAGTCGCGCGTATCGTCGCCGCGCGCCGGATGCTCGACCTTGATCACTTCCGCGCCGAAATCGGCGAGCACCATCGCGCACCACGGGCCCGCGAGCACGCGCGAGAAATCGAGCACCTTCACGCCGGCCAGCGGCAACGCGCGCGCTTCGTTCGTCATCCTTGTCTCCTCCATTCGCGTTTGCACCGTTACCGTTTCGACAGCGCGATGTAGCGCGCGAGATGGTGATCCTCGTCGCCGAGCTGGTGATCGATCATCACGAGCCGCTTCGCGTAGTGCGACAGCGGCAATTCCCACGTCATCCCGATTCCGCCGTGCAGCTGGATGCTTTCCTCGGCGACGAGCGTGCCGATCCGGCCGATGCTGTATTTCGCCGCCGCGAGCGCGCGCTCGCGCACCGCGCGCGGCGCATCGAGCTGCGCGGCCGCGTTGATCACGGCCGAGCGCGCCTGCTCGACTTCGAGCAGCAGGTCGGCCATGCGGTGCTGCAGCGCCTGGAAGCTGCCGATCGGCAACCCGAACTGCCTGCGCGTGCGCAGATACTCGAGCGTCGCTTCCTTCGCGACGTCCATCGCGCCGAGCGCTTCCGCCGACAGCGCGAGCAGCCCGTAGCCGAGCACACGCTCGAGCAGCTCGGCGCCCGCTTCGCCGTCGTGCGTGCCGAGCGCCGCATCGGCCGGCAGCGCGACGCGTTCGAAGCGCACTTCGGCCGCGCGGCCGCCGTCGATCTTCCGGTAGTCGCGCAGCGACACGCCCGGCGCATCGGCCGGCACGACGAACAGGCCGATGCCGGCCGCGTCGTCGTCGCGGCCCGACACGCGCGCGCTGACGACGAAGAACGCCGCCTGCGCGGCCTGGTCGACGACGCCCTTCGCGCCCGTCAGCACCCAGCCGTCGCCCGAGCGTTCGGCGCGCGTGCGCACGGTCGTCAGTTCGTAGTGCGAGCCCGGCTCGTCGTGCGCGAACGCGGCGCTCGCGCGGCCGTCGATCAGCGCGGCGAGCCTGTCGCGATGCGCATCGCCGCCCGCGAGCGACAGCGCGCGGCCGGCCAGCAGCGCGCCGAGGAACGGCTCGACGACGAGCCCGCGCCCGAGGCATTCGAACACCACGGCGATGTCGAAGCCCGCGCCGCCGAAGCCGCCGTCGGCTTCGCTGAACAGCGCGCCGACCGTGCCGAGTTCGGCGAAGCGCTGCCACATCGCGCGGTCGAAGCCTTCGGCCGACTGCGCGATGCGGTCGCGCACCGGGAACGCGTACTGGTCGGCGATGAAGCGGTTCAACGTGTCCGCCAGCATCCGGCGGTCTTCTGTGTGCTGGAAATCCATCGTCGCGTCCCTCGTTACAGCCCGAGCATCATCTTCGCGATGATGTTCTTCTGGATCTCGTTCGAGCCGCCGAAGATCGACAGCTTCCGGTTGTTGAAATACTGCTGCGCGGCGCTGGCGGCTTCGTCGGGGCCGACCGGTTCGCCGGCGTGGTCGGCGTCGAGCGCCTCTTCGATGAACGGCTGCGCATACGGCCCCATCGCGCGCCGCATCAGCGCGGTGATCTCCTGGCGAATCTGCGTGCCGCGGATTTTCAGCATCGAGCTTTCCGCGCCCGGCACGCCGCCGCCCGCGACCGAGGCCAGCACGCGCAGGCTGGTCGTGCGCATGTTCTCGAGCTCGATCTCGACGCGCGCGACGCGTGCCGCGAAGAACGGATCGTCCGCGAGAGGCCGGCCGTTCTTCGTGACCTTCGCGGCCACCGCGCGCAGCCGGTCGAGGGCGGCGGTCGAGAAGCCGATTCCGGCGATGTTGGTGCGCTCGTACGTGAGCAGGTATTTCGCGTAGGTCCAGCCGCGGTTCTCTTCGCCGACGAGGTTTTCCGCCGGCACGCGCACGTCGGTGAAGAACACCTCGTTCACCTCGTGCTCGCCGTCGAGCGTGATGATCGGGCGCACGTCGACGCCCGGCGTATTCATGTCGATCAGCAGGAAGCTGATGCCTTCCTGCTTGCGCACGTCGGTCGCGGTGCGCACGAGGCAGAAGATCATGTTCGCGTAGTGGCCGAGCGTGGTCCACGTCTTCTGGCCGTTCACGACGTAGTGATCGCCGTCGCGCACCGCGCTCGTCTTCACCGCCGCGAGATCGGAGCCCGCGCCCGGTTCCGAATAGCCCTGGCACCACCAGTCGGTGCCGTCGAGAATGCGCGGCAGCCAGTGGCGCTTCTGCGCGTCGCTGCCGTACTTGATCAGCACGGGGCCGAGCATGTTCACGCCGAACGGCACGATGCGCGGCGCGCCGGCGAGCGCACATTCGTTGTCGAACAGGAACTTCTGCGCGACGCTCCAGCCGGGGCCGCCGTATTCACGCGGCCAGTGGCTCGCGAGCCAGCCGCGGGCATTCAGGATCGCGTGCCATTCGCGCATGTCGTCGCGCGTGAGGTGCAGGCCGCCCTTCACCTTGCGCGCGATGCGCTCGGGCAGTTCGGCTTGCAGGAAGCGCTGCACTTCCGAGCGGAAGGCTTCTTCTTCGGGCGTGAAATCGAGGTCCATCTTCGGTCCGTTGCAAATGCGGTTGGCGTTCAGTCGAGGCGGTTCAGGCTCGCGAAATCCGCGCCGCGCGCGACGAGATCGACGAGCAGCGGCGACGGCTTCCAGAACAGCGGATCTTCCTTCGCGAACGCGCGGATATCGGCGAGCACGTTCGCGAGGCCGACCGTGTCCGCGTAGTGCATCGGGCCGCCGCGATAGCGCGGGAAGCCGTAGCCGTACAGGAACACCGCGTCGACGTCGAGCGGGCGCAGCGCGATCTTCTCGTGCACGACGTTCGCGCCTTCGTTGATCATCGCGGCGAGATAGCGGCGCAGGATCTCGTCGTCGGTGAACATGCGCGGCGTGACGCCCTTCTTCGCGCGTTCCTGCGCGACGATCGCGTCGACTTCCGGATCGGGCGTGCCGACGCGCGCGCCGTCCGGATACAGGTAGTAGCCGCGGCCGGTCTTCTGCCCGAACCAGCCGCGCTCGCACAGCCGGTCGGAAATCTCCACGTAGCGCGCGTTCGGATCGCGCGTCGCCGCGCGGCGCTTGCGGGTCGCCCAGCCGATGTCGCCGCCCGCGAGATCGACCACCTGGAACGGGCCCATCGGGAAGCCGAACTCGCGCACCGCGCGATCGATCTGGTACGGCGACGCGCCGTCTTCCATCAGGTAGTCGGCGGCCGTCCGGTAGACGGCGAGGATCCGGTTGCCGATGAAGCCGTCGCATACGCCCGCGCGCACCGGCGTCTTCTTCAACTGCTTCGCAAGCGCGAACGCGGTCGCGACGACGTCCGCGCTCACGCGCGCCGGCACGACGATCTCGAGCAGCTTCATCACGTTGGCCGGCGAGAAGAAATGCAGGCCGATCACGTCGGCCGGCCGCTCGATGCTCGCGGCGAGCGCGTCGATGTCGAGATACGACGTGTTGGTCGCGAGCACCGCGCCCGGCTTGCACACGCGGGCCAGCTCGGCGAACACGGCCTGCTTCACGGCCATGTCCTCGAATACGGCTTCGATCACGACGTCGGCCTGCGCGAGCGCGTCGTACGACGTGCTGCCCTTGAAGCGCGCGAGCCGCGCCGCATGCGCGGCCGGCGTCATCCGCCCTTTCGCGACGAGGCCGTCGTACACCTTCTCGACGTGCGCCCGGCCGCGCGCGAGCGATGCTTCGTCGCGCTCGATCATCGTCACCGGCAGCCCGGCGTCGAGCGCCGCGACCGCGATGCCCGCGCCCATCGTGCCGCCGCCGACCACGCCGATCCGCTCGACCGGCCGTGCGCTCCCGCGCCGCGCCTCGGGCGCCTTCGCCGCTTCGCGCTCCGCGAAGAACGCATGCACGAGGCCCGCGCGCTGCGGGCTGTCGATGCACTGCAGGAACAGGCTGCGTTCGAACTTCATCCCCGCGTCGAACGACTGCGTGAGCGCGGCCTCGACCGCGTCGACGATCTTCGCCGGCGAGAAGAGGCCGCGCGACTTCTTCGGCAGTTCCGCGCGCGCCGTGTCGATCGCGACCTGCGCGGCCGCGCGGTCGGCCAGGCCCTGCGCGTCGCGCGTGCGGCGCACGGGGGCGCCGAGCGACACGAGTTCCTGCGCGTAGGCGAGCCCTTCGGCCAGCGTGTCGTCGCTGTGCGCGATGCGGTCGACGAGGCCGAGCGCGAGCGCTTCCTCGGCGCTCGCGTGGCGGCCCGTCAGCATCAGGTCGAGCGCGGCCTTCGCGCCGATCAGGCGCGGTGCGCGCTGCGTGCCGCCCGCGCCGGGCAGCAGGCCGAGCGTCACTTCGGGCAGCCCGAGCTTCGCGCCGGGCACCGCGAGCCGGTAATGCGCGGCCAGCGCGACCTCGAGCCCGCCGCCGAGCGTCGCGCCGTGCAGCGCGACCACGACCGGCTTGGCGCCCGATTCGATCCGTTCGCACACGTCGGGCAGCGACGGCGGCACGGGCGGCTTGCCGAATTCGCGGATGTCGGCGCCCGCGATGAAGTTGCGGCCGGCGCCGACGATCAGCACCGCGCGGATCGCGTCGTCGGCCTGCGCGGCGTCGATCGCGTCGGCGAGGCCGCGCCGTACGTCGGCGGACAGCGCGTTGACGGGCGGATGGTCGATCGTGACGACGAGCACCTTGTCGCGCCGCTCGCGCGTGACCGTGCCGGTGGGAGGGGTAGCGGGGGAATTCATGGCGTCTCCTGTCGAAGCTGTCGATGCAGCAGGCATGACCCGATTCTCGATTGATCGAGATTCATTGACAATTCCCGCAGGCCTTTACAAGCTGTCAAGTCTGACTTGACACTGAATGTTTTCCGAACGTTAAGCGGGGCAGATCATGAGACGACAGACATGGACCTGAACGCGCTGACGCTGCTCGTCGAGATCCTCGACGCCGGCAATCTCAGCAAGGCCGCGCAGCGGCTCAAGATGAGCCGGGCGAACGTCAGCTACCGGCTGAACCAGCTCGAGCGCTCGATCGGCCAGCAGCTCGTGCGGCGCACGACGCGACGCATGGAGCCGACCGAGATCGGACTGAAGCTGTACGAGCACGGCCGGCGCATCCGCAACGAACTGCTCGCCGCGCAGGAATCGGTGACCACGCTCGGGCAGGACCTGCAGGGCCGCGTGCGGTTGTCCGTGCCGAGCGGCTACGGGCAGATGGTGATGTCCGAATGGCTGCTCGCGTTCAAGCGGCGGCATCCGGGCATCGTGCTCGACGTCGTGTTCGAGAATCGGGTGGAAGATCTGATGCGCGACGAAGTCGACATCGCGATCCGCGTGATGTCGGAGCCGCCGCAGAATCTCGTCGCACGCGACATGGGCGCGGTGCGCTACATCGCGTGCGCGTCGCCCGCGTTCGCGGCTGCGCACGGGATGCCGTCGAGCCTCGGCGCGCTTGCAGCCGCGCCGGTCGTCACCGCGACGGTGATGGGCCGGCAACTCCGGATCGCCGCGTATCTCGGCGACGAGCGCCACGAGGTGCTGCTCGAGCCCACGCTGATTTCGGAGAACTTCCTGTTCCTGCGGCAGGCGATCCTCGCGGGAATCGGCGTCGGCATCGTGCCCGACTACGTGATGCAGGACGATATCCGGGGCGGCGCGGTCGTCACGTCGCTCGACGCGTACCGGCTCAGCATCTTCGGCACGCACATGTATATGCTCTACATGCCGAACCGGCACCACACGCGCGCGACGTCGACGTTCATAGAGTTCATCCTCGAACAGGCCGGAAAGACCGGCCGGGGCGGGCCCGGCGCGATGCGTCAGGGTTTCCTGTCGGGTGACAATCCGCCGGGCACGCGGCGACAATAGCGCGCCGGGGCGGGCAGCGCCGTTGCGCCAACGTCGACGCCGCCGTCTCCTTCGAATTCACTGCTGCCGAGGGTTCAATGTTCGACCGGATTCGTCCGCATTCGCGTCCCTGGACGCTGCTCGCCGCCGTCGCGCTCGTCGCGTTCAACGCCGGCTGCACGTCCCCGTCCGCGCCGTCGGGCGCCGTCGTCCCGGTCGCCGCCGCCTCGGGCGCGGCCGTCCCGCTGCCCGGCGTTCACGCGCCCGAACTGTCGTCCGGCTGGACGGACAAGCCGGGCTGGACCTCGCAGCACTTCATGATCGCGGCCGCGAACCCGCTCGCCACGCAGGCCGGCTACGACATGCTGAAAGCCGGCGGCACCGCGATCGACGCGGCCATCGCGACGCAGATGGTGCTCGCGCTGGTCGAGCCGCAATCGTCGGGCATCGGCGGCGGCGCGTTCATGCTGTACTTCGACGGCAAGACGACGCAGGCGTACGACGGCCGCGAAACCGCGCCGGCCGCCGCGACCGACCGCCTGTTCTACGGGCCGACCGGCCAGCCGATGGGCTTCTACGAAGGCGTCGTCGGCGGGCGCTCGGTCGGCACGCCGGGCGTGCTGCGCATGCTCGACGCCGCGCACCGCGCGCACGGCAAGCTGCCGTGGCGCCGGCTGTTCCAGCCGGCCATTCGGCTGGCCGAGCGCGGCTTCACGATCAGCCCGCGGCTCGCGATGCTGATCGCGAACGACAAGTACCTGAGCAACGACCCGGCCGCCCGCGCGTACTTCTACAATGCGGACGGCACGCCGAAGGCCGCCGGCACGGTGCTGAAGAATCCCGCGCTCGCGACCGTGCTGCGCCAGGTCGCCGACCGCGGCGCGAACGCGTTCTACACCGGCGCGATCGCGCGCGACATCGTCGCGAAGGTGCGCAAGCACCCGACCAACCCGGGCCTGCTATCGCTGCAGGATCTCGCGCGCTACAAGGCGAAGGTGCGCGCGCCGCTGTGCGCCGACTACCGGCGCTCGGTGGTATGCGGGATGCCGCCGCCGTCGTCGGGCGGCCTCGCGATCGCGCAGATGCTCGGCATCCTCGAGGCGATGCCCGACTGGCAGCAAATCGGCGCGCAGAAGCCGGTGCGCAACGAGACCGGCTACGAGCCGACGCCGTTCGCCGCGCACCTGTTCAGCGAAGCCGGGCGCCTCGCGTATGCGGACCGCGCGCGCTACGTGGCCGATCCCGATTTCGTGCCGCTGCCGGGCGGTAGCTGGGCGAACCTCACCGACAAGACCTATCTCGCGCAGCGCGCGCGGCTGATCGGCGACCAGAGCATGGGCGTCGCGCAGGCCGGCACGCCGCAGGGCGCGACGCTCGCGACGGCCGACGACCGCAGCCCCGAATTGCCGTCGACGTCCGATATCGCGATCGTCGACCGCTACGGGCAGGCGCTGTCGATGACGACCAGCATCGAGGATGCGTTCGGCTCGCGGCTGATGGTGCGCGGCTTCATGCTGAACAATCAGCTCACCGATTTCTCATTCGTGTCGAACGACAACGGCCGGCCGGTCGCGAACCGCGTGCAGCCCGGCAAGCGGCCGCGCTCCGCGATGTCGCCGGAGCTCGTATTCGACAAGAAGACGCAGCAGGTAACGATGATCGTCGGCTCGGCCGGCGGCCCCGCGATCATCAATCACGTCGCGAAGACGCTGGTCGGCGTGCTCGACTGGGGCATGACGATGCAGCAGGCGATCGCGCTGCCGAACTTCGGGTCGATGAACGGGCCGACGCAGCTCGAGCGCGGCCGCGTGTCGGACGCGCTGGCCGACGGGCTGAAGGGCCGTGGGCACGACGTGCGGGTCGTCGAGATGAACTCGGGGCTGCAGGGGATCCAGCGGCTGAACGTGCAGGGGCAGACGGTGTGGTTCGGCGGCGCGGACCCGCGGCGTGAAGGGGTCGCGATGGGGGATTGAGCGCCGCGGCGCGGCGCGATACCGTTCGCCCACTTCGCGGCAGCGCTTTGACTTGTCCTACGCGCGTCGCCCGCTTCCGCTTCGCCTCCCCGTCCAACCGCGACATCGCGATCGACACGCATCCTCCGCCATGCGCTCCGACAGCGTGTGCGCCTACTCGGGCAGCTCGGCGCAACGACCGCACTCGCCGATGTCGCATGCCGATCGGCAGCGTGCGCCCGCGCTGCGCGCCGTTCAGTGCAACGGACCGCGTCGCGGATCGATCGGCGTCGTCACGCCGCAACGCGCCTCGATCACCTCGCCCGCCGCAAGGCAACGGCTTTCCTGAAAGCGCCCGGCCACCAGCTGCACGCCGACCGGCAGCCCATCCACCGCGCCGACCGGCACGGACAGGCCCGGTAGGCCGAGAATCGCGGTGGCGAGCATCGGGCCTTGCGCATCCAGAATGCCCCGCATCGCGTCGTCTCCGCAGCGATCCGCATCGATCGGGAACGGGCGCTGCCAGGACACCGGCATCAGCAGCAACGGGTGACGGGCGAAAAAAATCTGCCAATGGCGCAGCACCGACGATCGCCGCGACAGCGCGTTCATGTAGCCGACCATGTCGAGCGGCTTCGCGAGATGCCTCATGCTCGCGCAAGCGACGCGGACCGCGTCGTCGCCGTAGGCGTCGATCGCACCGCCCATGCCGGCCTCCATTTCCGCCGTCGTCAACGCGAGCCACAGATCGGCCGCTTCCCGCAGCGCCGGCGGCGTCGCGTGCACGACGGAATAGCCGGCCGCATCGAGGCAGCCGGCGGCGAAATCGAGCGCATCGAGCACCGCCGGATCGGCCTCGATGCCGTCCATCTGCCGGCACAACGCGACGCGCGTCGGCCCCGCATCGGCACTCAACGGCGCCGGCACCCACCAGGGATCGTTGAGATCCGGCGCGGCGAGCGCCCGCAGCGCGAGGCGCAGATCGGCCACCGTGCGTGCAAGCGGCCCCTGTACCGACGCAAGCTGAACGGCCGGCGTCCGCTCGTGCGCCTGACTCGGATTGAACGCGGGCACACGCCCCTGGCTCGGGCGCAATCCCGCCACGCCGCACGCATACGCCGGATATCGAATCGAGCCGCCCAGATCGTTGCCGTGCGCGATCGCGCCCACGCCGGTCGCCACCGCGACAGCCGCGCCGCCGCTGGATCCGCCGGATGTCACGCCGGGCACCCACGGATTCAGCGTCCGGCCGTACAGCTCGTTGTCGGTAAACCAGCGCAGCGAAAACGCGGGCGTATTGGTACGGCCGATGATGATCGCGCCTGCCTTGCGCAGATTCGCGACGACCGGGCTGTCGGCGACCGCCACGACGTCGCGATAGGCGGCGACGCCATTGCTCGTCGCACGGCCGGCCATGTCGACATTGACCTTCACCGTCACGGGCACCCCGTGCAGCGGGCCGACTCGCGCCCCTCGAGCGATCCGCGCGTCCGCGTCGGCGGCGGCCTGCATCGCATCGTCGGCAAGCACGTCGACGACCGCGTTGGTCTGCGGATTGACGGCATCGAGCCGCGCAAGACAGCTCGCGACGACCTCCTGGGCCGAGCATTCTCGTTGCGTCAGGTTTGCCACGACCTCCGTTGCGCTCAGGCGCCACAGTTCCCTGTCCATCCGTATGGTCTCCTCGATGCGCTGCACCGCGCCTTCTTTGTTTGAGATAAAACTATCTTATGAAGAATTGGCGCGCACCGACAGACAATTTGTTTGTGGGTGTGGCAGTCAGCAGTTGCCGCCCGCGAGTGGGTTTTATATGGAGGAATGGCGGATCAGCCACCGAAGGCACGGCTGCAGCTGGTCGGGCGGGCGGCATCCGGGCCGCCACGCGCAGCCCGCGCCGAGCCATGCTGCCGTCGGCAACGCGATCCGATCGACGAACGCGAGGACGATCTCGACGCCCGCTCAGCCTCGCCCCTTCCACGGCACCATCCGCCGCTCGATCCACCGCATCGCGAGATCGAACAGCCACGCGATCGTGCCGATGATCAGGATGCCCATCACGACGATGTCGGTGCGCAGGAAGCTCGATGCGTTGAGCACCATCTGGCCGAGTCCGGCCGTCGCGGCGACCATCTCGGCCGCGACGAGCGTCGTCCAGCCGAAGCCGATCGCGATCCGCAGCCCCGTGAGGATCTCCGGCAGCGCGGCCGGCAGCACGACGTGGCGCACGATCTGCGCGAAGCTGCCGCCGAGCGAATACGCGGCGTTGATCTGCTCGATCGTCGCTGCGCGCACGCCGGCGCGCGCGGCCATCGCGATCGGCGCGAAGCACGCGAGGAAGATCACGACGAGCTTCGCCGTTTCGTCGATGCCGAACCAGATCACGACCAGCGGCAGGTACGCGAGCGGCGGCAGCGGCCGGTAGAACTCCAGCAGCGGATCGAGCACGCCGCGCGCGACGCGGCTCACGCCCATCAGGATGCCGGCCGGCACGCCGATCGCGGTCGCGAACAGGAACGCGCCGAACACGCGCGCGGCGCTCCACAGCAAATGCTCGGACAACGGCAGGCCGCCCTGGATGCGGCCGTGCCACGCATCGACGAACGCCGCCCATACCGCTTCCGGCGCGGGCAGGAAGAGCGGCGGCAGCCACTGACGATGCGTCGCGACCCACCACAGCGCGGCCAGCGCCGCGACCGTCGCCGCGCTCAGCCCGACCGTCTTCCCCTGCCCCGGCAACCGGTAACGGTGCGATGGGCGAGATGGGCGCGCGGCGCGCGCCGCCGCCTGACGCCGCGTCGTGCGATCGTCCTGCTCGAAACTCACATCTGTGCGATCGGCCGCCCACGAATCCTGCGTGCTCATGCTGTCCTGCCTGTTCAAAGTGCTGTTCCGGCCGCGCCCGACGGCCACGCCCTGCCGCGCCCATTCGCGCATCACGCGACCTCTCCGGCCGCTTCCTCGCGATGCAGATACGCGATCAGCCGCTCGCGCCATGCGATGAAATCCGGCGACGACTTCACCGCACGCGCATCGCGCGTTTCGACGTAGCGGCGCGCGAACGGCAGCTCGAAGGTTTCGGCGATGCGCCCGGGGCCCGGCGTCATCACGACGAGACGCGTCGCAAGAAAGAGCGCCTCCTCGACGTCGTGCGTGATGAAGAACACCGTCTTGCCGGTGCGCGCCCACACGTCGAGCACGAGCGCCTGCATCGTGCCGCGTGTCATCGCGTCGAGCGCGCCCATCGGCTCGTCCATCAGCAGCACGCGCGGGTCGCTCGCGAGCGCACGCGCGATGCCGACCCGCTGCTGCATCCCGCCCGACAGCTCGTACACGCGCGCATGGGCATGGCCGTCGAGCCCGACCAGCGCGAGCATCTCCCGCGCCCGCGCTTCGCGCTCGGCCTTCGACACGTGCGCGAAGCGCAGCCCGAGCGCGACGTTGTCGAGCACGTCGAGCCACGGCAGCAGCGCGTATTTCTGGAACACGACGCCGCGATCGGCGCCGGGGCCCGTGACCGGCACGCCGTCGACGCGCACGTCGCCGGTCGTCGGCGCGACGAAGCCGGCCATGCAGTTCAGCAGCGTCGTCTTGCCGCATCCGGACGCACCGAGCGCGACGACGAATTCACCGGCGTCGATGCGCAGGTCGACGCGCGCGAGCGCGTGCGTCGTCGGCCTGCCGCGCTCGCCCGGATAGGCAACCGATACCTGGCGGACTTCCAGCGTGCTCATGATCGAAGGGCTCCGCGATGAATGGGCTGAATGGCCGCGCTCAGCGCGTGGCCTTCTGCACGAACTGCGGATCGACGCCGGCCGAATAGTCGGCGAGCACCGTCTGGATCGTGCCTTGCGATTTGAGGAACGCGGCCGTGGCCGCGAGCGACTTCGCGGCGCCCGATTGCGCGCCGCCGCCGAGCCACGCCGGCGAAGCCTGCTCGGCCGCCGTCGGGAATGCGTAGAGCGCGAGACTGGCCGGCACGTCCTGCGCGTTCGCGCCCGACACCTTCGCCACCGCCGCGACCTGCGGCGAGCCGACCTTCCATGCCGCGGCATGCGCCCGGTAGTCGGCATCGGCGGCCGCGAGCACCTTCACGAAGCGCGTGACGAACTCGGGGTTCTCGCGTGCGAACTTGCGGCTCACGACGAAGCCGTCGAAAGTCGACTTGCCGCTTTCTTTCGCAACCCGGCCCGACGTCGTCAGCACGGTGCCCGACTGCTTGACCTTCGCGAGCACCGGATCCCAGATATAAGTCGCGTCGATGTCGCCGCGCGCCCACGCGGCCGCGACTTCGGGCGGACGCAGGTTGACGATCTTCACGTCGTTCGGATTCACGCCCGCGGCCTGCAGCGCAACGAGCGTATGGAAGTGCGACGTCGACACGAACGGCACGCCGATCTTCTTGCCCTTGAGCGCGGCGACGCTGGTCACGCCCGAGCCATTGCGCGCGACGAGCGCCTCGGCGTCGTTGATGTTGTCGAGCACCCAGAACAGCGAGATGTCGAGCCCCTGCGACAGGCCGGCCGCGATCGGGCTCGAACCGGCTTCGCCGAGCTGCACGGATCCCGATGCGAGCGCGCGGATCACGTCGGCGCCGCTGTCGAGCTTGCGGAACGTGACCTTGTAGCCGGTTGCCTTTTCGACTTCACCGCTCGCCTGCGCGTAGCGCCACGGCACGACCATGTCCTGGTACGCGATCACGACTTCGCGCGATTCGGCGTGTGCGGCGCCGAGCGCGGCAAAGGCGGTCAGCGCGACGACGGCGCGGCGGATGAAGCTGAAACGGGACATGCGGCTCTCCTTCGGAATGCGGGCATTGCTGCGGGAGAGCCGACTATAGGAGCTTTGCGCGCGGCGGAAGCGAACTTATCCTGCGAAGCTATCGATGCCGTTTCAGCTTTGCTTTTCATGCTCGACCGGCTTGCGCGTCCGGTCGGGTGACGATTGCCGTGCGCATGCGCCGATAACCGCCGCGCCAACGAAAAAGCCCGCATCGCTGCGGGCTTTCGGGACTGCTGGTCTTGCGGATGGGGGCAAACGCGGCGTTTAGACCACCCCTGCCCCATGCGCCTGCAAATCGGCGTGATAGCTCGACCGCACCATCGCGCCGACGGCCGCGTGCGTGAAGCCCATCTTGTACGCCTCTTCCTCGTACATCTTGAACGTATCCGGATGCACGTACGCACGCACCGGTAGATGGTGCTCGGACGGCTGCAGATACTGGCCGATCGTCAGCATGTCGACGTCGTGCGCGCGCAGGTCGCGCATCACCTGCAGGATTTCCTCTTCCGTCTCGCCGAGGCCGACCATCAGGCCCGACTTCGTCGCGACGTCCGGATGCAGCGCCTTGAAGTCCTTCAAAAGCTTCAGCGAGTGCGCGTAGTCCGAACCCGGGCGCGCTTCCTTGTACAGGCGCGGCACCGTTTCGAGGTTGTGGTTCATCACGTCGGGCGGCGCCGCGTTCAGGATCGAGATCGCGCGGTCGAGACGGCCGCGGAAGTCCGGCGTCAGGATCTCGATGCGCGTGTCCGGCGACTGCGCGCGCGTTTCGCGGATGCACTCGACGAAGTGGGCGGCGCCACCGTCGCGCAGGTCGTCGCGGTCGACGCTCGTGATCACCACGTACTTGAGCTTCAGCGCGGCGATCGTGCGTGCGAGGTTCTTCGGTTCATCCGCGTCGAGCGGATCGGGACGGCCGTGGCCGACGTCGCAGAACGGGCAGCGGCGCGTGCACTTGTCGCCCATGATCATGAACGTCGCGGTGCCCTTGCCGAAGCATTCGCCGATGTTCGGGCAGCTCGCTTCCTCGCACACGGTGTGCAGGTTGTGCTCGCGCAGGATCGTCTTGATCTCGTTGAAACGCGAGCTGCCGGTGGCCGCCTTCACGCGGATCCACTCGGGCTTCTTCAGCTTTTCGATCGGAATGACCTTGATCGGGATGCGCGCCGTCTTCGCCTGCGCCTTCTGCTTGGCGGTCGGATCGTAGGCCGGGGTCGCGGCCGTATCGGCCGGTGCGGGAGAAGCGGTAACGTCAGTCATTCGATTGTTCCAGTGCCTGCGGCTTGTCGGCGGCCGCGGATGCGCCGTCGAGGTTGGCGATCAGACGGCCCACCAGCGTGTGGGCGACGTCGTTCCAGTCGGCGGCAACCTCGAGGCTCGCCATGTCGACGGTTTCCAGTCCGGCATAGCCGCACGGGTTGATCGCAAGAAACGGGCGCAGATCCATCTTCACGTTCAGGCTCAGCCCGTGATAGCTGCAGCCGTTACGGATCTTCAGGCCAAGGGCCGCGATTTTCGCGCCCTCGTGCACGCCGGATGCCACGTAGATTCCCGGCGCGCCCGCCTTGCGGACCGAAGCGAGATTATACGCCGCGAGGGTTTCGATCACGGCCTCCTCGATCTTCGTCACGAGCGTACGCACCATCAGCTTGCGCCGGCGCAGGTCCAGCAGCAGGTAGACGACGATCTGGCCGGGGCCGTGATAAGTGATTTGCCCGCCGCGGTCGACCTTCACGAGCGGCACGCCGCTGTCGGCCACCAGCAGGTGCGCCGGGTCGCCGGCCTGGCCGAGCGTGTAGACGGGCGGGTGCTCGACCACCCAGATCTCGTCGCCGGTGTCGGCCGTGCGCGTGTCGGTGAACGCGCGCATCGCGTCGAAGCTCGCCTCGTAGGCCTCGCTGCCCCGCCAGCGCACGGTGACCGGCTGAACCGGCGATCCGGCAGGCGATGGGGAGACGGCGACAGGCGTGGACACGATGGAAACCGGCGAAACGGACATGGGCGGTAGTTTACCGAAAACCCATGGGTCTCGCCGGCCGGGGAAAGGGACGGATGGTCAGTATCCGTCTGAGGAAATGGCGGTCAAACCGTGCGCCATCCGTCGTGGACCAGCGCGGCGACGCGTTCGCGCAGCCGGCTCAGCCCGCCGAGCGCGACTTCCCGCGGCGGCCGCGACACCGAGAACGCGACGCATGCGCCCTCCCGGCCTTCCGCGCTGAGCCACAGCCGCTCGCCGCGGCGCAGCTTGAGCGTCTCGCCGTCGACCAGGAAATAGTCGTCGACGTCGTTGCTGCGCGTCGCCCAGACCGGCCCGCACTGGACGATCAGCCGCGTGCTGCGTTGCACCTTCATCGGGACGGTCTCGCCCGCGGGAATTTCGAATGTGATGCTTGAAGAAATTTCTTGCATGATCGCCTCCGCCAATAAGTGCTCCGATGGCTACAATCGTAGTCACTCAAAGGCGCCCGACCAAACGACCAATTTTCACGTCGATGTGAGGAAAATTAGCAAATGGACCTCCGCCAGCTCCCGGCGCTGAACGCGATTCGCGCGTTCGAAGCCGCCGCCCGTCACGAGAACTTCTCGCGCGCCGCCGACGAGCTGTTCGTCACGCACGGCGCGGTCAGCCATCAGGTGCGCGCGCTCGAGGAAGAGCTCGGCGTGCAGCTGTTCACGCGCAACGGCAAGCGGCTGTGCCTGACCGACGCCGGCATGCGCTACGCGCAGCAGATCCGCACCGCGCTGATGGTGATCGCCGACGCGACGCGCGACGTGCGCGCGAGCGACCGCAGCCGGCGGCTGGTGGTGTCGATGCTGTCGTCGTTCGCCGCGCGCTTCATCACGCCGCGCATCGGCACGTTCATCGAGCGGCATCCGGAAATCGACGTCGAGCTGCAGTCGACCAACTCGCTCACCGATTTCGCGCGCGACGACGTCGATCTCGCGATCCGCTTCGGCTTCGGCAGCTATCCGGGGCTTCACGTCGAGCCGCTGTTCGAGGAGGTGTTCTTTCCCGCCTGCGCGCCGACACTGAACGGCGGCAAGCTGCCGCAGACGCCCGCCGATCTCGCGCACTACCCGCTGCTGCGCTCGGACGACGAGCTGTGGCGGCCATGGTTCGACGCGGCCGGGCTCGATACGCTGACCGAGCCGAAACGGGGGATTCTGTACCAGGATTCGTCGAACCTGCTGCTCGCCGCGATCGAGGGCCAGGGGATCGCGCTGGTGCGCCGCTCGCTCGCGGTGCACGACCTGCTCGACGGGCGCATCGTGCGCCTGTTCGACATCGACGGGCCGAGCCCGTGGCACTATTTTTTCGTGTGTCCGCCGCCGCTGCTGAACACGCCGCGCGTGCAGGCGTTCCGGACCTGGCTGTTCGAGGAAGTCGCCGAATACAAGCGGCTGTGCGACGAGCTGGACGCGCGGCGCGCGGCGGGGAAATGCCCCGCCGAGTGCGCGCTGGAAGGCGGATGGAAAGGGATCAGCGGCCGTTTGCGCTGATCCCCGGGCCGTCGGAACGGGCCCTTAGAGCACGACCTTGACCATCGGATGGCCGGTCAGCGCGCGGTAGATGTTGTCGAGCTGCTCCTGGCTCGTCGCGCGCACGGTGATCGTGAGGCCCGTGTAATTACCGCTGCTCGACGCGCGCTCCTCGATCTTCTCGACGTCGATCTCGTTGTCGTGAACGGCCACGACCTTGAAGATCGTGTCCTTGAATTCGGGGTGCGCCTTGCCCATGATCTTGATCGGGAAATCGCACGGGAACTCCAGCAGCGACTCCTTCCGGGTTTCGATCGCGCCGGTGACCTCGACGGTTTTGGTCGGTTCGCTCATCACTTCCTCCGGGTCAGGTCAAACTGTTCAAACTCGCGTGCCTTCGCACGCTGGTACGCGTCATACAGCGCCGCGAACACGGGGCCCGGCTTGCCGCCCTGCACGGGCAGATCGTCGAGCGACGTCACGGGCAGGATTTCCTTGGTGGCCGACGTCAGCATGATCTCGTCGGCCGTGCGCAGTTCGACCTCGCTGATCTCGCGCGCGACGAACCGGATCCCGCACTCCTCGGCCAGTTGCTCGACCAGCGCGTAGCGGATCCCTTCGAGGATCTTGTTGCTGCGCGGCGGCGCGAACAGTTCGCCGTTCTTCACGATCCACACGTTCGACGACGAGCCTTCGGTCACGTTTTCGTCGCGCAACTGGATCGTCTCGAACGCGTCGCGTTCGGCCGCATGCTGCGCCATCAATACGTTGCCGAGCAGCGAGATCGACTTGATGTCGCAATGCAGCCAGCGGCGATCCTCGGCCGTCACGCAGCGCACGCCTCGCGCGCGCTCCTCTTCCGACGGCAGACGCAGCGGGCTCGCCATCGCGAACACGGTCGGCACCGCGTTCGCGGGGAACGCGTGGCCGCGCTTCGCGACGCCGCGCGTGACCTGCAGGTAGACGAGCACGTTGCCGTCGCGGAGGCCTTCGGCGTTCGCCGCGACCACCCGCTCGATCAGCGCGCGCCAGCCGGCCGCATCGTGCGGGCTGTCGATGCCGATCTTCTTCAGGCTGCGCGCGAGCCGATCCAGATGCTGTTCGATCCGGAACGGCACGTGCGCGCCGTCGTGCGCATACACGGGGACGACTTCATACACGCCGTCGCCGAAGATGAACCCGCGGTCGAGCACCGGCACACGGGCTTCGGACAGCGGCACCAGTTCCTCTTGCGACGAGACGCTGAGGTAGACGATCGGTTCGAATTCGGCTTGGCTCATGGCTATGACAGATGGGGATGAAGTCGTGAAAACAAAGGCCCGTCGTGCTTACTTCTTCTTGCTGAACATCAGCAGGATCGAGTCCCAGATACGTCCGAAGATACCCGCTTCCGGCACGGCCTGCAGCGCGACGACCGGGAATTCGGACAGCGTCTTGCCGTCGGCGACGATCTTCACGGTGCCGACCTGCTGGCCTTGCGCGAGCGGCGCGATCAGCGGCGCGTTGACGTCGACTTCGGTCTTGACCTTGTCGCCGAGGCCGCGCGGCACCGTCGCCCACTGGTCGACCTTCACGCCGACCTGCACGGTGTTGTCCTTGCCCTTGTAGAGGCGCGGCGTCGCGATCGCCTGGCCGCCCTTGAACAGGCGCACCGAATCGAACGCGCTGTAGCCGTAGTTCAGCATCTTCATGCTGTCCTGCGTCCGGTCGCTTTCCTTCTGCTCGCCCATCATCACCGACACGAGGCGGCGCTGGCCGTCGACACCCGGGATCGCGCGCTTGGCCGACGCGATCAGGCAGTAGCCGGCTGCCTGCGTATGGCCCGTCTTCAGGCCGTCGACCGTCGGGTCGAGCCACAGCAGCCGGTTGCGGTTGCCCTGGCGGATGTTGTTGTACTTGAATTCCTTCTCCGAGAAGATGCCGTAGTACTGCGGAAAATCGCGGATCAGGTGTGCGGACAGCCTCGCGAGGTCGCCGGCCGTCGTGTAGTGGTTCGGGTCGGGCATGCCGTTCACGTCGGCGAAGTGCGTGCCCTTCATGCCGAGGCGCGCCGCCTCGTCGTTCATCATCGTGACGAACTGCCCTTCGCTGCCGCCGACGAGCTCGGCCAGCGCGATCGCGGCATCGTTGCCCGACTGGATGATCATCCCGTACACGAGGTCATGCACGGACACCGGCTTGTTCGCCTCGATGAACATGCGCGACTCGTCGCGGCCGACGCGGCGCACCGCGTCGCTCGGCGTGACGATCTGCTCCATCGAGATCTTCTTCTTGTCGAGCGCCTCGAACACGAGATACGCCGTCATCAGCTTCGTCAACGACGCCGGCTCGACGCGTTCGTCCGCATTGCCCGATGCGAGCACCGTGTTGCTCGTCGCGTCGACGAGCACCCACGAGCGCGCGTTCACGCCCGGCGGCGGCACCGCGCCCGGCATGTAGGTCGCGGGCGCGCCGGTGGACTGCTCGGCGGCCGGCGCCGCATGCGCGGCCTTGGCCTTGGCGGCCGGCTTCGCCTCGGCGACGACGATGGTCGAGGCGAGCGCGACGGGCAGCATCACGCCGAGCGCGACGTTGCGCGCGGCGGTGCCGAAGGCGATGGAGGAAGCGAGGGACTTGAGGCCTTGGGAAGACAGACGCATGATCGATTCAGGCTGATGGCAGAAAGTGCGGTGCGAAACGCGCAGGGTTGAACGGCAAGGCGGCGGGCGTTTCGGGCACTCGCCCGACACCGTCGGGCGACGCGAAACGCGCCGGTTGGACTCGTGCGGACGCGTTCGGTTCGCGGCCGTCGCGAGCGGGCGGACAGGCGGCGAAACGAGCGCCGCATGGGCCCAGCCGGGCCGCGGGCAACGCGGAATGCGGCCATTATACGTGGCCGCGAACGGCGTTTTCGCGAACGGGGCAGCGGACGCCCGCATAGCGGCTTCGCGCGCATGGCGCGGCGACGCGTCGGGCGCGCGTGCCTGACGTCGCGCGAAAGGCGGGTGCAGGCGGCATGCCAGTCGGGTAGTGCCACCGTGCGGCAGGCGGGGCGCGGTGCGGCGCGATGTCGCGTGAAGTGTCGGGAAGGTTCGCGCATCCTCCGGCCGAAGCCCACGCGCGGTACGGGCTGCCGGCGCTTACGCCGGCGCCCACATGGACGCTATCGCCACGCGTCGACGATGATGCGCTTGAGCACGTGCAGCTTGCGATGGAGGAAGTGCTCGGCGCCGGGTATCACGACGACGGGCAGTTCCTGCGGCCGCGCCCAGTCGTACACCGACGCGATCGGCACCGTGTCGTCGGTTTCGCCGTGGATCACGAGCGTGTTCTCGGGCACGTCGGCCACCTGCCAGCGGCTCGCGGCCGTGCCGACGAACACCATCCGCTCGATCGTCTCGCCCGCGTCGCGCAGCCGCTTCGCGACGTGCGACAGCACGAAGGTGCCGAACGAGAAGCCCGCGAGCACGAGCGGGAGGTCCGCATACGCGGGCTGCGCGCGCATGTGCGCGAGCACCGCGAGCAGATCGTCGGCCTCGCCGGTGCCGTTGTCGTGCACGCCTTCGGTCGCGCCGACGCCACGGAAGTTCGACCGGTAGACGACATAGTTCAGCTGCACGAGCGTACGCGCGAGCGTCTGTGCGACCTTGTTGTCCATCGTGCCGCCGAACAACGGATGCGGATGCGCGACGAGCGCGATGCCGCGCGGCGCGGCGCCGCCCTCGCGCACGGCGTCGGGCAGGTCGACCGCGATTTCGATCTGTCCGATCGGGCCGGCGATCAGCGATTTCTGCGTATGAACGTTCATTCGCCCGGCCCGCTCAGATCTTCAGGCGGTCGACGACCTTGCCGTCGCGCAGGTGCGACTCGACGATCTCGTCGATGTCGGCCTGATCGACGTACGTGTACCACGTGCCTTCCGGATACACGACCATCACCGGCCCTTCCTCGCAGCGGTCGAGGCAGCCGGCCTTGTTGATGCGGACCTTGCCGGGCCCCGCGAGACCGAGTTCCTTCACGCGCTTTTTCGCGTATTCCTGCATGGTCTGCGCGTTGCATTGCGCGCAGCTCGGACGCTCGGCGCCGGGATCGCGCTGGTTCAGGCAGAAGAAGACGTGGTGCTGGTAGTAGGAATCCATGATGGTGACGAGCGGCCCGGCGCGAGGCCGTGCGCAAAGAGGGGCGATGAATTGCCGTTACGCGAAGCGGCAACGGAGGATGCGGACGATTATAGCGACCGGCGCACGCGGCTGCCCGCGGTACGGCCGCCGGACAGGCTCGGGCCCGGGCTGCCGCGTCAGCGGCGCAGCGCGGCCGGCAGCCACGCGTGCTCGACGCGTTGGCCGAGCCAGATCAGCGCCGCGTAGGGCCAGATCCATGCGAGCCAGCGCGCGATGCTGTTGAAGTGCACGTAGCGGCCCTGCCGCCACCCCGACAGCGTGAAGTCGAAGAACGGGTTGACCGGCAGCAGGTTCACGAGCGCGACGCCCGCCAGCAGCGCGAGCGCCGCGAGCATCGCGCGCCACGTCGCCGGCACGCGCAATGAGACGAGCGCCGCCGCGAAACCGAGCTCGATGCCGAGCCGCGCGCCGGGCGTCGCCCACACGACGACGAGGCCGGTGGCCGACTGCATGAACGTCGCGGCCGCCTTCAGCACGAGCGTGGCGACCACCAGCGCGATCAGCAGCCGGATGCGCGGCGCGCGCGGGCGCATCGCGAGCGACGCGATCGCCAGCGCGGCGAACAGCATCAGCCCGCCGAGCACGGCTTCCCACGCGGAATCCGACAACCAGCCGTCGACCCGCTCGGGCCATTCGCTGACGCGCCACGCGGCCGGCAGCCACGCGAGCAGCGTGTCCTGCATCGACGCATCGGCGCGCTCCCACAGTGCGGCCGGCCAGTCGCCGATGCCGAACAGGAATGGCGACGGAAATACGATCGCGAACGGCCACAGCGCGGCGAGCAGCAGCGGCGTCGAACCGTCGGCCTCCAGCCACGCGAAACGCAGCCGGCGCAACACCCCGCGGTCGAGCAGCGCACCGGTGGCCGGCGCGGCGAGCGCCGCGCCCAGCAGCGCGCCGAGCGCGTTGGCGCCGAGATCGAGATTCGACGCGACGCGCGTCGGCAAGTAGGTCTGCAGCGCTTCCATCGTGCCCGACAGCAGCACGCCGAGCCCGCCCGCGATCAGCGTCGCGGCCACGCCGCGCCAGCGCGGGTGCAGCGCGAGCACGCCGAGCGCGCCGAACGGCAGATAACCGAGCACGTTCGTGACCACGTCGAACGCCGTCACGTAACGCTGCATCGGCGCGAACAGGTAATCGAACGGACCGATGCCGAGCGACACCCAGCCTTCGAACGGATACAGCGACGCATAAACGATCAGCGCCGCGTAGGCGGCAAACGCCTGCCGCGCGAGCGGCGACGCGCGATGCGTGCCGGGCACGCTCATCGCGGCTGCCCGTCGGGCGTCACGGCGTGCCCGCGTACGCCTGCACGCCGACCCACGCGGCGATCTGCGACACGAGCTCGTCGCTGGCCATCGCGAGCGCACGCGCGCCGCCGGCCGCGTCGGGCGTGCTCGACGGCGCGCGCGCGACGAACGTGCGCTGGCCGAGCACCTTGCCGTCGAGCATCAGCGTCGCGCGCGCGGTCACCGCGCCGTGGCTTTGCGACTGCCCGTCGAAAACCTGTTCGAATTCGCTGAGGTCGACCTTGAGCGTCGGTGCACGCACGCCGTCGGAGCCTTCGAGCACCGCACCGCGCGACGACAGCGCGCCGCGCAGCCGTTGCGTGAGCAACTGGGCGGGCGGCGCGGTCCAGCGGCTGTCGCGATAGACGGCCACGTGCTGCGCATCGGCGTATGCGAGGCGGTACGCGAACTTGTCCGAGTCGAGCGCGTCGGGCGCGGCGACGTCGAGCACCTTCAGCGCGGGGCCCGAACCGGTGGTCACCGACGACGCGGGTCCGAGGTCGTAGCGGATGTTCGACAGCACCGCTTCGTTGCCGGCGCAGCCGGCCGCCAGCGCGAGCGTCAGCACGGCAAGCGCGGCCGCGGCCGGGCGCAGCGCGCGGTCAAGGATTCGTGGCATGGCGTATTCCTGCATGATGTTTCCGGTTTCGATGGGCGTCATTGGCCGGCCGTCGCGCCCGGCCAGACGAAGCCCGCTTCGCCGGGCCCCGGCGCCGCGCCGGGCGACCCGAACAACAGACTGCGCGGGTTGCGGCCGAGTTCACCGGCGACGTCCTTCAATTGCCGCGACGCGTCGCCGACGCTGCCGGCCAGCGCATTGAAGCGCGGCAGCGTGTCGTACTGCACGCGCGCGTTGAGGCCGTTCAGCGCGACGCCGACCTGCTCGGCGGCCGTGCCGGCCTTGTTCAGGTTCGACACGAGCGGCCCGTTCGGCTGCAGCAGCGTGTTCGCCGACGCCATCGCGCGGTTCACCTCGTGCATCGTCTCCGGCAGCGCGGTGACCGCCGGGCCGAGCTGCTTCGTCAGCGTCGCCGCGCTGTCGGCCGCGTGCTGCAGGCTCTCGGCGGTCGCGCGCAACTGCTCGCGCATCTCGGGCGACATCAGCGCGTTCGCGCTCTTCGCGGCCAGTTCGAACTGCCGCAGCAGCACGTCGCCGCGTTCCTGGATCTGGTCGAACAGGCTCGGCCGCATCGGGATCTGCGCGATCGACTTCGCGGACGACGGCAGCGGCGACAGATCGCGTCCCGTATCCTCGAGCTGCACGAACGCGATGCCCGTCACGCCCTGGAAGCCGAGGCTGCCGTAAGTCGACTGCGTGATCGGCGCGTCGTGATCGACGAGGATGCGGATCCGGATCTGGCCCGGATGCGTGCGGTCGAAGCCGATCGACTGCACCTTGCCGACGTCGAGGCCACGAAAGCGCACGGCCGCGTCCGGGAACAGCCCCGTCACGTTGGTGCGCGCGAGCAGGTCGTACGGCACGCGCACGGTGCGGTCGACGTTGAACCAGAACACGGTGCCCGCGATCGCGAGCGTCAGCGCGATCGTGAACAGGCCGGCCCAGAACGCATGTGATTTGTTTTCCATTCGCGGGTTCCTTGCTTCTACAGCTCGACGCTCGACAGCGCCGGTTCGAGGGCCGCCTTCGGCAGCTTCGCGCGCCGCTCGGGCGGCAGCGCCTGCAATGCGCGGCGCCCGCGCAGCCCCAGGAAATATTCGTGGATGAACGGATGGTCGACGTTCGCGGCCTCCTCGACGGGGGCGGCGACCAGCACCTTGCGGTCGGCCAGCACCGCGACGCGCGTCGACAGCGCGACCATCGTATCGAGGTCGTGCGTCACCATCACGACGGTCAGCCCGAGCGTGCGGTGCAGCGTCGCGATCAGCTCGACGAATTCGTCGGATGCCTGCGGGTCGAGGCCGGCCGTCGGCTCGTCGAGGAACAGCAGCTCGGGCTCCAGCGCGATCGCGCGCGCGATGCCGACCCGCTTCACCATCCCGCCCGACAACGCCGCCGGCATCTTCGACGCGTGCTTGCACGGCAGCCCGACCATCTCGAGCTTCAGCATCACGATGTCGTGCAGCAGGTCCGGCGGCACGCGGCCGAGTTCGCGCAGCGGCTGCGCGACGTTGTCGAACACCGTCATCGACGAGAACAGCGCGCCCTGCTGGAACAGCATCCCCGAACGCGTGCGCATCATCCGCGCGCTCGCGTCGTCGATCGTCGCCGTATCCTCGCCGAACACCTTGATCGTGCCCGACGTCGGCCGCTCGAGGCCGAGGATCTGGCGCACGAGCGTCGTCTTGCCGGAGCCCGAGCCGCCGACGATCGACACGATCTCGCCGCGCCGCACGTCGAAGTCGAGCTTCTGGTGAACGATGTTGCGCCCGTAGCGCTTGGTCAGGTTGCGCACCTCGATCACGAAGTCGGCGGCCTGCGCCGCGGCGGACGGCGGCGTGCCGATCGCGGCGGCGGCGATTGCCGCGGCGTGGGCGGCCGCGGCACCGGTCGGCGCACCATCGGCCGGCGCGGCACCGGCCGGCGTTTCGTTCGATGCGTTCATCCGAGCCCCACGTTCTGGAACAGGATCGCGAACACCGCGTCGGCGAGGATCACGACCGTGATCGACGACACCACCGACGTGGTCGTGCCTTCGCCGAGGCTCTGCGAGTTCGCCTTGATCCGGAAGCCGAAATGGCACGCGACCAGCGCGATCAGCATGCCGAACACGACGCCCTTGCCGACGCCGATGTACAGGTTCGCGATCGGCACGACGCCCGGCAGCGAGCGCACGAAATAGTTGATGTCGATGCCGAGCACCAGCTTCGCCGCGAGCGCGCCGCCCGTCAGCGCGATGATGTTGGTCCACATCACGAGCAGCGGCATCGCGACGCCGAGCGCGAGCACGCGCGGCAGGATCAGCCGCAGCCCGTGCGGGATGCCCATCACGCGCATCGCGTCGAGCTCCTCGGTCACGCGCATCACGCCGATCTGCGCGGTGATCGCCGAGCCCGAGCGGCCCGCGACGAGAATCGCCGACAGCACGGGGCCGAGCTCGCGGATCACCGACAGCCCGAGGATGTTCACGATGTAGCGGTTCGCCCCGAACATCTGCAGCTGCTGCGCGGACAGGTAGCTGAGCACGATGCCGATCAGGAAGGCGACGAGCGCGGTGATCGGCAGCGCCTGCGCGCCGGCGCTGTAGATGTTCGCCGAGGTTTCCTTCCACGGCATCGTCCGCGGGCGGCGCAGCACCGACAGCGCATCGAGGATCACGAGGCCGAACATCGCGATGCCGCCCTGCAGGTGTTCGCCGAACGAGAAGAGCGCCAGGCCGAGCCGCGTGACGGGATCGAACCGCACGATGCGCTCGGGCGCCTCGCGCTGGCTGTCGAGCCGTTCGATGCGCTCGAAGATCGTGCGCTGCGTGGGGCTCAGCGCGACGCCGGCCGGCAGCTTGCGGCCCCACACGCGCCACAGCGCCTGGCCGCCGACGTGGTCGAGCCGCTCGATGCCGGACAGATCCCAGTCGCTCACGCGCCCGGCGGCGATGCTCGCGATGCGGCGCGCCACGGCGCCGCGGTTGCGCGCGAGCGAGAGCGCGGTCCACTGGCCGGTCAGGCGCACCGTCTGGCCCTGGCCGCCGGCGTCGACCGACAGGCCGGGAGGAGTCTCGAAGTCCAAGGGCAGGTTGTTTGCAAAAGGATGACAGCGGCCATTGTAGCGAACCACCCGGCGCCGCGACGTGAGGATTTCCGACGCGGCGCCGGGCGCGCGGCGCGCAGTCGAAAGCGGCGGCCGTGCGCCCTGGAGCCGAGTATCCGGACGGACCATGACGATGCTGCCGATGCGGGCATGCCCGGGACGACACCGGGCATGCTCGGGCGCCGGCCGGGACCGGCCGGGACCGGCCCGGACCGTCCGGAAGCCGCCGCCGGCCACGGCTCGCTGCCGGCATCGCGACCTTTCATTGTCCCGTCACGTTTCCTTTCGATACTCTCACGCGCCGCACGTCAGGCCGTCGGCGCGCCGCGCCGCCATTCGTGCGTACCTCGCATTTCATAAAGCAGAACACCGAACAGGACAACCGATGCGTCTCCCCCCGCTTTCCCGCCGTCACGTCCCGGCCGCCGCCGCGCTCGCCAGCCTCGCCTTCGTCCTCGCCGGCTGCGGCGGCGACGACGTCACCGCCACGCCGCCGTCGCAGCCCGAGGCCCAGGCGCCCGTCGGCACGACGGCCACGCTCGCGCTGCTCGAGACGACCGACCTGCACACCAACGTGCTGTCGTACGACTATTTCAAGCTTGCCGCCGACAATTCGCTCGGCTTCGAGCGCGTGTCGACGCTGATCGCGCAGGCGCGCAAGCAGTACCCGAACACGCTGCTGCTCGACAACGGCGACACGATCCAGGGCACCGCGCTGTCGGACTAC
Source organism: Burkholderia sp. BCC1208 (assembly GCF_902833095.1). Lineage (NCBI taxonomy): Bacteria > Pseudomonadati > Pseudomonadota > Betaproteobacteria > Burkholderiales > Burkholderiaceae > Burkholderia > Burkholderia sp. BCC1208. The sequence continues at coordinate 47,195 of NZ_CADFDY010000008.1, read as the reverse complement.
CAGGCGCTCGTGAAGCCGGTGGGCTGCGACCAGACGCTCGCGATCTACAAGGTGATGAACGCCGCGAAGTTCGACGGCGGCGGCATCGGCAACCACGAGTTCAACTACGGGCTGCCGTACCTGTCGCAGGTGACCGGCAACACGTTCGAGGTCGACGGCCTGCCGGCGCCGGCCCAGCAGAAGAAGTGCGCGGGCCCGAACTTCCCGCAGGTGCTCGCGAACGTGATCAGCGCGAAGACCAACGCGCCGCTGTTCACGCCGTATACGATCCTGACGCGCACGGTGACGGCCACCACGCCGGACGGCAAGACGGTCAGCGCGCCCGTGAAGATCGGCATCATCGGCTTCACGCCGCCCGCGATCATGAACTGGGACAAGCGCTGGCTCGACGGCAAGGTCTACACGACCGGGCTGAAGGAGGCGGCCGAGAAGTACATTCCGGAAATGCGCGCGAAGGGCGCCGATCTCGTCGTCGCGATCTCGCACGGCGGCCTCGACAATGCCGCGTACTCGCCGACGATGGAAAACGGCAGCTGGTGGCTGTCGAAGGTGTCCGGCATCGATGCGATGCTGATCGGCCACTCGCACCAGGTGTTCCCGGACGCGAACAGCACCGTGTCGCAGTTCAACCTGCCGGGCGTCGACAAGGTCAAGGGCACCGTCAACGGCGTGCCGACCGTGATGGCCAACTACTGGGGCAAGCATCTCGGCGTGATCAAGCTCGGCCTGAAGTTCGACGGCAAGACGTGGGCCGTCGACAAGTCGCAGACGACCGTCGAGGCGCGGCCGATCCAGAACGCCGACAAGAGCTACGTCGCCGCCGATCCGTCGGTCTCCGCCGCGATCGCGGCCGAGCACCAGGCGACGATCGACTACGTGAAGACGCCGATCGGCTCGACCGACTACCGGATGAACTCGTACTTCGCGGACGTCGGCGATCCGGGCGCGATCCAGATCGTCAACGAGGCGCAGGCCGACTACGTGAAGACCTACGTGCAGGCGAACCTGCCGCAATACGCGTCGCTGCCGGTGCTGTCGGTCAGCGCGCCGTTCAAGAGCGGCTTCGGCGGCGGCACCGACTACACCGACGTCGCGCCGGGCGCGCTCGCGATCAACAACGCGGCCGACCTGTACCTGTATCCGAACACCGTGTACGCGGTGAAGGTGAGCGGCGCCGACGTGAAGAACTGGCTCGAGACGGCCGCGAAGCGCTTCAATACGATCGACCCGGCCAAGGCGACCGTGCAGCCGCTCGTCAGCACCTTCCCCGGCTACAACTTCGACATGTTCACGTCGGCCGATCTCGCCTATGAAATCGACGTCACGCAGCCGGTCGGCAGCCGCATCAGGAACCTGACGTACAAGGGTGCGCCGATCGATTCGAACGCGCAGTTCATCGTCGCGACCAACAACTACCGTGCGAGCGGCGGCGGCAACTTCCCGGGCCTCGACGGCAGCAAGACGATCTTCGCGTCGCCCGACGCGAACCGCGACGTGCTGATCGCGTTCATCAAGAAGCGCGGCGCGATCACGCGCGCGGCCGACGGCGCGCAGCGCAGCTGGCGGTTCACGAAGCTCGCGAGCTCGGTCGCGCACGTGCAGTTCGCGTCCGCCCCGAACCGCGTCGGCGACGCGGCGGCGGCCGGCCTGACCGGCATCACGCAGGTCGCTGCCGACGACGGCTCGGGCAAGAACCTCGCCACCTACGAGATCGACCTCACGCAATGAGACACGCGATGCAACCGATCCGGACGATGCGGCCCGCCGAAACCGGCTTCGCCGCTGCCGCGCGGCGCATGCTGCGCGCCAAACTCCCGCCCGCCGCGCTACTCGCGGCGGCGGCCGTGACCGTCGCGGCCGTCGTCGCGGCCGCCGGCCTGCGCGGCGCCGGCCCCGCGCCGAGCGCCGCGCAGCTCGATGAATGGCAGGCGATGGTCACGCAGGCGACCGAGCCGCACGCGCTGGCCCAGTTGCGCACGCTCGCGCGCCGCGGCTCGGGCGCCGCGCAGGCAGCGCTCGGCATCGCGCTCGTCGATGCGCACGAACCGGGGCTGCGCGACGAGGGGCGCGGCTGGCTGGAAACGGCCGCGACGGCGGACAACCAGGCCGACGCGCCGGCTGCCCGGCGCGCGCGGCTCGCGCTCGGCAAGGCGTTGCTGCTCGGCAGCGGCGAGCTCCCGAAAGACTATGCACGCGCACGCGCGCTGCTCGGCGCCGCGGCCGAACAGGGCGACCCGGCCGCCGCGTATTACCTCGGGCTGATCTACCGCAGCGGCTACGGCATCGCCGCCGACCCGGTGCGGGCCGCGCACTGGTTCGACATCGCGTCGCGCGCGGACATCCCGGCCGCCGATTTCATGCTCGCGAACGCGTACCGCGACGGCAGCGGCGTGCCGCGCGACGACGCGCGCGCGCTCGCGCTGTATCGCCGGGCCGCCGAACACGAGCTGCCGGAAGCCGTGCAGACCCTCGCGATGGCCTATCGCAACGGCGAACTCGGGCTTCGGCCCGACGCGGACGAATTCCACGCGCAGTGGATCGAGACCGCGCATGCGCTGAAGCACCCGGTAGTGGCACCGTGACGGACGTCGACGGCGCACGCACGACCGTGCGGTAGCGTAACGGCGACTTGCCCGACAAGCATGATCCGTCGCGTCGTGCGTCGAACGCGCACGACGGCGATCGATGCGCGGCGCGCGATACGCACTCCGGTCGCCGCGCCGCGCAGCCTGTCGGTTCTCGCAGCTCGATACACGTGCGGCGATGCCTTAACATGCTGCCTCGCATTCACAATAAAACCTGAGAGGCCTTCATCCATGTCGCATCGCCTGTCCGGCCTGCGCGCCGCCATCGGCGCCGCCGTCGCTGCCGTTCCGCTCGTTTCGCTCGCCGCGCCGCCCGACATCTTCAACGCCGCGCTGTGCAAGCCGCCGTTCACGTCGGACCTGATGGACGCGATCTACAACGCCGCCAAGGCGGCCGATCCGAAACCGGACAACTCGATGCTGGGTGCAGCGGTCTATCGCCTGCCCGAGCCGATCCGCCGCGACGGCTTCACGACGCAGCACGTCGTGTTCGTCGCCACCGGCATCGGCGTGCTCGTGGAAGGCGAAGTCGCCGACCAGCTCGCCAAACGCTACGAGCTCACCCGCGAGAAAGGCCACCTGCTCGGTGCGTCGTCCGTCGGCTATTCGCGCCGGCTGAACGTCCGCGGCCCGGGCGGTGCTCTGATCCTCGTGTCGGCCCGCCAGGGTCCGGCGCTCAAAGGCAACACGCTGCTCGCCTGCGAAATGACGAGCGAGGAAGACATCAAGGCGCTGGAACAACTGGGGCAGCACTGAGCGACTTGGCGCCGGTCCGGCGGGCGGCCCAGGCGCGGTGCGCGCCCGGACCGCGGCCGTACACCGGCCTGTCGCACGCACGGCCCGGCACGCGCCGACGCCCCCTGTCGCTACAATAGGCGCCATGAACGCCCCCACCTCCTCCGACACGCCTGAATCCGGCGACGCGCACATCGCGCGCAACCGGCTCGAGGCGCACCTGGACGCCGCGCCGCGCGCGTGGCCGCTCGACATCGTCGCCGCCACCGGCTCGACCAACGCCGACGTCGCAACGCGGCTCAAGGCGCTGCCGCGCAGCGCGAACGCGCTGCCCGCGCCGCTCGTGCGCGTCGCGTTCGAGCAGACGGCAGGTCGCGGCCGGCAAGGCCGCCCGTGGTTCGCGCAGCCCGGCAATGCGCTGCTGTGCTCGGTCGGCTGCATCGTGCCGCGCGCCATCGACGCGCTCGGCGGCCTCAGCATCGCGATCGGCGTCGCGCTCGCCGAAGGGCTAACCACGCTGCCGCTCGACGCGCGCATGCGCGTCGCGCTCAAATGGCCGAACGACCTGCTGCTGACGACCGACGACGACGGCACGCCGCGCATCGTCGGCAAGCTCGCCGGGATCCTGATCGAAACCGTCTGGACCACCGCCGAGGCGACCGCCGTCGTGATCGGCTTCGGCATCAACGTGCGCGGCGCGGAAGCCGTCGCCGCGCAGGTCGACGCGCTGCGCGCGCGCGAAGCGACACTCGCGAGCGGGCTGCCGCCCGCCGCGCTGTCGATCGCGTGCGCGTCGGCGAACCTCACCGATACGCTCGCCGCGTCGCTGAACGCGCTCACGCCCGCGCTCGCGCAATTCGGCGCCGACGGCCTCGCGCCGTTCCTGCCGCGCTGGCACGCGCTGCACGCGTACGCGGGCCGCGAAGTCGTGCTGCTCGAACAGGGCGTCGAACGCGCGCGCGGCATCGCGACGGGCATCGATGCGACCGGCCAGTTGCTGCTCGACACGCCGAGCGGCGTGCAGACGATCGCGGCCGGCGACGTGTCGCTGCGCGAAGCGCAATGAGCGAACCGCACCTGCTGATCGACGCCGGCAACAGCCGGATCAAGTGGGCGCTCGCCGACGCGCGGCGCACGCTCGTCGACACGGGCGCGTTCGGCCACACGCGCGACGGCGGCGCCGATCCCGACTGGTCGCACCTGTCGCGTCCGCGCGGCGCATGGATCTCGAACGTCGCGGGCGCCGACGTGGCCGCACGGATCGATGCGCTGCTCGATGCACGCTGGCCGGGCCTGCCGCGCACGACGATCCGCTCGCGGCCCGCGCAATGCGGCGTGACGAACGGCTATACGACGCCCGAACAGCTCGGCAGCGACCGGTGGGCCGGCCTGATCGGCGCGCACGCGGCGTTTCCGGACGAGCATCTGCTGATCGCGACGTTCGGCACCGCGACGACGCTCGAGGCACTGCGCGCGGACGGCCGCTTCACGGGCGGGCTGATCGCGCCGGGCTGGGCGCTGATGATGCGCGCGCTCGGCACGCACACCGCGCAGTTGCCGACGCTGACCACCGATATCGCCAGTGGTCTGCTCGCGGGCGCGCAAGCCGAACCGTTCCAGGTCGATACGTCGCGCTCGCTGTCGGCCGGCTGCCTCTACGCGCAGGCCGGCCTGATCGAGCGCGCGTGGCATGATCTCGTCGCTGCGTGGCAGGCACCCGTGCGGCTCGTGCTGGCAGGCGGTGCGGCGGATGACGTCGCGCGTGCGCTGACGGTCCCGCATACGCGGCACGACGCGCTGATCCTGTCCGGGCTCGCGCTGATCGCAGCGGATGCGGCCGGCCCGGCAACGGCGCAGGATTGACGAAGGCGCCGGCATCGCGCCGGCGCGTGGCCATGCAGGCCGAAGTGGAGCCAAGCGGACCGAAGCCGCCCGCGCCCCGCCGACGACGCAGTACGCGCGGCGCCGCGTCAGCGGCCCGCACGAACGGTCAACGGAAGCCATGAAAAAGCCGGCCATGCGGCCGGCTCGACTGAACGATGTGAATCACGTCGATGACGACAAGGAGTTTCGACGATGCTGCGCTGGCTGATCGCTGTTCTCTTTCTCGCCAACATGCTCGCGTTCGTGGTGGCGCGCGGCGTGTTCGGGCCGCTGCCGGCGGCCGGGCCGCGCGAACCCGGCGTGCTGTCGCGGCAGGTGCGGCCGGACGCGCTGCGCGTGACACCGCTGATGCGAGCGACCGACCAGCCCGTCGTCGGCGGCCCGATCGCGGCGCCGGCCGTCACGACCGTCCCGCTCGCGGCATCCGCGCCGTGACGGCGCCGCGTCGCGCTCAGGGCCGTTGCGCGCGCACCTTCTTCAGCAACGCGGTGGTCGAGCGGTCGTGCTCGAACGGAATCGCCAGCGCCCGGCCGCCCCAGCCGCGCACGAGCGCGGATTCCGGCAGCGCATCCATGTCGTAATCGCCGCCCTTCACGAGGATGTCCGGACGGACGGCCTCGATCAGCGACACGGGCGTCTTTTCCCCGAACGTCACGACCCAGTCGACGCTTTCCAGCGCCGCCAGCAGTGCCGCGCGATCCTCCTCGCGGTTGATCGGCCGGTCGTCGCCCTTGCCGAGCATGCGCACCGACACATCGCTGTTCACGCCGACGATCAGGCAGGCGCCGAGCGCTTTCGCATCGGCGAGATACGTGACGTGACCGCGATGCAGGATGTCGAACACGCCGTTGGTGAACACGACGGGCGACGGCAGCGACGCGCGCAGCGCGACGAGGGCATCACGGGTGATCAGCTTGCGTTCGAAGGTGGCGGACATGATGGAGATCGGACGGAATGAACAACGGCGCGCGCGACGGCGGCACCAGATAAAAAGCCCGCCGGACCGGCCGGGCGGGCTTCATGCGACGAACGCGGCACGGTGCCGCGAGCCGGGTGCGACTCGCGCCGCCGCCGGCACCTGCCGGCCTCAGGCCGGCTGCGCGGCCGACGACGGGCCGCTTTCGGCCTGCAGGCGGCCGGTGACTTCCTTGCGGTAGCGGTTCAGCTCCTGCGCGGTCGCGAACGTGCGCTCGAACAGGATCGACAGGTTGTGCAGGATCCGCTCGACGACCTTCTTCTCCCACTCGCCGTCGAACCGGATCTGCTCGTCGAGCCAGCGCTCGAGCCATTCCGGATCCGGCAGGCGCGACTGCACCGTGTCGCGCGGGAACAGCGCCTGGTTCACGTGCAGGTTGGTCGGGTGCAGCGGCTTCTCGGTGCGGCGCGCCGACGCCATCAGCACGCCGATCTTCGCGAATGCGGCGCGTGCGACGTCACCGCAGTTGTTCAGCGCTTTCTTCATGTAGCGCAGGTACGCGCCGCCATGACGCGCCTCGTCGCGCGAAATCGTTTCGTAGATCTGCTTGATGACGGGCTCGGTATGCCAGTCGGCCGCGCAGCGGTACCAGTGGTTCAGGCGGATTTCGCCGCAGAAATGCAGCATCAGCGTCTCGAGCGGCGGCGCCGGATCGAACTGGAAGCGCACCGCGTGCAGTTCCTCCTCGGTCGGCACCATCTCCGGCTTGAAGCGGCGCAGGTATTCCATCAGCACGAGCGAATGCTTCTGCTCCTCGAAGAACCACACGCTCATGAACGCGGAAAAGTCGCTGTCGTGCTGGTTGTCGCGCAGGAACATTTCCGTCGCGGGCAGCGCCGACCATTCGGTGATCGCGTTCATCTTGATCGTCTTCGCCTGCTCGTCGGTGAGCAACGAAGCGTCGAACTTGTCCCACGGAATGTCCTTCTCCATGTCCCAGCGGACAGCTTCGAGCGACCTGTAAAGTTCCGGATAAAGCATGGTGTTCATGATGGTCCCACCCCTGTTCTGCGCAATGCGACTTCTCTAAACGTGACTGTTGCCGCGCAAGCGCGCCACGCGCTTTTTGCAGCCAAGACTCTAATTTTACGCGGGAATCCGGCCCGCCGGACGCCGATTCCTCGTCTGGCAGCCAGGCGGCCGCGTTGCCGCCGTTGGGCATGCCGTCACCCCCGCTCCGTTCGGACGGAGCCGGGCGCGCGTGCCTGAGTGGGGGCCGGCGCTGGCCGGCTCGGTGGCGCGCCCGTCCCTTGCCGCAGGCGGGTTCCCCGAAAGGTCCCGTGCGGATGCCGGATCGGCGGGCTGCTCGATATGGTGTATACGGCGGCGGCCATGATAGCACGCGTGCATGACGGTTCCGAGACGCCTGGCCAGTGGTGCGCCGCCCACCGCGGTGCGGCGATCGGTCGCGGCCGACCGTCGCGAAAACACAACCTTACAGCACGCCTGCGCGTGTCAGACCCGCATTTCGCCCGTCGCGAGGCCGTCTTCCGGCGGCATGCCGGGTGCCGGCGCGGTGCTGCCGTCCGCGTGCGCGATCCAGCCGGCGAGCGTCTCCCGCTGCGCCCGGCCGTCGCGGTAGCCAAGCTCGATCAGCTCGCGCGTGAAGGCCTCCTCGAACAGCAGGTAGCTGGCGAACGACGCGCCGGCCGGCTGGCTGCCGCCGATCGCGCCGAGCAGCCCGCGCATCGTCGCCGGCATCTGCTTCAGGTGCTTCGCGGCAATCAGCTCGATGCGCTCGGACGGCGCGATCGCGAGCACGTCGACGTGCCGCCAGCCGCTGTCTATTTCGACCTGGTGCGGCAGGTGCTCGATCATCCGGTTGATGTGCTCGATCCGTTCGATGTCCGAGCCGATCGAGTCGAGGAACACGCTCGCGAGTACCTGCTGGCCGATTTGCGCGAGCGTCGGGTAGCCGCGCGGCCGCCCCGCGCCGTTCGCGGCCGGAATCTCGGGCCGCGGATCGGCTGCGCCGACGACGACGATCCGGTGCGCGCCGAAGTGGATCGCCGGCGACAGTGGCGCGATCTGCCGGATCGAGCCGTCGCCGAAGTATTCGATCTGCCCGTCGAGCACGAGCGGCACGGCCGGAAACACGAACGGAATGGCCGACGACGCGAGCAAGTGCGACGCCGACAGGTCGACGAGCCGCGCGGTGCGTTGCGCGCGCCGCCACGCCTGGATCGGCTCGGCGGCCTGATAGAACGTGAGGTGCCGGCCGCTCGAATAGCTGAGCGCGGTGATCGCGAGCGCGTGCAGCAGGCGCGCCTCGAGCATCTGCTCGATCCGGTGAAAGCTCAGTTCGCGCTGCAGCAGGTGCGCGAGCGGCGTGTTGTCGAGCAGCCCGCGCGGCGAGCGGCGCGCCGCCCAGCCGAACGTCATCGTCGCGAGCCAGCGCGCGCCGGCGGCCGCGACGCCGAGCCAGTCGGTGCGATACACGTATTCGGCGCGCAGCGGCTCCCAGAATTCGAGCAGGCGCCGCACGCCATGGGAAAAATCGTCCGCGTGGCTGGCGATCGACGTCGCGTTGATCGCGCCCGCCGACGAGCCGCACACGACCGCGAACGGCAGCGTGTGCCGCCGCGGATCGGCCTCGCGCGCGATCTCGGCCAGCGCCTTCAGCACGCCGACCTGGTATGCGGCGCGCGCGCCGCCTCCCATCAGAACGAGCGCGAGTCGCATGGCCGACCTCCTACCTGCGCCGCATCACGTCGAGCGCTTCGGCGGACGGGTTTCGGGCGACGAAGCGGCCGCCGCGCGGGCCGCCGCCGAACCGGACGGCTTCGCGCGCTTCGCGGCGGGCTTGCGCGGTGCGGCCGCGGCCGCAGCCGGCTTCGCGGCGGGTTCCGGCGCGGCAGCGGCCTCCGGCGGCGCGGCGCCCGGGGCAGCAGGCTGCACGCCCGGCTGCGCCATCGCGAGGCTCGCGAGCTGGTTGAATTGCGTCTGCAGCAGGTTCCACCAGCCGGCCGGGTCGAACGGCTGCTGCGCGGGGCCGCCTTCCGGCGCATCCGCGGCGGCCGATGCCGCCGCATCGGCCGCGGGCGCGGCCTCGCCCGTCGACGCGGTTTTCGCGGCCTGCGCGGCGGCAACGGCCGCTTCCTCGGCCGCCGACATCGAGCTTTGCGCGAACGCGCCGAACGCGCGCAGCGTCGCGAGCGTCGCGCGCTGCACCTCGAGCGCCTGGATCGCGGACTGCAACATCCCGAGATTGAGCTTCAGCCACTGCTCGACCGCGCGCAGATCGGTGATCCGCTTGTCGAGTTCCTCGACGTTCGTGAGCGGCGACATCATGTCGGACATGCTCGACAGCGACGGCGGCAGCCCGTGCGTCGCGCCCGGAAACGGCGCCATCCCGCCGAACGGCGACATCCGCATCATGTCCCACATCCGGTCCATCATGTCGGCGGGCTGGAACCCGGCAAAGCCGGCGAAAGGGTTGGCGCCGGAGGCATCGGTCGTCATACGGGCATCCTGGTTGACTGGGGGAGCGAGGCGGCCGCCGTGCGTCGCGCAGCCGCGCGTGGTTCGATCATAGCGCGCACGTCAGAACGGCGCGTCGCCGGGAAACGCGGGCGGGCGCCGCTCGCGCAGCGAACGGATGCCTTCCCGCACGTCGGGCCCCGAAAAACCCATGAATTCGAGCGCGAGCGACGTATCGAAGGTCGGCCCGGCGGTGCGCAGCCAGTTGTTCAGCGCGTACTTGGTCCAGCGGATCGCCGACTGCGAACCGTGCGCGAGCCGCTCGGCCACTTCGTACGCCTTCGGCAGCAGGTCGGCCGGCTCGACCGCGAGCGAGACCAGCCCGATCCGCTCGGCCTCCTCGCCGCTCACGGGCTCGCACAGCATCAGGTAGTACTTCGCCTTCGCCATCCCGCACAGCAGCGGCCACACGATCGCCGCATGGTCGCCGGCCGCGACGCCGAGGCGCGTGTGGCCGTCGATGATGCGCGCGTCCTTCGCGGCGATCGAGATGTCGGCGAGCAGCCCGGCGACGAGCCCCGCGCCGACGGCCGGGCCATGCATCGCCGACACGATCGGCTTGCTGCAGTTGATCACGTTGTAGACGAGGTCGCGCGCCTCGCGCCACACCCGTGCGCGCACGTCGAAATCGTTCGCCATGTCCTCGACGAGCGCGAGATCGCCGCCCGCCGAAAAGCCCTTGCCTTCGCCGCGGATCACCGCGACGCGCGTGTCGGGATCGCGATCGACGTCGCGCCAGATGTCGGCGAGCTCGCGATGCATGCGTGCGTTCGCGGTCGCGAGGCCGCTGCGGTTCGCGCCCTCGCCGCTCATCACGATGTCGAGCACGCCATGGTCGCGGCGCGTCACCTTCAGTGCTTCGTAACCGCCGTACGCGGCGAGATCGGCCATCTGCTGCTCCTTGTTCGAGGGGTTCGAACGCTTGAATCGAGTGTAGCCAAGCCCGCGCGGTCAAACATCGGGCGAAACCCGGCGCGCGGGCCGCGGCAGGGTTTCGCCGCTGCGCCGCATCCCCGCGCGGCTCATGCCACGCCGTCGGGCGGGGCGACCGACTGCTCGATCGCGCCGAAGATCGACTTGCCGGCCGCATCGAACATCTCGATGCGCACCGTATCGCCGTAGCGCATGAATTCGGTCTGCGGCGCGCCGTGCTCGATCGTCTCGAGGCAGCGCTTCTCGGCGATGCAGCAGTAGCCGCGCTTCGCGTCCTTGTTCGAGACCGTACCGGAGCCGACGATCGAGCCGGCACGCAGGTTGCGCGTCTTCGCCGCGTGCGCGATCAGCTGGCCGAAATGGAACACCATGTCGGTGCCGGCGTCGGGCTGGCCGACCTTCTTGCCGTTCCAGTGGACGATCATCGGGCGGTGCACGCGGCCTGCGCGCCACTCGTCGCCGAGCTCGTCGGGCGTGACGGCGACCGGCGCGAACGCGGTGGCCGGCTTGCTCTGGAAGAAGCCGAAGCCCTTCGCGAGCTCGTGCGGAATCAGGTTGCGCAGCGACACGTCGTTCACGAGCGTGACGAGCCGCACGGCCTTCAGCGCGTCGTCGGGCGACGCGCTCATCGGCACGTCGCCGGTGATCACCGCGACTTCCGCCTCGAAATCGATGCCCCATTCCTCGGACGGGCACACGACGTCGTCGCGCGGCCCCAGGAAATCGTCGCTGCCGCCCTGGTACATCAGCGGATCGGTCCAGAACTCGGGCGGCATCTCGGCACCGCGCGCGCGGCGCACGAGCTCGACGTGGTTCACGTACGCGGAGCCGTCGGCCCACTGGAACGCGCGCGGCAGCGGCGCCATGCAGTTGGCCGGGTCGAACGCGAACGCATTGCGCGCGCGGCCGTGGTTCAGCGCGTCGTACAGGTCGCGCAGTTGCGGCGCGTAGAACGCCCAGTCGTCGAGGACGCGCTGCAGCGTCGGCGCGATCGCATCGGCAATCGCCGCGGTGTGCAGGTCGCGCGACACGACGATCAGCTGGCCGTCGCGCGTGCCGTCCTTCAGCGAAGCAAGTTTCATAGGGAGGATCTGCCGTTGTAGTGACGATGGAGGGAATCTATTTTACGATGGTGAATCCATGCGGCGCGTCATGATGGCGCACGCCGTTTTCGCCCCGTTTCCTGCCGCATTTTCGCGCACCTCTTGCCCATGCCCGCCAGCCCGCTTCCCGACGACGATCTCGCCGACTCCGATACCGACGACGCCGCCTCCGGCGAACACGGCGAGAAGGTCCGTTCCGGCATCCAGTCGATCGAGGTCGGCTTCCGCCTGCTCGACGTGCTGACGAGCGAGCCGCGCGCGATGATGCTGCGCGATCTCGCGCAGCGCGCGGGCATGAGTCCGGCGAAGGCGCACCGCTATCTGGTCAGCTTCTCGCGGCTCGGCGTCGTGTCTCAGGATCCCGTCTCGGGCCGCTACGAGCTGGGCGGCTTCGCGCTGCAGATGGGCCTCGCGCGGCTCGCGCGCGTCGACGGCGTGAAGCTCGCGCGGATCGCGCTGACCGAATTCCGCGACCGTCTCGACCAGACGGTCGGCATCGCGGTATGGGGCAACCAGGGGCCGACGATCGTGCACTGGATGGAATCGAGCCATCCCGCGAAGGCGTCGCTGAAGCTCGGCGACGTGATGCCGCTGCTCGGCTCCGCGACGGGCCTGCTGTTCGCCGCGTACCTGCCGCGCGGCAAGACCGCCGCGATGCTCGAGCGCGAACTCGCCGATACGCGCCGCTCGCCGCACCACGGCGGCCCGCGCACGCTCGACGAAGTCGACGCGGTGCTCGCCGACGTGCGCGCGCACCAGGCCGCGCGCGTCGAAGGGATGCTGCTGCCGACGATCCACGCGTTCTGCATGCCGGTGTTCGACGCGGTCGGCGAACTCGCGCTCGCGATCGTCGCGCTCGGCCAGGAAGGCTCGTTCGACATCGCATGGGGCGGCGAGATCGACACCGCGCTGCGCGCATGCGCGCAGAAACTGTCTTACGAACTCGGCTATAGTCCCGACGCACGCGACGCCTGACGCATCCGGTTCGCGCCACGTCACGCATCGCGAACGCGCGGCGCATCCGATGGTCCGATTCCTGTGGCGCGCACCGCGCGCCCGACCTCACGCAAGCCCCCCGAGCCCGTTCCGATGCCCATGCAGCCCGCCGACCTTCGCCCGAGTCACGCCCCGCCCCGCCGCGGACTGCGCGTGGGCATCGCGCTCGTCGCCGTGCTGGTGCTGCATGCGCTCGCCGGGTTCTGGCTGATGCGCAACCGCGAATCGTTCACGCCGCCGCCGCCCGCCGACATCCCCGTGCAGATCGAGCTACTGAAACCGCGGCCGATCGAGCGGCAGCCTGCTCCGCCGGAGCCGAAGCCGGTCGAACGTCCGGCCGCGCCCAGGGCCGACGCGCCGAAGGCGGCCCCGCCGAAACCCGCACCGTCGCACGAGCCGGTCCTCACGTCGACGCAGACGGCCGAGCACGGCGAACCGCCGGCTGCCGCCGCGTCCGCCGCGAGCGGCACGGCGGGGACCTCGGGGGCGTCGAGCACACACGCCGCGTCGGCCGCCGGCGCCAGCGCCGCGACACCCGGCCCCGCGACGAGCGGCGTGAAATTCGCCGCGCCGCCGTCCGGCGACCTGCAGTACGACACGTTCTACAACGGCATGCAGAACATGATCGGCACGATCCACTGGCGCACCGACGGGCACACGTACGACCTGTCGGTATCGATGCCCGTGCCGTTCGTCGGCCCGTTCACCTATCGCAGCGAAGGCCGCATCGATGCCTTCGGCGTCGCGCCCGACCGTTACGTCGAGAAGCGCGGCAAGCGGCCGGAAGACATCGCGATCTTCAACCGCGAGATCCGGCAGGTCGTGTTCACGCGCACGCCGAACAACGCGCCGCTGCCCGACGGCGTGCAGGACCGCTTCAGCATGCTGATGCAGTTGTCGGGGCTCGTGCGCGGCAATCCCGCCGCCTACAAACCGGGCGTCACGCAGCAATTCTTCGTGATCGACAACAACAGCGGCGAGACCTGGCCGATCACCGTGATCGGCGACGAGCAGGTGCAGACGCAGACCGGCATCATCGCCGCGCGGCACTTCATGCGCCTGCCGCGCCGCGACGGCGACACGCGCCGCATCGACATGTGGCTCGCGCCGTCGCTCGGCTGGCTGCCCGCGCGGCTCGTGCAGAGCGAGCCGAACGGTGCGCAGATCGAGTTGCTGTGGCACGGCCGCCTCGCCGCACCGAACGTGCCTGCCGATGCCGCGCCAGCAAGCGGCGCAACGAACGCGCCCGCCGCCGCACCGTCGCCCGATGCATCGGCCGCGCCGCCTGCACAATCGGCGCAATCGGCCCCGCCCACGACGATGCAACCACCAGCCTCATCGACTGTCACACAGTGAACGCACACGAATCGGCAATTTCGACCGATTACAGATTTCCCGAAAATGGCCGATGACACTCTTTAACAACTATTTCAGTCCACCGGCTCACAATAAGAAACGTTTGATAGACATCGGCTTCTAACCGATACACCCCACGCAAACGGGAGAACGGGGTGTGCAGCGCAAGCCCCTTGAAACCGGCAAGGCTCGCCCCACCTAGGGGACAACAAGGCCAGATGCCACTGCGAAGAGGAGTGCCGCCATGCAAATGATCTACAACAGCCCCAACTACTGCGTCGTCGAATTTGCGCCGCAGGCCGGCCATCACCTGATGAATGCCGGCGGATACGAAATCGTCGACAAGAACGCGCAGCGCGAAATCTTCATCGACGGCGAACTTGCCGAACGATTCCGCGCGCACGTGAAGCAACTGATCGAGGATGAACCGTCGCTCGACGAAGTCGACGAATTCCTCGGACAATTCGACAGCCTGATGATGATGCCCGTCGTGCTGCACTGACGACCCGCGGCCCGGCGCGTCACGCGGCCGGGCCATTCGCCGCGCACCGACGCGGCGCCGCGTGCACTCCGATCATGCCCCCGTCCGGTTCGCCGGCGGGGGCTTTCATTTGGCGGGCCGTCCGGCGGGCGCGGGGAGGGTCGGCGCCCCCTTGACGCACCGGCTACAATGACGGTTTTCCGTCTTCGCCGGTCTCCCGCCCATGTCTGCGACTCCTCTCGCTGCTTCCGTCCCGCTCGACGCGCCCTACACGCGCGGCGCCGCCCTGCCCGCGCTGCTGAAATCGCGCATCCTGATCCTCGACGGCGCGATGGGCACGATGATCCAGCGCTACAAGCTCGACGAAGCCGCGTATCGCGGCGAGCGCTTCAAGGATTTCCCGCGCGACATCAAGGGCAACAACGAGCTGCTGTCGATCACGCAGCCGCAGATCATCCGCGAGATCCACGACCAGTACTTCGCGGCCGGCGCCGACATCGTCGAGACCAACACGTTCGGCGCGACGACCGTCGCGCAGGCCGACTACGGAATGGAAGATCTCGTCGTCGAGATGAACGTCGAATCGGCGAAGCTCGCGCGCGAATCGGCCGCGAAATACGCGACGCCCGACAAGCCGCGCTTCGTCGCGGGCGCGATCGGGCCGACGCCGAAGACGGCCAGCATCTCGCCGGACGTCAACGATCCGGGCGCGCGCAACGTCACGTTCGACGAATTGCGCACGTCGTACTACCAGCAGGCGAAGGCGCTGCTCGACGGCGGCGTCGACCTGTTCCTCGTCGAGACGATCTTCGACACGCTGAATGCGAAAGCCGCGCTGTTCGCCCTCGACGAGCTGTTCGAGGACACCGGCGAGCGCCTGCCGATCATGATCTCGGGCACCGTCACCGATGCGTCGGGCCGGATCCTGTCGGGCCAGACGGTCGAGGCGTTCTGGAATTCGCTGCGCCACGCGAAGCCGCTCACGTTCGGCCTGAACTGCGCGCTCGGCGCGGCGCTGATGCGCCCGTACATCGCCGAGCTCGCGAAGCTGTGCGACACCTACGTGTCGTGCTACCCGAATGCGGGCCTGCCGAACCCGATGAGCGACACCGGCTTCGACGAAACCCCGGACGTCACGTCGGGCCTGCTGAAGGAATTCGCGCAGGCCGGGCTCGTGAACCTCGCGGGCGGCTGCTGCGGCACGACGCCCGAACACATCGCCGAAATCGCGAAGGCGCTCGCCGACGTGAAGCCGCGCCGCTGGCCGAACCAGTACAGCGACAACGCCTGACCCGACCGCCCACGTCCTTCATCTCAGAATCCGCACCGCCATGACCGATCACATGATGCGCCTTGCCGGCCTCGAGCCGTTCAACGTCACGCCCGGGACGCTCTTCATCAACGTCGGCGAACGTACCAACGTCACCGGCTCGAAGGCGTTCGCACGGATGATCCTCAACGGCCAGTTCGACGAGGCGCTCGCCGTCGCGCGCCAGCAGGTCGAGAACGGCGCGCAGGTGATCGACATCAACATGGACGAGGCGATGCTCGATTCGAAGGCGGCGATGGTGCGCTTCCTGAACCTGATCGCGTCCGAGCCGGACATCGCGCGCGTGCCGATCATGATCGACTCGTCGAAGTGGGACGTGATCGAGGCCGGCCTCAAGTGCGTGCAGGGCAAGGCGATCGTGAACTCGATCTCGCTGAAGGAAGGCGAGGACGCGTTCCGCCACCACGCGAACCTGATCCGCCGCTACGGCGCGGCCGCGGTCGTGATGGCGTTCGACGAAACGGGCCAGGCCGACACGTTCAAGCGCAAGACCGAGATCTGCAAGCGCTCGTACGACTTCCTCGTGAACGAAGTCGGCTTCCCGCCGGAAGACATCATCTTCGACCCGAACATCTTCGCGGTCGCGACCGGCATCGAGGAGCACAACAACTACGCGGTCGACTTCATCGAGGCGACCCGCTGGATCAAGCAGAACCTGCCGCACGCGAAGGTGAGCGGCGGCGTGTCGAACGTGTCGTTCTCGTTCCGCGGCAACGACCCGGTGCGCGAGGCGATCCATACCGTGTTCCTGTATCACGCGATCCAGGCCGGGATGGACATGGGCATCGTGAACGCGGGCCAGCTCGGCGTGTACGCCGATCTCGACGCGGAGCTGCGCGAGCGCGTGGAGGACGTGATCCTGAACCGCCGTGAGGATTCCACCGACCGCCTGCTCGAAATCGCCGACAAGTTCAAGGCCGGCGGCGCGAAGAAGGAAGAGAACCTCGAGTGGCGCAATCAGCCGGTCGAGAAACGGCTCTCGCATGCGCTCGTGCACGGCATCACGACCTTCATCGTCGAGGACACCGAAGAAGTGCGCGCGAAGATCGACGCGGCCGGCGGCCGTCCGATCAACGTGATCGAAGGCCCGCTGATGGACGGGATGAACATCGTCGGCGACCTGTTCGGCCAGGGCAAGATGTTCCTGCCGCAGGTCGTGAAGTCCGCGCGCGTGATGAAGCAGGCGGTCGCGCACCTGATCCCGTTCATCGAGGAAGAAAAGCGCCTGCTCGCGGAAGCGGGCGGCGACGTGCGCGCGAAGGGCAAGATCGTGATCGCGACCGTCAAGGGCGACGTGCACGACATCGGCAAGAACATCGTGTCGGTCGTGCTCCAGTGCAACAACTTCGAAGTGGTCAACATGGGCGTGATGGTCCCGTGCAACGAGATCCTCGCGAAGGCGAAGGTCGAAGGCGCGGACATCATCGGGCTGTCGGGCCTCATCACGCCGAGCCTCGAGGAAATGGCGTACGTCGCGTCCGAAATGCAGCGCGACGACTACTTCCGCGTGAAGAAGATTCCGCTCCTGATCGGCGGCGCGACGACGTCGCGCGTGCACACGGCCGTGAAGATCGCGCCGCACTACGAAGGCCCGGTCGTCTACGTGCCGGATGCGTCGCGCTCGGTGTCGGTCGCGTCGAACCTGCTGTCCGACGAAGGCGCGGCGAAGTATCTCGACGAGCTGAAGTCCGACTACGAGCGCATCCGCGACCAGCACGCGAACCGCAAGCAGCAGCCGATGGTCACGCTCGCCGAGGCGCGCGCGAACAAGACCCAGGTCGACTGGGCCGGCTACCAGCCGGTGAAGCCGAAGTTCATCGGCCGCCGCGTGTTCAAGAATTACGACCTGAACGAGCTCGCGAACTACATCGACTGGGGCCCGTTCTTCCAGACCTGGGACCTCGCGGGCCCGTACCCGGCGATCCTGAACGACGAGATCGTCGGCGAATCGGCGCGGCGCGTGTTCTCCGACGCGAAGTCGATGCTCGCGCGCCTGATCCAGGGCCGCTGGCTGACCGCGAACGGCGTGATCGCGCTGCTGCCCGCGAACACCGTCAACGACGACGACATCGAGATCTACAGCGACGAGTCGCGCTCCGACGTGCTGCTCACGTGGCGCAACCTGCGCCAGCAGAGCGTGCGCCCGGTGGTCGACGGCGTGATGCGGCCGAACCGCTCGCTCGCCGATTTCATCGCGCCGAAGGAATCGGGCGTCGCCGACTACATCGGGATGTTCGCGGTCACGGCCGGCCTCGGCGTCGACGTGAAGGAGAAGCAGTTCGAAGCGGACCACGACGACTACAGCGCGATCATGCTGAAGGCGCTCGCCGACCGTTTCGCGGAAGCGCTCGCGGAAGCGATGCACGCACGCGTGCGGCGCGAGCTGTGGGGCTACGCGAGCGGCGAGACGCTCGACAACGACGCGCTGATCGCGGAAAAGTACGCGGGCATCCGCCCGGCGCCCGGCTACCCGGCCTGCCCCGACCACCTCGTGAAACGCGACATGTTCGACGTGCTGCACGCGGACGAAATCGGCATGAGCGTGACGGATTCGCTGGCGATGCTGCCGGCGGCGAGCGTGTCGGGCTTCTACCTCGCGCATCCGGACAGCCGCTATTTCTCGGTCGGCAAAATCGGGCAGGATCAGCTCGAGGACTACGCGCAGCGCATGGCGCTGTCGCTCGACGACGCCCGCCGCGCGCTCGCGCCGCAGCTCTGATCGACGCGAACGGGCGGCCCGGCCGCCTTTTGATCAGACAAAATAAAAAGCCCGCTCGAAAGCGGGCTTTTTCCTGTCTGGCGAACCTTTCGATCCGCCCGGCAAGGACGCTCAGAAACCCCAGTGCACGTCGGCCTCGGCGGCCTTCGCCTCGCGCAGCATCGTCAGGAATGGCGCGACGCGCTGGGCCAGGCTCGGCGGCACTTCATGGTGCGCGTGGTCGGCTTCGTCCTCGTGGAAATGGCCGGCATGCTCGGCGCGCGCCTGCTTCGCCTGCGCAACCGCGCCTTCCAGCTTTTCGATCGCGTGGTCCAGTTCGTCGTGCGTAATCACGCCGCGCTCGCCCAGCTGCTTGCCGACGACACCCAGCACGAAAACCGCGAAATCCTTCAGCACGTCGAGATCCTGTGCCGCCTTGCTCTTGAACGTAATCATGACAATTCCCTTTTCATCTTGTTGTGCCTGCGCGGCGAAGTTGGGGAAGCCGGCCGACCGGCGTCCGGCCTCGCGGACGCGGGCCGCCTGATCGGCATATTAGCACCTGTTAAAATTCTGCGATCCCTGAAACGCGCGCTTAAAAAGCGCGCCGGCGGCCCGACATTTCCGGCCGCCACCAACGAAGCCTTCTACCAGCATGCTGCCAGCACACAAACAGACCCTCGAAGCCCTGCTCGCGGATAGCGTCAAGCAGGTCGCACTCGCGCTGAAAGGCGCCGACGCGGCATTCGTCGCCCCGACCATCACGCTGGAGCGCCCGAAGGTCGCCGCGCACGGCGACGTCGCGTGCAACGTCGCGATGCAGCTCGCGAAGCCGCTGGGCGCGAACCCACGCCAGCTCGCCGAGCAGATCGTCGCCGCACTCACCGCGCAGCCGGCCGCGCAAGGCCTCGTCGAAGCCGCCGAGATCGCAGGGCCCGGCTTCATCAACCTGCGCCTGTCGGCCGCCGCGAAACAGGCGGTGATCGCCGCCGTGTTCGACCAGGGCCGCGCGTTCGGCACGTCGGATCGCGAGAAAGGCAAGCAGGTGCTGCTCGAATTCGTGTCGGCCAATCCGACCGGCCCGCTGCACGTCGGCCACGGCCGCCAGGCCGCGCTCGGCGACGTGCTCGCGAACGTGATCGCGAGCCAGGGCTACGCGGTGCACCGCGAGTTCTACTACAACGACGCGGGCGTGCAGATCGGCAACCTCGCGATCTCGACGCAGGCGCGCGCCCGCGGCCTGAAGCCGGGCGACGCGGGCTGGCCGGAAGCCGCGTACAACGGCGAGTACATCGCCGACATCGCGCGCGACTACCTGAACGGCGAAACGGTCGCCGCATCGGACGGCGAGCCGGTCAAGGGTGCGGGTGACGTCGAGGATCTCGACGCGATCCGCAAGTTCGCGGTCACGTATCTGCGTCGCGAGCAGGACATGGACCTGCAGGCGTTCGGCGTGAAGTTCGACCAGTACTACCTCGAGTCGTCGCTGTACAGCGAAGGCCGCGTCGAGAAGACGGTCGACGCGCTGATCAAGGCCGGCATGACCTACGAGCAGGACGGTGCGCTGTGGCTGCGCACGACCGACGAAGGCGACGACAAGGACCGCGTGATGCGCAAGTCGGACGGCACGTACACGTACTTCGTGCCGGACGTGGCGTACCACGTGACGAAGTGGGAGCGCGGCTTCACGAAGGTGATCAACATCCAGGGTTCGGACCACCACGGCACGATCGCGCGCGTGCGCGCCGGCCTGCAGGGGCTGCACATCGGGATCCCGAAGGGCTATCCCGACTACGTGCTGCACAAGATGGTCACCGTGATGCGCGACGGCCAGGAAGTGAAGATCTCGAAGCGCGCGGGCAGCTACGTGACGGTGCGCGACCTGATCGAATGGTCGGGCGGCGCGGCGGCGGGCCAGGAAGCGGCGCCCGACCTGATCGACGAGGCGACCATCACGCGCGGCCGCGACGCGGTGCGTTTCTTCCTGATCTCGCGCAAGGCCGATACCGAGTTCGTGTTCGACATCGACCTCGCGCTGAAACAGAACGACGAGAACCCGGTCTATTACGTCCAGTACGCGCATGCGCGGATCTGCTCGGTGCTCAACGAACTGAAGTCGCGCTACAACGTCGACGTCGCGCAACTGCCGGGCGCCGACCTGTCGCAGCTGACCAGCGCGCAAGCGGCATCGCTGATGCAGAAGCTGGCCGAGTACCCGGACATGCTCACGCATGCGGCGAACGAGCTGGCGCCGCACGCGGTCGCGTTCTACCTGCGCGATCTCGCTGGCGAATTCCACTCGTTCTACAATGCGGAGCGCGTGCTGGTCGACGACGAAGCGCCGCGCAATGCGCGCGCCGCGCTGCTCGCCGCGACCCGGCAGGTGCTGGAGAACGGCCTGGCGGTACTCGGCGTATCCGCGCCCGCCAAGATGTAAGGATGTCCGCGCGGCCCCGAACCGGGCCGCGAATGGCTGCGGCGGCAGCGCCCGTCGTCGGATGCCCGCCGCCGGATGCCCGCCGCCGGATGCCCGTCGCCGGATGCCCGTCGCAGCCTTTTCACGATTCTTTTTGCAGGTGACTCAAGCAATGGCACAACCACGCCGCACTTCGAAACAATCGAAACAAGCCGGAGGGACATTTCTTGGAATCGTGCTGGGCCTGATCGTCGGCCTCGCGATCGCCGTGGTGGTGGCGCTCTACATCACGCGTTCGCCGTCGCCGTTCGTGTCGAAGGTCGCGCCGCCGCCGGCCGACAACGGCGCGAGCCAGCCGCAGCAGTTCGACCCGAACCGCGCGCTGCAGGGCAAGACGCCCGGCCAGCCGGTGCCGCAGGCCGCGCAGCCCGCACCGCCGAACACCGCGCCCGGCCAGGCCGCGAACCAGACCCAGGGCGGCGGCCTGCTGCCCGAGCCGCAGATCGTCGAAGTGCCGCCGTCGGGTAACACGAACGGCGCCACCGGCTCGAGCAACACCACCGCGTCGAACAATCCGTCGTCGGGCAACGGCGTCGCCGTCGCACCGAAGCCGGCCGACACCACACCGCCGCCGAAGAAGACGCAACAGGCGCAGCAACAGCAGCAAGGCGGCGAGGACGACCTCGCACGCTTCGCCGCGCAGAAGCAGGCGCAGCAGGCCGCCGCGCAAAAGCAGCAACAGCAGCAGGCCGCGAACACGCCGAAGCCGACGTCGTCGGTCACGGCCGCGGCGGCAGCGAAGCCCCCGACCGCGAACGACGCGAACACCGGCTACTTCCTGCAGGTCGGCGCGTACAAGACGGAAGGCGATGCCGAGCAGCAGCGTGCGCGTCTCGGCTTCCAGGGCTTCGAATCGAAGGTGTCGAAGCGCGACGTCAGCGGCGTGACCTATTTCCGCGTGCGCGTCGGCCCGTTCTCGAAGTTCGAGGATATGAACTCGGCCCGTCAGCGCCTGTCCGATGCAGGTGTCGACACGGCGGTGATCCGCTTCACGAAGCAGTAAGCAGCCGGCCGCACCCACGCAGAACCCGTTACGTTACGTTTCGTAACCCGAGCAACTGATTCGACGTCCACAACATGAAAAAACTGCTTAGCACGCTCCTTCTGTCCCTCGGCCTGGCTGCCGGCCTGGCCCAGGCATCGCCCGCCGCGCCGGTGTCCGGCAAGGACTTCGAGGTGATGAAGTCGCCGCAGCCGGTGTCCGCGCCGGCCGGCAAGGTCGAGGTGATCGAGTTCTTCTGGTACGGCTGCCCGCACTGCTACGAGTTCGAGCCGACGATCGAGGCCTGGGTGAAGAAACAGGGCAACAACATCGACTTCAAGCGCGTGCCGGTCGCTTTCCGCGACGATTTCCTCCCGCACTCGAAGCTGTTCTATGCGGTGTCCGCGCTCGGCATCTCCGAGAAGGTCACGCCGGCGATCTTCAACGCGATCCACAAGCAGAAGAACTACCTGCTGACGCCGCAGGCGCAGGCCGACTTCCTGGCGACGCAGGGCGTCGACAAGAAGAAGTTCATGGACGCGTACAACTCGTTCAGCGTGCAGGGCGAGGTGAACCAGTCGGCCAAGCTGCTGAAGGACTACGCGATCGACGGCGTGCCGACGGTCGTCGTCCAGGGCAAGTACAAGACGGGCCCGGCTTACACGAACAGCATCCCGGGTACCGCCCAGGTGCTCGACTTCCTCGTGAAGCAGGTTCAGGACAAGAAGCTCTGATCCCCGCCCGCGCGCCGGCATGACTACTCCGCTGAAGGTCTTCATCACCGGCGCGTCGAGCGGCCTCGGCCTCGCGATGGCCGAGGAATACGCCCGCCAGGGCGCCACGCTCGCGCTCGTCGCGCGACGCACCGATGCACTCGATGCGTTCGCGCGGCGTTTCCCGAAGCTGTCCATCTCCGTCTATTCCGCCGACGTGCGCGACGCCGATGCGCTCGCGACGGCCGCCGCGTCGTTCATCGCCGCGCACGGCTGCCCCGACGTCGTGATCGCGAACGCGGGCATCAGCCAGGGCGCCGTCACGGGCCAGGGCGATCTCGCGGCGTTCCGCGACGTGATGGACATCAACTACTACGGGATGGTCGCGACGTTCGAGCCGTTCGTCGGCCCGATGACGGCCACGCGCCACGGCACGCTGGTCGGCGTCGCGAGCGTCGCCGGCGTGCGCGGGCTGCCCGGCT
Organism: Burkholderia sp. BCC1208; assembly: GCF_902833095.1. Classification (NCBI taxonomy): domain Bacteria; kingdom Pseudomonadati; phylum Pseudomonadota; class Betaproteobacteria; order Burkholderiales; family Burkholderiaceae; genus Burkholderia; species Burkholderia sp. BCC1208. The sequence continues at coordinate 23,985 of NZ_CADFDY010000008.1, read as the reverse complement.
CCGGCGCGTACAGCGCGTCGAAATCGGCCGCGATCAAGTATCTCGAGGCGCTGCGCGTCGAGCTGCGCCCGGCCGGCGTCGGTGTCGTGACGATCGCGCCCGGCTACATTCGCACGCCGATGACCGCGCACAACCCGTACCGGATGCCGTTCCTGATGGACGCCGATCGCTTCGCCGCGCGCGCGGCGCGCGCAATCGCCCGGCAGCACGCGTTCCGCGTGATTCCGTGGCAAATGGGCGTCGTCGCGAAGGTGCTGCACGTGCTGCCGCGCTGGCTGTACGACCGCCTGTTCGAAAAGGCGCCGCGCAAGCCGAAGGCCGGCGCGCACTGACGGTCCGCAGAGGCGGCCCGTGCGATGCATGCCGGGCCGTATCGCTGCGCTGACGCGTCGAGGCTTCGGTTTTGCGACACCTTCCGCGGCGTCTTCACCGCGTCCGCCGCACGCCTTCTCCGCCTTCTCCGCCTTCTCCGCCTTCTCCGCCTTCTCCGCCTTCTCCGCCTTCTCCGCCTTCTCCGCCTTCTCCGCCTTCTCCGCCTTCCCCGCCTTCCGCGCCGCCCGGCTCTCCCGCCCCGCCCGCCGCCTGCGCCGCACCCTTCGCTGCATCGACACCCGTTCCGTCGCGAACGCAGCCGTTGTTCGGTCAATTCGCCGCGTTCCGGCGCCTTTTTTCACGCGTCGCGCGCTTTGACGGTATGCTATTCGCCAGCCGCGCCGGCCCGCCCGCTTACCGGCCGCGCCTGCCTCCGTCATCCAGCGAAAAACACAAGCCACGTGGGAGATCCTATGCACGTCAAGCTGTTCGCCGCGGCCGCCGTCGCCGCCGCCCTTGTCGCCCCCGGCCTCGCCGCCGCCAAGCCGCTGACCGTCTGCACGGAATCGAGCCCGGACGGCTTCGACGTCGTGCAGTACAACTCGCTCGTCACGACCAACGCATCGGCCGACGTGATCTTCAACACGCTCGTGTCCTACGACGAAGCCGCGAAGAAGGTCGTGCCCGCGCTCGCCGACAAATGGGAAGCGAGTGCCGACGGCCTCATGTACACGTTCCACCTGCGCCCGAACGTCGCGTTCCAGACCACCGACTATTTCAAGCCGGGCCGCCCGCTCAATGCGGACGACGTCGTGTTCACGTTCACGCGGATGCTCGACGATGCGAATCCGTGGCACAAGGTGGCCGGCGCGAGCGGCTTCCCGCACGCGCAGTCGATGGGCCTCGTGAAGCTCGTGAAGTCGGTCACGAAGGTCGACGACGGCACGGTGAAGTTCGTGCTGAACGAGCCGAATGCGACGTTCGTGCCGATCCTGACGATGGGCTTCGCGTCGATCTACTCGGCCGAATACGCGGACCAGTTGCTGAAGGCAGGCAAACAGGCCGACCTGAATGCGAAGCCGGTCGGCACCGGCCCGTTCGTGCTGAAGAGCTATACGAAGGACGCGCTGATCCGTTACGACGCGAATCCGACGTACTGGGGCACGAAGCCGAAGGTCGACCGGCTGATCTATGCGATCACGCCCGACCCGTCGGTGCGCCTGCAGAAAGTGAAGGCCGGCGAATGCCAGATCGCGCTGTCGCCGAAGCCGCAGGACGTACTCGCCGCGAAGGGCGAAAGCGCGCTGAAGGTCGTGCAGACGCCCGCGTTCATGACCGCGTTCGTCGCGCTGAACACGCAGAAGAAGCCGCTCGACAACGACAAGGTGCGCGAGGCGCTGAATCTCGCGTTCGACCGCGCGACCTACCTGAAGGTCGTGTTCGACAATACCGCGACGGCCGCGAACAACCCGTATCCGCCGAACACGTGGAGCTATGCGAACGACGTCGCGCCGTATGCGTACGATCCCGCGAAGGCGAAACAGTTGCTCGCGCAGGCCGGCTTCCCGAACGGCTTCTCGACGACCATCTGGACGCGCCCGACCGGCAGCGTGCTGAACCCGAACCCGAAGGTCGGCGCGGAACTGCTGCAGGCCGACCTCGCGAAGATCGGCGTGAAGGCCGACGTCAAGGTGATCGAATGGGGCGAGCTGATCAAGCAGGCGAAGCTCGGCCAGCATGACATGCTCTTCATGGGCTGGGCCGGCGACAACGGCGATCCGGACAACTATCTGTCGCCGCTGTTCAGCTGCAACGCGGTGAAGTCGGGCATCAACTTCGCGCGCTTCTGCGATGCGCAGCTCGACAAGCTGATCGCCGACGGCAAGTCGACCGCCGATCAGGCCAAGCGCGCGAAGCTGTACGAAAGCGCGCAGAAAATCATCCACGACCAGGCGCTGTGGATCCCGCTTGGCTACCCGACCGCGGCCGCGCTCACGCGCACGAACGTGAGCGGCTATCGCGTGAGTCCGTTCGGGCGGCAGAACTTCGCGGCGGTCGCCGTGCAGTAACCGTGCGTGCGCGCAAGCGACGGCATGCACGCCGCTCGCTTGCCGCCCGCGCGCCGCGCTTGCTACACTGCGCGCCTGTTCCTCATACCGGACGCCAGCCAAAGTGAACAACTAAGCCTTCCCGAAATGTTTTCGCCGCCCGTGCCACGCACGCCGCGCGCGAAGGTCTTCACGCATTTTCGGAGGTGCTCATGGCTGCAGCCACGCCCACCGGCGCGCTCGTCGCGCTTCATCACGTTTCCTTCCGCTTCGACGACGGCGTCACGCTGTTCGATTCGCTCGACCTTTCCATCGACCGCACGCCGACCGGCATCGTCGGCCGCAACGGCGTCGGCAAGAGCCTGCTCGCGCAACTGATCGCGGGCCGCCGCGCGCCGAGCGCGGGTGCCATCGAGCGGCATACGCAGGTCGTCTACGTCGCGCAGCAGCACGACCACGACGACACGGCGGCCGCCCCGCAGACCGTCGCGCAAATCGCCGCGCTCGATGCGCCGCTCGGCGCACTTGCACGCCTCTCTGACGGCCACGCGGAACCGCACGACTTCGACCTGATCGGCGATCGCTGGGATCTCGCGGAGCGGCTGCGCACGGCACTCGACGCGGCCGGCCTGCACGACGTCCGCGCCGACACGCCCGCGCATGCGCTGAGCGGCGGCCAGCTCGCGCGCGTCGCGCTGATCGGCGCGCTGCTGTCGGGCGCGGGCCTGCTCGTGCTCGACGAACCGACCAACCATCTCGACGCACCGGGCCGGGCGTGGCTGCGCGCGGCGCTCGACGGCTGGCGCGGCGGGGTCGTCATCGCGAGCCACGACCGGGCGCTGCTCGGCGGCGTGCAACGCATCGTCGAGCTGACGCCGCACGGCGCGCGCTCGTACGGCGGCAACTACGCGCTCTACCGCGCGCAGCGCGACGCGCAACGGGAAGCCGCGCAAGCGGTGCTCGACCATGCGCGCACCGAGCGCGGGCGCGTGCGACGCAGGCTCGAACAGGAACACGACACGATCCAGCGCCACGCGGCCGCGTCGCTGCGCGACGCGAAGACGGCCAACCTGTCGTCGGGAGCGAAACAGAGCCGCAAGGGTGCGGCACGCAACATCATGGGACAGGTCCGACGCCATCAGGACGATTTCAAGGCGACGCTCGACGAACGCGTGCAGCAGGCAGCCGCGCACGTCGAAGCCGATGCGCCCGTGCTCGTGTCGCTGCCGGGCACCGAGGTCAGCGCGCGCCGCCAGCTGTTTACGCTCGAACGCGCGCAACTGCCGTGGCGCGTCGCGGGCGACGCCGACGAGATCACGTGGTCGGCGAGCGGCGCCGTGCGCATCGCGCTGACGGGCCCGAACGGCTGCGGCAAGTCGACGTTGCTGAGGATGCTCGCGGGCGAGCTCGCGCCGCGCTCGGGCACCTGCACGACGCACGTGAGCGCCGCGTATCTCGACCAGCGGCTCGCGCTGCTGGACCTGGAGCGCTCGATCGTCGAGCAGTTGAGCCTGCTCGATACGCCGCTCGCCGAAGGCGAGCTGCGCAGCCGTCTCGCGCTGCTGCAGCTCGACGCGGCGCGCGCGACGCAGCCGGCGCGCCAGCTGAGCGGCGGCGAGCGACTGAAGGCCGCGCTCGCGTGCGCGTTGTGGCGCGGCACGCCCGCGCAACTGCTGCTGCTCGACGAGCCGACCAACCATCTCGATCTCGAATCGGTGCGCGCGATCGAAGCCGCACTGGCCGGCTTCCCGGGCGCGATCGTGGTCGCGTCGCACGACGCCGCGTTTCTCGCGGCGCTCGAACCGACGCACACGATGGAATGGCGGCGCGACGGGAGGCGCTACGAACCCGTCGCGTAAGGAGAACGAAGCGGCCTCAGTTGGCGGTGCGGAACCGCAGCACGCCGTCGTCGCCCTGCTCGCGCACGAGTTCCCCCGCGAGCCACAGCAGGTTCAAATGCGCGAGCGCCTCGCCGAGCGCGAACGTCATCTGGTGGATGTCGAGCTCGCGGCGACGGAACATGATCGGCACGATGTCGGCCGCGCTCACCGGCTGCTCCGCGCAGGCGACGCGCACTTCGGCCAGGCGCGCATCGTGGTGCTCGCGCAATTGTGCGATGCGCGTGCGCACGCCGCGGAACGGCTTGCCGTGCGACGGCAGCACGAGCGTGTCGGGCGACATCGTCTCGTAGCGGCCGAGCGATTCGAGATACAACGCGAGCGGGTTCCCTTCCGGTTCGAGGTCGAACACCGACACGTTCGTCGAGATGCGCGGCAGCACCATGTCGCCGGAGATCAGCACGCCGTCCGCTTCACTGTGGAGCGCGCAATGTTCAGGCGAATGACCGAAGCCGGTGACGACGCGCCACGTGCGCGCGCCGATCGCGATCGCGTCGCCTTCGCGCAGGCGCCGGTAGCGCGGCGGCACGGCCGGCACGAGATCCGAGTAATAGCTGCGGCGGTTGCGCAGCTTGTCGAGCGCGGCCGGATCGGTCAGCCCGTGGCGCGCGAAATGATCGGCGGCGGCCGCGCCGCCCGCGTTCGAGCCGTTGCCGGCCGCCATCAGGCAGCCGAACATGTATTCGCCGAGCGTCATCCACAGTCGCACGTTCCAGCGCCCCTTGTCGCCGCCTTCGCACAGCCAGTTCGCGAGGCCGAAGTGATCGGGGTGGCAGTGCGTGACGAGCACGCGCAGCACGGGCAGGCCGTCGAGATGCGCGTCGAAGATCTGCTCCCAGTGCGTGCGGATCGCGTCCGACGCGATCCCGCAATCGACGATCGTCCAGCCGGCCTGGCCGTCGATCTCGTCGCGCAGCAGCCAGAGATTGATGTGATCGAGCGAGAACGGCAGCGGCATGCGCAGCCAGCGCACGCCGGGCGCGACCTCGAACGTGTCGCCCGGGGCGGGCAGCGTATCGGCGAAGGGGTAGTCGAGTTGGTGTTCCAGGGCGTTCATCGGTGGGGGCGTCTCGTCGTTATCGGTGCGAATGTGCGCCGGCGGCAGGCACGGCGGGTGGTGCGTCGATTCTATCGCCGTCGCGCGGAACGCGTGCCCGGCGGCCGTCGGGCGATCAAAAAAAGTTCGTGCCAGAATCGGTTCCGTACCCGTATCTTTACGCGAAGATGCACCGAACGGCACCCAACGGCGATCAACACGCCGATTGACGACCGTTCGCGCGTCACCCCAAAAATCATTGAAACGCCGACTTGGGCGCTAAAATGGCGGGTGCTTACCGTCCCTCCCGAACGAGCCTGCACGCGATGAATCACTTCCCCAAACTGCTGTCGTCGCAGATCGGTTTCGACGTCGCGCAGACGATGCTCGAATACTTCGATCGCCATTACCGGATCTTCCGCGAAGCGGCGGTCGAGGCGAAGACGCTGTACGAGCGCGGCGACTGGCACGGGCTGCAGCGGCTCGCGCGCGAGCGGATCACGTCGTACGACGATCGCGTGAAGGAATGCGTCGAGGTGCTGGAAGACGAATACGACGCGGAGAACATCGACGACGAAGTGTGGCAGCAGATCAAGCTGCACTACATCGGACTGCTCACGTCGCACCGCCAGCCCGAGTGCGCGGAAACCTTCTTCAATTCGGTGTGCTGCAAGATCCTGCACCGCTCGTATTTCAGCAACGATTTCATCTTCGTGCGCCCGGCGATCTCGACCGAGTATCTGGAGAACGACGAGCCGGCCGCGAAGCCGACCTACCGCGCGTACTACCCGGGCACCGACGGGCTCGCGGTCACGCTCGAGCGCATCGTCACGAACTTCCAGCTCGAGCCGGCGTTCGAGGATCTCACGCGCGACATCGGCTGCGTGATGCAGGCGATCGACGATGAATTCGGCCGCTTCGACGAAGCGCCGAATTTCCAGATCCACGTGCTGTCGTCGCTGTTCTTCCGCAACAAGAGCGCGTACATCGTCGGCCGCATCATCAACGCCGACCGCGTGCTGCCGTTCGCGGTGCCGATCCGCCACGTGCGCCCGGGCCTGCTCGCGCTCGACACCGTGCTGCTGCGCCGCGACCTGCTGCAGATCATCTTCAGCTTCTCGCACTCGTATTTCCTCGTCGACATGGGCGTGCCGTCCGCGTACGTGGAGTTCCTCTGCACGATCATGCCCGGCAAGCCGAAGGCCGAGATCTACACGTCGGTCGGGCTGCAGAAGCAGGGCAAGAACCTGTTCTACCGCGACCTGCTGCACCATCTGTCGCATTCGAGCGACCGCTTCATCATCGCGCCCGGGATCAAGGGTCTCGTGATGCTCGTGTTCACGCTGCCGTCGTTCCCGTACGTGTTCAAGATCATCAAGGATCACTTCCCGCCGCCGAAGGACACGACGCGCGCGCAGATCATGGAGAAGTACCAGCTCGTGAAGCGCCACGACCGCCTCGGGCGGATGGCCGACACGCTCGAGTATTCGAGCGTCGCGCTGCCCCTCGCACGGCTCGATCACGCGCTCGTGCGCGAACTCGAGAAGGAAGTGCCGTCGCTGCTCGAATACGAGGGCGACGATCTCGTGATCAAGCACCTGTATATCGAGCGCCGGATGGTTCCGCTCAACCTGTACCTGCAGAACGGCACCGACGCGGACGTCGAGCACGGTGTGAAGGAATACGGCAACGCGGTGAAGGAGCTGATGAAGGCCAACATCTTTCCGGGCGACATGCTGTACAAGAACTTCGGCGTCACACGCCACGGCCGCGTCGTGTTCTACGACTACGACGAGATCGAGTACCTGACCGACTGCAACGTGCGGCGCGTGCCGCCGCCGCGCAACGAGGAAGACGAGCTGTCCGGCGAACCGTGGTATACCGTCGGCCCGCACGACATCTTTCCGGAAACCTACGGGCCGTTCCTGCTCGGCGACCCGCGCGTGCGCAGCGTCTTCATGAAGCATCACGCGGACTTTTTCGATCCCGCGCTGTGGCAGGCGAGCAAGGACAAGCTGCTGCAGGGCGAATTGCCCGATTTTTATCCGTACGACGCCGCGCTGCGCTTTTGCGTGCGCTACCCCGCGCGCTTCGGCGCGACGAACGACGGCGAAGGCGACGCGCAGCGCGCCGCCTGACGCCGGCAACACCGAATCCAATATCGACCCGATTTCCGCCAACGGAAGCCACCCGATGACTATCCAAGACAATCCGCTTTCCCATCTGTTCGACAACAACGATGCCTGGGTCAAACGCCAGCTCGCCGACGATCCCGATTTCTTCGCACGGCTCGCCGACCAGCAGGCGCCGGAATATCTGTGGATCGGCTGCTCGGATTCGCGCGTGCCGGCCAACCAGATCATCGGCCTGCCGCCGGGCGAAGTGTTCGTGCACCGCAATATCGCAAACGTCGTCGTGCACAGCGATCTGAACTGCCTGTCGGTGATCCAGTTCGCGGTCGACATCCTGCGCGTGAAGCACATCATGGTCGTCGGCCACTACGGCTGCTCGGGCGTGAACGCAGCGCTGCACAACCGCCGTGTCGGCCTCGCGGACAACTGGCTGCATCATGTGCAGGACGTGCGCGAGCGCCATGCGGCGCTGCTCGACGAATGGCCGGTCGGCGAAGCGCGGTACCGCCGCCTGATCGAGCTGAATTCGATCGAGCAGGTCGTCAACGTGTGCCGCACGACGATCGTCAACGACGCATGGGCACGCGGCCAGTCCCTCACCGTGCACGGGCTTGTGTACGGCGTGCACGACGGCCGGATGCGCAACCTCGGGATGGCCGTGTCGAACTTCGACGCGCTCGACGAAACCTACAAGCGCTGCGTGGCGGCGCTGACCGCACGCGGCCAGCATGCGCCCGACAACGACATGGTCGCGGCGGACGCCGCACGGCTCGACGGCGTCGCGCAAGCGGTCGCCGCCACGCTGAAGCCGTGCGGCGACGCACAGTGAAGTGACGCGCCAGCCGCCTGCCGGCGGCTGCCTCGCGGGCGCGACACGCATCGAACGGATCTGACACCGGCACTGCCTCGGCGGCGCCAACCCAAGGAGCGACGGCATGAAAACCGTATTGATCGTCGGTGCATCGCGCGGCCTCGGCCGCGAATTCGTCCGGCAATACCGGCGCGATGGCTGGAACGTGATCGCCACCGCGCGCGACGCGGCGTCGCTCGACGCGTTGCGCGCGCTCGGCGCGCAGCCGCATGCGCTCGACATCGCGCAGCCCGAGCAGATCGCGGCGCTCGGCTGGAAGCTCGACGGCGAGCGGCTCGATGCGGCCGTGCTCGTGTCGGGCGTGTACGGACCGCGCACCGAAGGCGTCGAGACGATCACCGCCGAGGATTTCGACGCGGTGATGCATACGAACGTGCGCGGGCCGATGCAGTTGCTGCCGATCGTGCTGCCGCTCGTCGAGGACGCGCGCGGCGTGCTGGCCGTCGTGTCGAGCCGGATGGGCAGCATCGCCGAAGCGACCGGCACGACCGGCTGGCTGTACCGCGCGAGCAAGGCCGCGCTGAACGACGCGCTGCGCATCGCGTCGCTGCAGACGCGCCATGCCGCGTGCATTTCGCTGCATCCGGGCTGGGTGCGCACCGACATGGGCGGCGCGCAAGCCGCGATCGATCCGGAAACGAGCGTGACCGGCATGCGTCGCGTCATCGCCGAATCCGGCTCGGACGTGTCTCAGGCGAACGGCCGGTTCTTCCAGTACGACGGCATCGAGCTCAGCTGGTGAGCGGCGCCGGCAACCGAGCGTTGTTAATTCATATTTCGCATGATTTCGAACCGACCTGACGCATGCCCGTGCGGCGGCGCGTCGCCCGCGCCCGCCGGCAAAGCGCCGGCGCCCCGCTATGCGGCCTGCTGCGGCCGCTTCATCGACGGCGGCGAAGCCGCCCCCACCGCACTCGAATTGATGCGCTCGCGGTACAGCGCGTACGTGCTCGGCGCGACCGCTTACCTGCGCGCGACGTGGGCCGCGCGCACCTGCCCGTCCGACCTCGACACCGACCCGGAAGCACCGGAGGCGCCGCGCTGGCTGGGCCTCGCGGTCAAACGCCACGTGCCGCTCGACGACCGGCATGCGGAGGTCGAATTCGTGGCCCGCTACAAGGTCGGCGGACGCGCGTACCGGCTCCACGAGACGAGCCGATTCGAGCGCGACGAGCAGGGATTCTGGCGCTATGTCGACGGCGAAGTAAGTGAACGCTGACAAATAGTTGCCATGTCAGACGCCGGGTAATTCCCGCATTGCACAACCTGATTTTGTCGGGCTACGATGGCCTCGAATTGGTCATGTTGCATGGCAGGGCTTACGGATGGCGTTCAGCAAGGTATTGGTGGGATGGATGGCGGCCTGTGCGCTGTCGGCCGCTCAGGCCGGTACGCTGACGAGCGCCACGACGGGTGCAGGCACCAGCGGCTCGCTCGCCCACGCCGAGCACTTCGACTACGCCGACTCGAACCTGCCGCAGGTCACCGCCGACCTCAACGAACAGATCCTTCGCATTCCGGCCGACGCGTCGGGCGCCGTCACGCTTGAGGCGACGCTTTTCAAGCCGAACGGCCCCGGCCCGTTCCCGCTCGTCGTCTTCAACCACGGCAAAAATACCGGCGATCTCCATCTGCAGCCACGCAGCCGGCCGCTCGCGTTCGCGCGCGAATTCGTGCGCCGCGGCTATGCGGTGATCGCGCCGAATCGCCAGGGCTTCGCCGGGTCGGACGGCACGTACCAGCAGGAAGGCTGCAACGTCGGCAAGAACGGCCTCGCGCAGGCCGCCGACGTCGATGCGACGGTGCGCTACATGTCGCGCCAGCCGTACGTCGATGCGTCGCGCATCGTCGTCGCCGGCACGTCGCACGGCGGCCTCGTGTCGATCGCATACGGCACCGAAGCCGCAGCGGGCGTGCGCGGCATCATCAACTTCTCCGGCGGGCTGCGCCAGGACCTGTGCGACGGCTGGCAGCACAACCTCGTCGACGCGTTCGATCAGTACGGCGCGCATACCGCCGTGCGGTCGCTCTGGCTGTACGGCGACAACGACTCGGTGTGGACGCCCGCGCTCGTCGCGCAGATGCACGACGCATACGTGTCGCACGGCACGCAGGCCCAGTTCATCGATTTCGGCCGCTACAAGGACGACGCGCACCGGCTGATCGTCGATCGCGACGGCGTGCCCGTGTGGTGGCCGGCCGTGCACGCATTCCTCGCCGAACTGAACCTGCCGACCGCGGTGCGCTATGCCGTCGCGGACCCGCACGAGCCGAAGGCCACCGGCTATGCGTCGATCGATGCGGTCAACGCGGTGCCCTATGTCGACGAAGCGGGCCGCGAAGGCTATCGCCGCTTCCTGAACCAGCACCCGAGCCGCGCGTTCGCGGTGTCGTCGGAAGGCGCGTGGTCGTGGGCCGAAGGCGGCGACGATCCCATGGCGCTCGCGCTCGACAACTGCGCGAAGCAAGGGGCGGGCGCATGCCGACTGTATGCGGTCAACGACCGCGTCGTGTGGAGCGACAACGCGACGCGGACGGCCGACAACGGCGACGATCACACCCGCGACATCGATACGCGCGCATTGGCTTCGCGCTGACGCGCGGCTGTCGTTCTTCCCGCTTGCAGCCCCGTCCATCAAGGTCGTCGCGGCGCGCTCTCCCCTTCTCGTCTAATCAAGCACACATTGCGTGACGCTCGCTTTTACGAGCAATCGAGTTGAATTCGCGCCAGATTTCGTCCCGTCGTCCGGCCTTGCGCCGCCTCATCGACCGGACGATCCGCGACGCAAGATCGCCCCATGTCGCCGCAAACACCGCACCATAATCGTTCCCCATATTTCGCCACGGCGCCCCGCCCCGACCCGCGATTTTTTTCTGTCGGGGGGCGGCACTCGAACGTCGCCATCTGCACGCATTTCGCCCGATCCGCCGCGTTCCGTTCCGAGCACCGCCGAACTGCGCCGAACTCCCGCCCAGCAAGGCTTTGCGGCGTTTGTAACCGCTAGTGCAACGTCCAGCGGAACACGCTAATCTCTGCGCGTTTCGTGTCCCGCCGCGCGGCATCCCGTCGATGCCGCGCGGCCGTTTTACCCCCGGAGTCGCCTTGAGTACGCCAGCCACCGACGACTGGGTCGCGCGCAGCCTGCGCGCGGTCTGGCATCCCTGCACCCAGATGAAGCATCACGAGCGCCTGCCGCTCGTCCCCGTCGCGCGCGGCGCGGGCGTGTGGCTGTACGACCGTGACGGCCGCCGCTACTTCGACGCGATCAGCTCGTGGTGGGTCAACCTGTTCGGCCATGCGAACCCGGACATCAACGCGGCGCTGAAGGACCAGCTCGACACGCTCGAGCACGCGATGCTCGCCGGCTGCACGCACGAACCGGCGATCGAACTCGCAGAACGGCTGCATGCGCTCACCGCGCGCACGCTCGGCCATGCGTTCTTCGCGTCGGACGGCGCGTCGGCCGTCGAGATCGCGCTGAAGATGAGCTTCCACGCGTGGCGCAACCGCGGCCGCGCGAACAAGCAGGAATTCGTCTGCGTCGCGAACAGCTATCACGGCGAGACGATCGGCGCGCTCGGCGTGACCGACGTCGCGCTGTTCAAGGATGCGTACGACCCGCTGATCCGCCATGCGCACGTCGTCGCGTCGCCCGATGCGCGCGGCGCGCAGCCCGGCGAGACGGCCGCCGACGTCGCGGGCCGCGCACTCGCGGACGTGCGGCGCCTGTTCGTCGAACGCGGCGACCGGATTGCCGCGCTGATCGTCGAGCCGCTCGTGCAGTGCGCGGCCGGCATGGCGATGCACGATCCGTCGTACGTGCGCGGGCTGCGCGCGCTGTGCGACGAATTCGGCGTGCACCTGATCGCCGACGAGATCGCGGTCGGCTGCGGCCGCACGGGCACCTTCTTCGCATGCGAGCAGGCCGGCGTCTGGCCCGATTTCATGTGCCTGTCGAAAGGCATCAGCGGCGGCTACCTGCCGCTGTCGCTCGTGCTCACGCGCGACGACGTGTTCGCGGCGTTCTACGACGACGACACCACGCGCGGCTTCCTGCACTCGCATTCGTACACGGGCAACCCGCTCGCGTGCCGCGCGGCCGTTGCAACGCTCGATCTGTTCGCGCGCGACGACGTGCTCGCGAGCAACGCCCGCAAATCGGCGACGCTGCGCGCGGCGCTCGCGCCGCTCGACGCGCATCCGCACGTGCGCCACCTGCGCGAGCGCGGCACGCTATTCGCATTCGACGTCGCGCTCCAAGGCGACGCGGCACGCGGTTTCTCGCGGCGCTTCTTCGAGCAGGCGCTCGCGCGCGAACTGCTGCTGCGCCCGATCGGCACGACCGTGTACCTGATGCCGCCGTACGTGATGAGCGACGACGACGTCACATGGCTCGCGCAGCGCACGCGCGACACGCTCGACGCCACGCTGGAGGACCTCGGCCGATGAGCCTGCTCGACACCCTGCAACGCGGCCTCGCCGACCTCGACGCCCAAGGGCTGCGCCGCGTGCGCCGCATCGCCGACACCGCATGCGACGCGCGCATGACCGTGAACGGCCGCGAGATCGTCGGCTTCGCGAGCAACGACTACCTCGGCCTCGCCGCGCATCCGGCGCTCGTCGCCGCGCTCGGCGAAGGCGCGCAGCGCTACGGCGCCGGCAGCGGCGGCTCGCACCTGCTCGGCGGGCATTCGCGCGCGCATGCCCGACTCGAGGACGAACTCGCGGGTTTCGCGGGCGGCTTCTCCGATGCGCCGCGCGCGCTGTACTTCAGCACCGGCTACATGGCGAACCTCGCCGCGATGACGGCGCTCGCCGGCAAGGGCGCGACGATCTTTTCCGACGCACTGAACCACGCCTCGCTGATCGACGGCATGCGGCTGTCGCGCGCGAACGTGCAGGTCTATCCGCACGCCGATACGGCCGCGCTCGCCGCGCTGCTCGACGCGTCGGACGCCGAAACGAAGCTGATCGTCAGCGATACCGTGTTCAGCATGGATGGCGATCTCGCCCCGCTCGCCGAACTCGTCGCGCTGGCCGAACGCCATGGCGCGTGGCTCGTCGTCGACGACGCGCACGGCTTCGGCGTGCTCGGCCCGCAGGGCCGCGGCGCGCTCGCGGCCGCCGCACTGCGTTCGCCGCATCTGGTGTACGTCGGCACGCTCGGCAAGGCGGCCGGCGTCGCCGGCGCCTTCGTGATCGCGCATGAAACCGTGATCGAATGGCTGATCCAGCGCGCGCGCAGCTACATCTTCACGACTGCCGCGCCGCCGGCCGTCGCGCATGCGGTATCGGCCAGCCTGAAGGTGATCGCGGGCGACGAAGGCGACGCGCGCCGCGCGCACCTCGCCGCGCTGATCGAACGCACGCGCACGCTGCTGCGCAACACGCGCTGGCAGCCGGTCGATTCGCACACGGCCGTGCAGCCGCTCGTGATCGGCGGCAACGACGCGACGCTCGCGGCGATGCGCGCGCTCGACGCGCACGGCCTGTGGGTGCCCGCGATCCGGCCGCCGACGGTGCCGGCCGGCACGTCGCGGCTGCGCGTGTCTCTGTCGGCCGCGCATTCGTTCGACGATCTCGCACGGCTCGAAGCCGCGTTGATCGAAGCCAGCGAGGCAGCCGCATGAGCACCGCCCCGCTTTCCGTCTTCGTCACCGGCACCGACACCGAAATCGGCAAGACCTTCGTCTCGGCCGCGATGCTGCACGGCTTCGCGCGGCACGGCCTGCGCGCGGCCGCGCTGAAGCCGGTCGCGGCCGGCGCGTACGAACGCGACGGCGTGTGGCGCAACGAGGATGCGGACCAGCTCGACGCCGCCGCGAACGTCGTGCTGCCGCCCGAGCTGCGCACGCCGTTCCTGCTGAAAGCGCCGGCCGCACCGCACATCGTCGCCGCGCGGGAAGGCGTGACGCTCGACCTCGACACGATCGTCGCATGCCATCGCGAAGCGCTGACGCGCGCGGACGTCGTCGTCGTCGAAGGCGTCGGCGGTTTTCGCGTGCCGTTGAACGACACGCAGGACACCGCCGATCTCGCGGTCGCGCTCGGCCTGCCCGTCGTGCTCGTCGTCGGCGTCCGGCTCGGCTGCATCAGCCACGCGCTGCTGACGGCCGATGCGATTCGCCAGCGCGGCCTCACGCTCGCGGGCTGGGTCGCCAACCACGTCGACCCGGCCATGTCGTTCGCCGACGAGAACGTCGCGACGATCCGCGACTGGCTCGCGCGCGAGCACCGTGCGCCGCTCCTCGGCCGCATCGCGCACATGACGCCGGCCGCCCCCGAATCCGCCGCGGCGATGCTCGACATCGCCGCGCTCGTCGAGTCGCTGCGCGCCGCGCGGCATTGACCAACCGATCCCCCAAATTCCGCCCAGGACAGGAAAACGAAATGACCCAAGCCCAGACCGCCGCCGTGCAACCCGACGCGATTCCCGTGGCTGCACCGGCCCCGCAACGCTGGCGCGTCGCCGACGTCGTCGCGCTGTTCGAGCTGCCGTTCAACGACCTGATGTTCCGCGCGCAGCAGGTGCATCGCGAGCATTTCGACGCGAACGCGGTGCAGCTGTCGACGCTGCTGTCGATCAAGACGGGCGGCTGCGAGGAAGATTGCGGCTACTGTTCGCAGTCGTCGCATCACGACACGGGTCTGAAGGCCGAGAAGCTGATGGACGTCGACACGGTGCTCGACGCCGCGCGCGCGGCGAAGGCGAACGGCGCCAGCCGCTTCTGCATGGGCGCCGCGTGGCGCAACCCGAAGGAGCGCCACATGCCGGCGCTGACCGAAATGGTGCGCGGCGTGAAGGAACTCGGCCTCGAGACCTGCATGACGCTCGGCATGCTCGAGGACGAACAGGCGCAGCAGCTCGCCAGCGCGGGCCTCGACTACTACAACCACAACCTCGACACGTCGCCGGAGTTCTACGGCCAGGTGATCTCGACGCGCACGTACCAGGATCGTCTCGACACGCTCGACCGCGTGCGCGACGCGGGCATCAACGTGTGCTGCGGCGGCATCATCGGGATGGGCGAATCGCGCCGCGAGCGCGCGGGCCTGATCTCGCAGCTCGCGAACCTGAACCCGTATCCGGAATCGGTGCCGATCAACAACCTCGTCGCGATCGAAGGCACGCCGCTCGAAGGCACCGCGCCGCTCGATCCGTTCGAATTCGTGCGCACGATCGCGGTCGCGCGCATCACGATGCCGAAGGCGGTCGTGCGTCTGTCGGCCGGCCGCGAGCAGCTCGACGACGCGATGCAGGCGATGTGCTTCCTCGCGGGCGCGAACTCGATGTTCTACGGCGACCAGCTGCTGACGACGAGCAACCCGCAGACGCAGCGCGACCGTGCGCTGTTCGAGCGCCTCGGGATTCGCGCGAGCCAGGCCGATGCGCTGGCGGAGAGCGTGTAAGCACACGGCAAGTTCATGCGTCGCAAAAAAACCGGGATACGTCCCGGTTTTTTTATGTGCTCGCGGCGCGCGCTCGGCCCGCGCCGCCCATCGCCCGTGGCTCTTTGAACGTGTGCCGAAAAACCCGGTTCGTACGAAATACGCGACGGTGCGCGAGCGGCGGCATCACACGTGCGACGCCGCGC
Source organism: Burkholderia sp. BCC1208 (assembly GCF_902833095.1). Taxonomy (NCBI): domain Bacteria; kingdom Pseudomonadati; phylum Pseudomonadota; class Betaproteobacteria; order Burkholderiales; family Burkholderiaceae; genus Burkholderia; species Burkholderia sp. BCC1208. The sequence continues at coordinate 8,092 of NZ_CADFDY010000008.1, read as the reverse complement.
CGTCGAGCGCCGCGCGCACGCGTTCGACGCGCTGCTCGTCGACGGGCGCCAGCACCTCGCCGCGCGGCCGCACGCCCGAGCCGAAATGCACCGCGCGCACGCCGGTGGCGCGCACGAAATCGCCGACCGCGTCGATCGTGAGCCCCGAGCCGGCCAGCACCGTGCAGGTCGTGCCCGCCGCCTGCCGCACGAGCCGCGTAATCGTCGCGACCGCATCGAGCACCGACGGATGGCCGCCCGACGTCAGCACGGACGTGACGGCCGGTACGCGCAGCAGCGCGTCGAACGCGGCGTTCAGATCGCGCGCGACGTCGAACGCGCGGTGGAACGTGAGCGCGCGCCCGTCGGCGGCGGCCGCGATGCGGGCCAGCGCACCGAGATCGACGTCGCCGCGCGCATCGAGCGCGCCGAACACGACGCCGTTCGCGCCGGCGGCGACGGCCGCACGCACGTCGCGCTCGATCACGCGCAGGTCGTCGGCGTCGTAGACGAACGAGCGACTGTGCGGACGCACGATCACGTTGACGGGAATCGGCACGGCGGCCACCACGGCCTCGATCAGCCCGACGCTCGGCGTGAGCCCGCCTTCGGTGATCGCGGTCACGAGTTCGAGGCGGTCGGCGCCCGCGCGGGCGGCAGCCTTTGCATCGCCGACGGTCGTGGCGATCACTTCGAGGAGAACGGAAGAAGCGGCGTGTCGGTTCATGGGCGGCCCGCGAATCGTCTGGACAATTCGCGCATCCTAGCCGAGCCGCGTGACGGACGCCAGCGCCCCGGCGGCCGCGTATGTCGGTCGAATACGTCGGCCGCGTCCTTCAGCCGCGCCGCACGAGCCAGATGCCGACCAGTGCGGACAACGCCGTCACCGCGGCGCCGGGCACGAACCTGAACATCCGCGCGCTGAAGTGCGCGCCCTGCGGCTGCATCATGTCGACGATCGCCGGTGCAAGCCGTGCGTCCCTACGCCGCTTCGGCGTCGTCGTCGCTCCAGTCGATATCGCCGCACAGCACGCGCTGCGCATCGCCGACGCGCACGGCCACCGACAGCGTCACGCACGGCTGCGCCTCGTTGATCGACAGGTACGGCCGCGTCACCTGCACGCGCCCCGGTTCGGCGATCGCCGAGCGGAAATACGGCCGGCGCAGCCAGTTCGCGCCCTGCGCGTCCGCGAGCGGCGAAAAGCGCGCCTCGGCCAGCGCGCGATCGGCGCGCAGCACGAGGTTGCGGCCCGACTGCCGGCCCTGCGCGTCGAGCAGGAAACAGCGCGCGGCCGCGTCGAGCGCGAGGAAGTTCCAGCACACCTCGTCGAGCGGCTCGCCGGCCTCGAGGCGCTCGGCCGCACGTTCGAACGCGCGCAGGTACGGTGCGAGCCGCTGCGTGTCGCGCCGCTCGCGCGCTTCGGTCTGCTGACGAAAGCGCTCGGTCAGCTCGCCGATGCAGCCGGTCGCGGCCGCGCTGTCGGGCAGCCCCGGCGCGGGCCGGCCGAAGTAGTAGCCCTGCACGAAATCGGCCTCGCACGACAGCGCGATCTGCGCTTCGTGCTCGGTCTCGATCCCTTCGACGAGCACCAGCTTGCCGGCCTCGTGCAACAACGTCACGAGCCCGTGCAGGATCGCGGTGAGCCCCGTACGGTGCGCCGCGTGCGACAGCATGATCCGGTCGAGCTTCACGATGTCCGGGTTCAGCTGCCAGATCCGCTCGAGGTTCGAGTGGCCCGCGCCGAAATCGTCGAGCGCGATCAGGAAGCCGTGCGTGCGGAATTCGCGCACGGCCTCCGCGAGCCGCTCGACGTCGTCCGCGCGCTGTTCGAGCACTTCGAGCACGATACGCCGCGGCGGCATGCCGAGCCGCTTCAGGTTCGCGAGCAGCGCGGCCGCCTGGAACGGATCCGTGAGCACGCCCGGATGGACGTTGAGAAACAGCCACTCGCGCTCCGCGCCGAGCAGCGCGAAGTTCTCCAGATGCAGCGCCTGCGCGAGCCGGTCGATCTGCAGCAGTTCGCCCCGGCGCGCGGCTTCGCCGAACACGTCGAGCGGCGACACGGGGCGGTCGAGCGCATCGTGCGCGCGCAGCAGCGCCTCGTAGCCCACCGCACGCTGGTGCGACAGGCTGAATATCGGCTGGAACACGGTCGTGAGCGTCAGGTCGCGGTGCTGCGTCGCCAGCCGTTCGAAGCCGGAGCTCATCTCCCGCTCGAACCGGTACGGCGACGCGGCGGCCGGACGCTCCTGTTGCACGATCGTCATGCCCTTCTCCTGGTGATGCGGTCGAACGCGACGTCCGCCGAACGAAACGACGAACGGGACGGCGCGCGCAATGTCATGGTTGGACCCTCGGTTGCCCGGCTCGGGCCGGGCGGCTGCCCACCTTCAAGCAAGCTCCGTGCAAGGTGCGCGGAACCTCGCGCCGCGCGGCCGCGCCGGGCCGCCGCACCATCGTGGCGCACCATCGACGCACCATTTCCGTGCGCACGCACCGGCCGCTCGAGCGCATCCGTCACGTCGGCACGCTACACTCCGTACGACCGTTTCATTCTGCCTATCCGCCGTATCGATGGAAATCGTCTTCACAGTCCTCATTCTGCTGCTGACCGTCGCGCTGTCCGGCGCCGTCACGCGCCTCCTGCCGTTGCAACTGCCGCTGCCGCTGATGCAGATCGCGTTCGGCGCGATGCTCGCGTGGCCGAAGCTGAACCTGCACGTCACGTTCGACCCTGAAATCTTCATGCTGCTGTTCATTCCGCCGCTGCTGTTCGCGGACGGCTGGCGAATTCCCAAACGCGAGCTTTACCTGCAGCGCCGCGCGATCCTGATGCTCGCGTTCGGCCTCGTGTTCATGACGGTACTCGCGGTGGGCTACTTCGCGCATTGGCTGATTCCCGAGTTGCCGCTGCCGATCGCGTTCGCGCTCGCGGCGGTGCTGTCGCCGACCGATGCGGTCGCGCTGTCCGGCATCGCAGGCAAGGGGCGCATTCCGCCGCAACTGATGCACATCCTCGAAGGCGAGGCGCTGATGAACGACGCGTCGGGCCTCGTCGCGCTGAAGTTCGCGATCGCGGCCGCGCTGACAGGCGTGTTCTCGCTGCGCGCCGCGTCGCTCACGTTCGTGATCGTCGCGGCCGGCGGGCTCGCGACGGGAGCGATCGTGTCGTGGGTGTTCAGCGCGCTGTCGACGCGCTTCCTGAATGCCGAGCAGGAAGGCGACCCGGCCCCCGGCATCGTGATGACGCTGCTGGTGCCGTTCGCGGCCTACCTGTTCGCCGAGCACCTCGACCTGTCGGGCGTGCTCGCGGCCGTATCGGCCGGGATGATGATGAATTACACGAGCTTTTCGCGCAAAAGCACCGTCGCGTCGCGCGTGCGCGCCGAAAGCACGTGGGCGATGATCGAGTTCGTGTTCAACGGCATGGTCTTCATCATGCTCGGACTGCAGTTGCCGCACATCATCGGCCGCGCGCTCGTCGACGCGCACCATACGAGCGACGCGCTGGTCGGCCGCATGATCTTCAACGTGTGCGCGATGATGCTCGCGCTGTATGCGATCCGCTTCCTGTGGGTATGGCTGCTGCGCTGGTTCGCGAGCCGCCGCGCGGCGCGCCACGGCCTCGCCGGCACGATGGCCGGCGTGCGCACGATCGCGGTGATGACGGTCGGCGGCGTGCGCGGCGCGGTCACGCTCGCGGGCGTGCTGTCGATCCCGGTCGCGCTGTCCGACGGCGCGCCGCTGCCGGGCCGCGACACCGCGGTCTTCATCGCGTCGGCCGTGATCCTGGGCTCGCTGATCGTCGCGGTGATCGGCCTGCCGCTGCTGCTGCGCGGCGTGCGATCGACGCGCAACGCGCTCGGCGACGAGGAGCGCATCGCACGCTCGGCCGCCGCGCAGGCCGCGATCCGTGCGATCGACGCGTCGCACGACGCGATCTCGGCCGACCTCGACGAATCGGGCGCGGCGCGCTGCGCGGACATCTCCGCACGCGTGATGGACCAGTACCGCCGCCGGCTGGCCGCGCTGGCCGAGGACGGCCCCACGCCGCGCGCGCAAGCGAAGCAATCCGAAACGATGGAATTGCAGATGCGGATCGCGGCCGTGCGCGCGGAACGCTCGGCGCTGTACCGGCTGCGCACCGACAGCAAGATTTCCGACGAGACGCTGACGAAGCTGCTTCGCGAGATCGACCTGTCGGAAACCGCGCTGTCGACGCGCAAGAAAGGCATTCTTTGAACGATCGGCCGCGGCCGGCGCGCAGCCGCCCGAGAGGCAAAAAAACGGCGACGCACCGGCGTCGCCGTTTTCACATCCGCCTGCCGCGGCGTTACTTCGCGACGACGACCGGAATCCCCTTCAGCATCCCCGCGCCCTTCATCTCGTCGAGCGCGTGCTGCACGGCCGCGCTCGTCGCCGCGTCGATGCCGAGCTGCAACGCGAGCTCGCGTTCCGCACGCTTCACGCCGGCGAGGTTGCGCACCTTCACGTGACCGAAGCCGCGCACGCGGGCATGCAGGTCGGCCAGTTGCACGACCTGCGCCGCATTGCCGGCCGTCATCGCGGCGAACGCACGCGCGAGCGTGGTCTCGTAATCGTCGGCCAGCGCGCGCTCCATCTTGCGCTCGACCGTGCGGCCGAACGGATCGAGCCACGTGCCGCGCAGGCCGCGCACACGCGCAAGCATGCCGAACACCGGCCACATCCACTGGCCGAACACGCGCTTCTTCGGCGTACTGCCGTCGCTGCCGGCCTTCGCGACCGTCGGCGGCGCGAGGTTGAACTTCACGCGGTACGCGTGGCCCGGCACGCCTTCGAACTGCGCTTCGAGCGCCGTGCGGAACGCATCGTCCGTGTACAGCCGCGCGACTTCGTATTCGTCCTTCACCGCGAGCAGCCGGTAGAACGTCGTCGCGACCGCGCGCGTGAGCGCGTCGTCGCCCTTCGCGCGCGCCGCGTTCACCAGCGCACGGTAGCGCTCGACGTAGCGCGCGCCGCCGTATGCGTCGAGGCGCGCTTCGCGATCGGCGATCAGCTCGGCGAGCGTCTCCGGCGCGGCTTGCGCGGCCACCGTATGCCGCGCGTTCCACAACGCGTCGAGGCCCGCCGCGTCGCCGGCCGCCATCCGGCCGATCGAGAACGCGAGCTTGTTCATCGGCACCGCGACGTTGTTCAGCTCGATCGCGCGCATCATCGCGGCGAGCGACACCGGCACGAGGCCGAGCTGCCACGCGTAGCCGAGCATCAGGATGTTCGCGCCGATCGAATCGCCGAGGAACTTCGCGGCGAGCGCCTGCGCGTCGCAGCTCGACAGATAGCCGTCGCCGGCCGCGTGGCGCATCTTCTCGAGCAGCGCATCCGCATGCAGGTTCGCGTCGGGGTTCTGCACGAACGACGCATTCGGGATCCGGTGCGTATTGACGACGATGCGCGAACGCGCGTGACGCACCGTCTGCAGCGCTTCGGCGCTCGCCCCGACGACCATGTCGCACGCGAGCAGCACGTCGGCCTGCTGCGTATCGATGCGCACCTGGTTCAGCCAGCGGTCGCTCGACGCGATCCGCACGAACGACAGCACCGAGCCGCCCTTCTGCGCGAAGCCCATGAAGTCGAGCACCGATGCGCTCTTGCCTTCGAGGTGCGCGGCCATGCTGATCAGCGCGCCGACCGTCACGACGCCGGTGCCGCCGACGCCCGTCACGAGCATGTCGAACGGCGCCGCGTCGAGGTGCGTCGCCGGCACCGGCAGCGCGTCGACGCGCGCGGCGAGCGCCGCTTCGTCGAATGCGGCGCCGGCGGCCTTCTTCAGCGCCGCGCCTTCGACCGTCACGAAGCTCGGGCAGAAGCCGTTCACGCACGAATAGTCCTTGTTGCACGACGACTGATCGATGCGGCGCTTGCGGCCGAGCGGCGTCTCGAGCGGTTCGACCGACAGGCAGTTCGACTGCACGCCGCAGTCGCCGCAGCCTTCGCACACCGCGTCGTTGATGAACAGGCGCTTGTCCGGGTCGGGGAATTCGCCCTTCTTGCGGCGACGGCGCTTCTCGGCCGCGCAGGTCTGGTCGTAGATCAGCACGGTGACGCCCGGCGTCTCGCGCAATTCGCGCTGCACCGCGTCGAGCTCGCTGCGGTGATGGAACGTCGTGCCCTTCGGAAAAAGCCCGTGATGGCCGTCGTACTTCTCCGGTTCGTCCGACACGACGACGAAGCGCGACACGCCTTCCGCCTCGACCTGCCGCGCGATCTGCGGCACCGAGATGCTGCCGTCGACCGGCTGGCCGCCCGTCATCGCGACCGCATCGTTGTAGAGGATCTTGTACGTGATGTTCGCTTTGGCGGCGACCGCCTGGCGGATCGCGAGGATGCCCGAGTGGAAGTAGGTGCCGTCGCCGAGGTTCTGGAACACGTGCTTCGTGTGGGTGAACATCGCGTGCGCGGCCCAATCGACGCCCTCGCCGCCCATCTGGATCAGGCCCGTGGTGTCGCGCTCCATCCACGACGCCATGAAGTGGCAGCCGATGCCGGCCTGCGCGATCGAGCCTTCCGGCACCTTCGTCGACGTGTTGTGCGGGCAGCCCGAGCAGAAATACGGCGTGCGCTTCACCGCATCGGCCTCGTTCGACAGGATCTGCGGCGCGACGAGATCGACGACGCGCTCACGGCGGTCGAGCGCCGGCTTGTGCCGCGCGAGCCACTCGGCGAACACGGGCAGAATGCGCGACGGACGCAGCTCGCCGAGCTCGGACAGCAGGCACGCGCCGGCGGCGTCATGCTTGCCGAGCACGCGCGGGCGCGCGCCTTCGGTGCGGTTGTACAGGTAGTCCTTGATCTGCTGCTCGATGACCGGGCCCTTCTCCTCGATCACCAGCACTTCGGCGAGCCCGCCGACGAAGGTCTCGACGCGTGTCATTTCGAGCGGATACGACAGGCCGACCTTGTAGATCCGCACGCCGGCCGCGTCGAGATCGGCGACCGTCAGGTCGAGGCGGCGCAGCGCTTCCATCAGGTCGAGGTGCGCCTTGCCGCAGGTGACGATCCCGACGTTCGCCTGCGCGCTCGGCGCGATCCACTTGTCGATGCTGTTGGCGCGCGCGAAATGGCGGACCGCGTCAAGCTTCGCCGCGAGGCGCGCCTCGATCGTGAGGCTCGGCAGGTCGGGCCAGCGATTGTGCAGGCCGCCCGCGGGCGGCGCGAAGCCTTCCGGCGCCGGCCACCGCGTCTGCAATGCATCGAGGTCGACGGTGGAGCCCGACTCGACCGTTTCCGAGATCGCCTTGAAGCCGACCCACGCACCCGAGTAGCGCGACAGCGCCCAGCCGTACAGGCCGAATTCGAGCATGTCGGCGATGTTCGACGGGTTCACGACCGGCATGTGCCACGCCATCATCGCGAAGTCGCTCTGGTGCGGCATCGACGACGACACGCAGCCATGGTCGTCGCCCGCGACGACCAGCACGCCGCCGTGCGGCGACGAACCGTACGCGTTGCCGTGCTTCAGCGCGTCGCCCGCGCGATCGACGCCCGGACCCTTGCCGTACCACATCGCATACACGCCTTCGACCGTGCGCTCGGGGTCGGCCTCGACGCGCTGCGTCCCGAGCACGGCCGTGCCGCCGAGCTCCTCGTTGATCGCGGGCAGAAAGCGCACGCCGCTCGCGTCGAGCAGTTTCTTCGCCTTCCACAGCTGCTGGTCAACCATGCCGAGCGGCGAGCCGCGATAGCCGCTGACGAAGCCGGCCGTATCGAGCCCCAGTTCGGCGTCGACCGTGCGCTGCATCAGCAGCAGGCGGACCAGCGCTTGCGTGCCGGTCAGGAAGATCCGGCCGCGCGTCGCGGTCAGGTTGTCGGTCAGGCGGTAGTCGGACAGGGCAGGCGTGCCGTCGACGGGCAGGCGGGCGGTCATGGGGGGAAGTCTCCGGATTGTGCTGTTCTGGGCCGCGCGCGACGGGGCGTCGGATGACGCCGGGGGCCGGCAGCGAATGGCTCTATTTTTTCGCGCGCAGCCGAGAATGTTTTTCCTCATCTTGCTCGGACCGGCGGGCAGCGAGAAAAACTGCGCAGCTTTTGGTCGGGATTTGAGAGAGTTTTCGCGCGGGTGGTGGGGGTGGG